>CAYRJG010000024.1:0-19231 GCA_964424525.1 uncultured Ruminococcus sp.
TGCACTTCAATGTCTTGTCCTGGAACATGTTTGTTTTTCCTCACTTAAAATAGGTTTTATTTTTTGCCCTTAGACGGATTCCAACCGACGCCTTTGTAAACAACGCTCTCCCTTAAGCTACTCGGGCATATAGACTAATCAAAAGTCGAAAAACGATTTTTTTCTTCGCGCAGGCGACGAAAAATACGAGCCTTCGCGTTATCAACGGATTTCGCAGAACGATTCAGTTCTTTTGCAATATCCGATGTCGCATACCCTTCAATATAAAGGAGGAAGACATTATATTCGTATTCCGATAAAATTTCTCTCGCTCTCGCGAGATGACCGTTAAGCATCTCCCGACCTACAATGCTGTTTTCAAGCGCATCCGAAACCGGAAAACTTTCAACATCCAAATCATCAATCAATGCATATTTAGCCGAAACATCCTTTCCAAACAAGTCGCACATACGATGGTATACACATACGCGTGCATATAAACCAAACGTAATATCCGACCTCGAAAAATCATACGAAAGAGCCGCACGATAAAGCCCAACGCATGCCTCCGAAAATGCTTCGTCCGAATTAATATTCGGGCTATAAAAGCCGACAATTACTTTTTTTATCATAGGAGTATAACGCTTTACAAGCTCTGTAAAAGCCGCATCATCATGCTCACGAACACAAACAATTAAATCGTTTATCCCCGTTTCCTGTGATTTATCCATAACTTGCCCGCCTTTATATATATTCATTATAAATGTTTATTAATATTTTGTCAAGAGTTTATTAAGAAAAATTCAAGCATTTTTAAAAACTTTGTACAATTACTCCGAATTAGCAAGATGTTTTTTCGTCGAATCGCCTAAAAACTTGAAGAATTTATGGTTTTACCATCATATAAAACCTATTGCTTTTCAAAAAAAGAAAGAAGCGCAGTAAAATCCTTATAAAAAACGAAGCAGGATAACCGCGCTTTAAATCAAGAAATATATTCGATTCGCCCCGAAGCAGAAAATAGGATTCCCCTATAAACGGATTCCGGGCGAGTTTCAAAATTTGCCTTAATTTTATCCGCTTCGTTGCGCGAAGAAACAGTAATTGAAACATCTGCCAATTCACCGGTTGGATCGGTAAGAATCATCCTTACCTTATAACGACCGTTTTCAGTTTCTTCAACAGATGAATTTAGCTTTACACTGCTACGAGAAAGCGACATATGCTTTATGGCACTCTTTATGCTCTTTTCTCTGAATTCTCCGTCCAAGCTATCAATCAGTTCCGCCGCGACCATTCTGCCGCTATCAGATATCATATAATACTTTTCACCATCAAGTTCATCAAATAGCAAATGACCTGCATCAACAAGATCCGCCAAGCATTCATCGTACCCCATTTGAATTTCATCGGTGTTTTCCGATACGATATTTATAAGCGTTGTATGGTCAATCGGATATCTAATTTGTTCAAGCAAAAACAATAAAAATATTTTTATATCAATAGTTGTTTTTAAAACGAATTGCTTTTTTTTCATTAATTGTACCTTTTCAATTAAAATATATAAAGTAACCCGCAGAGGCACCGCGGTATTAAACGGTGCCGTTGCGGGTAAAAATCAATTAATGTTGATAGTTTACTCGTCAAGCTCTGCCTCGGTTAAAACAAAGTTTCCAAGTCCGTTCACTTCAACGTCAGAAAGATCTTCGTTAACAAACGCAAAGCTCTGGTTATAAACTACAGGAACAACTACAGCAGAATCAACCAACAAAGCCTCAGCCTTAAGAAGGTTCTCATCTCTGGTTGCAGAGTCGGTTGCATTATATGCAGCCTTGATATAAGAATCATAAGTTGCGTTTGACCAACCTGCTACGTTGCCGCGTATGTTTACAGAACCGTCAGTGCGAGAGAACTCTACTCCATTACCATTCATATCGGTGGTAAACGCGCAAAGTGCTACAAAAGCATCAGACGAATACATCTGCCAGTCCAAACCAATTACATCAAAATCAGCATTTCCCCAAGAAGCTTCCTTAAGTATCACCTGAAGCTCAGAATCCTTTATTTCCATATCGGAGTTTGTGGAGAAATCTTTAATGGTAACATCCTTATCGGATACAATCTTAAGAGTTACATCAAAGCCAAGAGCTTCCCAAGTGCCGACAACAAGCTCTGCCATTGCAACACTTTCTGCATCATTATTGATAGTTAATGTAAAGGATTTATCAATACCGGTAAAGTCAACCTTGTTAAGCAAATTTACAGCTTCATCAAACTTCATGCTTGCAGAAATAAGAGCTTTTGAATTATTTTGATATACTATATCGGGAAGAAATCCATCTGCAGGCTTTGCGAATGTAATAGCCTGAGCTATAACGTCACGATCAAGAGCTATCGAAAGAGCCTGTCTTACATATTTCTTTGCAAAAAGAGGATTGCGGGTATTGAAAAGATATGTATAGGTAGAAAGATCGTCAGCCTTGATAGCATTATCCTTATTAGCCTCACGCTCGGCAAGAGGAGCTTCTGTTGTGTAGAAAACTATTTTATTCTGAACTTCCTCGTACGTATACTCAATAGTTTCACCGGATGCTGCAACAAAAGAAACAAGCTTGTAAGGAATTACCTCATCATCATAATCAACAGTATTCGGATCCTGATGGTAGCCTACGTTTCTTTCAAGCACAAACTCACCGGTAAGATAATTAAGCATAGTAATCTTGAACGGACCGTTTGTAACGAGCGTATTGGAGTTCTTAGACCAATAAGTAGGAGCCTGATTTACAGAATCCTGACGAAGAGGGGATGTTGGAATAGAAGCAAGATTTCTGAGAAGCTGCTCATAATCAGCACCCTCGCGATACTTAATAGTTATTTCAAACAAACTTGCCTGCGCTCCGAAATCAACATCAGCAACTCCCTGCTTTGTTTCAAGCGCGCCTTCGATATCATAAAGAAGTGCTGCTGCAGGATTAGGCTTGGTTGCTCCAAGAATAACATCACGCCAAGCATAAACATAATCTTCAGCTTTAACCCTAGTTCCGTCGGACCAATAGGTTTCACGAATCTCAATGGTAATAGTGCGCTTTTCCTCATCAACATCATAATCATCAGCAGCTGCGCACTCAATATCACCGTCCTCATCTATAAAGAACAACGGTTCAAAAATAAGGCTCATAAGCTGATCCGCATTACTATCGGTATAGTAATCCGTGGGATCAAAATCATAAACCGCATCGCCAAGATAAACCTTGACCTCTGCCCCCGGAGTCTCAGGTGCTTCGCAAGATGCGAGAAGAAGCGAAGCTGTGAGAATGGTAGCAAGAGTCAGCACCAAACTTAAAACTTTTTTCATAGTATTCTCCCCTGCCGCAAACGCGGCAAAATTAAAGTTATCCATGAACAACCAACAAAACGTATGGTAATTCTTATATATTTTAACATAAATAAGAGTTTTTTTCAACACTAATTTTTCATCTTGATTTTTTTCGCCCTTATGCACAAAAATCAGCATTCTTTTTGTGCATTTTTATAATATAAATCGTATATTATTGTTTTAGCTGGCAATAATTTAAAGAAAAAGCAAAGGAAAGCACAGAGATGTATAACTATTATTTCAACTCAAGCTCATTGACAGGAAACATATACACCGATTTAGCCTGCGAAAGAGGCAAGGCTGACGTTAACAAAAAAGGAATAGAATTTGAAAAGCATACCTGCCCTGTTGGCTCTTGGGAACGAGTTACAATAACAAACGAAAGCACAGCAAAATCCATCGGTCGCCCTTGCGGAATATATGACACTCTCAATTTATCAAGGCTCGATTTACTGGATGATGACGATATTGATGACGCAAAAGAAGAAATCGCAAAAAAGCTATGCCGCATTTGTGATGATATTGCGGTTATGCCTGCAAGAATTCTGGTTGCGGGATTCGGGAACGAGAAAATGACAGCCGATTCCATAGGACCAAAGAGCGCGTGCCGTGTAAAGCCAACATTACACATCAGAGTATACGAAGAAGATTTTTTTGACAGTCTTGAATGTTCTGAAATTGCTGTTTTTTGCCCCGATGTTTCTGCTCATTCGGGAATGGATAGCAGCAAAATAATAAAAGCTATCTGCAACGAAATAATGCCCGACGTTATAATAGCAATAGACTCAATTATGACAAATTCAACATCGAGACTGGGAACAACCATACAAATATCAGACACCGGTCTATTTCCCGGAGGATGCGGAAATCTAAAATCCCCTATTACCAGAAACGTTATGGAAGTGCCCGTGATAGGAATAGGTGTTCCAACCGTTATGGACATAAGAAATTTCAGCCCCGAAATCGAAAGCGATCCGAGCGCGGGATTATTTTACGTTTCCCCGAGAGAGATAGATGAAATTACCGATGCAGCCGCAAAAATCATCGGAGGCGGAATAAACCAAGCATTTGGCTTAACCTATTAATAAAGCAAAAAAACTGCCGATTGGCAGTTTTTTGCTTTGAAATATTCAAAATATCAATATACAAAATCGAATTCGAAATCGTAAATCGAAACGGTGTCACCTTCTCGAATTCCTGCCTCGCGAAGCTTATCTATAACTCCGTTTTTAATAAGAACTCGTTGGAAGAAATTGAGCGATTCATAATCTGAGAAATTAATCTGCCCCATAAAGTTAAAGAGCCATTCGCCTTCAACAATATATTTTTCGTTTTCACAACGCACAATAGTTTCTCTTGCTCCCGAAGATGCATTTCCCGCATCCTCTTCCGGCAAAATTTCCGGTTCATAAACCATAAGCGGCGGAAGATCCTTCAATTTGTTTGCAGTAAAATTAACGAGTTCGTCAAGACCTTCACGCGTTGCGGCAGATACATAAATTACATCTCTGCCGAGTTCTTTTGCACGTTTTTGGAATCTTTTTACCGTATCGGAGTCCATATCCGCAACATCACATTTATTGGCAACTATTATCTGAGGACGCTTTGAAAGCTCTTTAGAATAATTAACAATCTCGGAATCAATCTTGTCAATATCGTCAGCAGGATCTCTGCCATCGGTTGCGGAAATATCTACAACATGCAAAAGCAGACGGCACCTATCTACATGACGAAGAAACGCGTGCCCAAGTCCGGCACCTTCGGATGCGCCTTCAATAAGACCCGGAATGTCTGCCGCCAAGAAGCCTTTACCTTCTCTTACGGAAACGACTCCGAGATTCGGAGAAAGGGTTGTAAAATGATAGTTTGCAATTTTAGGCTTGGCAGCAGAAATGCAGGACAAGATTGATGATTTGCCAACATTCGGGAAGCCGATAAGTCCAACCTCGGAAAGCATTTTGAGCTCCAAAACAACCGTACGTTCTTCGCCCTTCGTTCCATTTTTAGCAAAACGCGGAATCTGTCTGGTCGGCGTTGCAAAATGACGATTTCCCCATCCTCCTCTGCCGCCCTTACAAAGAATGAATTCCTCGGCATTAGCCATATCAAAAATGATTCTGCCACTCTCCTTTTCCTTAACAAGAGTTCCGGGAGGAACAAGCACTACGGTATCCTTACCGCTTTTACCGTGCATCTTATTTGTCATACCGTTGCCACCGTTCTCCGCAATAAACTTACGCTTATAACGAAAAGCAAGCAATGTATTAGCACCATCGTCTACTTTAAGCACAACATTTCCGCCTTTGCCGCCATCACCACCGTCAGGTCCACCGGCAGAAACGTATTTTTCACGGTGAAACGAAATTGCGCCATTTCCACCGTTACCTGCTTTTACATAAATTTCAACATTATCTATAAACATTTTTACCTCGTAATATCACCCTAAAATCATAATAGGTCAAGCTTGTCCTTCGTCACCCTTCTGTCTGATAACAAGTTTTATCGGTGTTCCTTCAAATCCGAAAGTATCACGAAGACAGTTTTCTATATATCTTCTGTAAGAGAAATGGAACAATTCCTCGGAATTACAGAATATAACGAAAGTCGGAGGATTGGTCGAAACCTGCGTCATATAGTAAATTTTAAGTCTTTTGCCTTTATCCGAAGGCGGCTGAACGCGAGCCATCGCATCATTCAAAAGATCGTTAAGCATACCTGTGCTGATTCGTCTGGATGCTTCAGCATAAACACTTTTAATCATTGGATACAAATTAGCAACTCTCTGCCCTGTTTTTGCAGAAAGATAAACTATCGGTGCATAAGGCATATATGCAAGTGCTGTTCTTATCTCATTATTATAAGTATTGGTAGTAGAATTATCCTTCTCGATAGTATCCCACTTATTTACTGCTATTATACAAGCCTTTCCGGCTTCGTGCGATATACCTGCTATTCTTTCGTCCTGCTCGGTGACACCGTCTGCGGCATCAATCATCAGAATGCAAACGTCAGCGCGTTCTACCGCCATATGCGCGCGCAAAACGCTGTATTTTTCTATTTTGTCCTCTACCTTTGATTTGCGACGTATTCCAGCGGTATCAATAAAGTTGAATACTCCGTGTTCATTCTCGACGCGCGTGTCAACAGCATCTCTCGTAGTACCGGCAATATTGGATACTATAAGACGCTCTTCACCGCACATTTTATTTATAACAGATGATTTACCTGCGTTAGGCTTACCAATAACGGCAACATTGATTATGTCATCATTAGAATCTTCATCATCAGAAAAATCGCAAACTTCGAGTATAGAATCAAGCAGATCTCCCGAACCGGTGCCGTGAAGCGACGAAAGCGGAATAGGCTCGCGCTCAAACCCCAATTCATAGAATTCATAAAACTCATACGGCACCTCGCCTACTCTGTCCACCTTATTCACAACAGGTATGATAGGTTTGCCGGATTTTTTCAGCATTATGGCAATATCTCTATCATCGGCAAGAAGTCCTGCACGTATATCGCACATAAAAACTATAACATCTGCCGTCGATACAGCAACCTCAGCTTGAATTCTCATCTGCTTTAAAATAGTATCTTCGCTTTTAGGCTCTATACCACCGGTATCAATTAAAACAAATTTACGGTCGCTCCACTCCGCCTCTGCATAAATGCGGTCACGAGTTACACCCGGAGTATCCTCCACAATAGAACGGCGTTCACCTATAATTTTATTGAACAAAGTGCTTTTTCCGACGTTAGGACGCCCTACTATCGCAACTATTGGTTTTGACATACTTTACTCCTTTCACAAACAGTCACGCAACCGACATTAAATACCGAGAAGCGCATCAACAAAAAGCTGTCCGTCATTATCACAAATTCTAACAGAAACACCAAGTCTTTCGGACAACTCATCAACCGTTGTACCGCACAGGAAGACCTGTTCGCCATGTTTTAGGCAATTTTTAGGTAAAAGAAGCTCTTCTCCAAGCTCTTTATCCGACAATTGCTCCATAATATCCACGCCCGTCAAAAGGCCGGAAACAGTTATACTTTCGCCAAAAAAACGATTTTTTATCTCATAGACATTTATAGAAAGTCCCGAAATCATTTTTTCAAGACGATGCGCAAGCTTGGAGATAGTGGGAAATGCCGCAACTCCCGTAGCAACAGAAATCTTTCGGCTATGCATTTTTTTGAATTCTGCTTTGGTCAAGCAATCAACTCCAAGGTTAAACTCATCAAAAAAAGATCTGAGCATTCCAACTCCATTATCAAGCTGTGAATAATCTTCGTAATAGTCAGCTTTAGGTATAGGTCGCCCTGCTTTCAAATAAAATTCGTCAGCAGCGTATATAAGCCTTGTACCGTGCTTCTTTTTATGCTTCTTTCCAAAAGAATCTATAACATCGATAACTCGTGCTGCCTCTTTTGAAGAAAAATCAGAAAGCGGATATAATTTATCTCTAAACCTTGTAAGTCCTGCCGGAACAACCGCAACGCTGATCAGCTGCGGGAAGAATTCCGCAAGATCGTTCATAGATCTAATCAGCTCATCTCCGTCATTTATTCCGCGGCAGAGTACGATTTGAGCGCACATTGAAAGTCCGGCTTCTTTAAAGCTATTTAAATATTTTAGTACCTCACCCGACCGTTTGTTCTTCATCATTTTAACTCGCAGCTCGGGGTTGGTCGTATGAACAGATATATTAATAGGAGAAAAACGCATCTTAACAATACGTTCAACGTCTTCGTCTGTCATATTGGTAAGCGTAATATAATTTCCATGAAGAAATGAAAGTCGAGAATCGTCATCTTTAAAATAAAGCGACTCACGCAATCCTTTTGGGTTTTGATCAATAAAACAAAAAATACAACCGTTTTTGCAGGTATGTTTTTCGTCCATCAAAGGTGTTTCAAAATCAAGACCAATATCATCATACTCTTCTTTTTGTATGTGCACAGAATACTCATTACCACTGCGCTGAAGAAGGATTTTAACGTCCGAGTCAGCCAAATAAAAACGATAGTCAAGCACGTCTTGTATCTCACTACCATTTATTGAGATTAAAAAATCACCTTGCTGAATGCCTGCTTTTTCGGCATAAGATTTTGACTCAACAGAAATAATTTTAACCATTTAAGCATCACCATTAATTTCACTTGTTTTATCGGCAGGAGTGCGTTTAAAATGCAGATAGAGAAAGCCGATAACATATACAACGGTTGCGGCCGTTACAAAGCCAAGCACATCGAGCCAAACATCTGCAACCGATGATCCCCTGTCCGAAAAGATTTGAATAGTTTCATCTAAAAGCGCAACAACAACGGCTATCATATAAGAGCCCACAACAAAGAGACGTTTTCTGTGAAACAGCAACACAAAAAGCGAAAGCTCTGCTCCCAGCAAAAAGAATTCGATAAAATGAGCAATCTTGCGAATATTATCCTGAACATATCCTCCGACAGGAGTGTCGGAAGGAAGAATAGGCTCGATAATCTGCTCTACTTTTTCGCTTGTTTCTGCAGATTTTTCTTGTGATTTCAATGATTGATAAAACATAAAAGAGATTGTAGCTATCATTGAAAGTATCAGTACATATCGCAAAATTCGCCGCAAGTTCTTTTTGGAAAAAATATTTTTTAATGCTTCCATCTTTTCTTCCCTTCCGAAAGAAGTGATGCAGGAGTGATTCCGTTTTCGGCAAGAAAATTAACTGCATCCACCGAGCCGCTTTTTCCGGCAGCAAGCATAAGACGCGCGCCCTTTATTCTATCGAAATCGGTTCCCATTCCGTCAATGTAACATTTGGCATACAAATACTGTCCTTTGGCAACAAGCTCAGCAACATAGGTCGGATCGTGATGAGCCGCACGACGAAACCATTCAAATGCTTCCCTCGCATCGGCAGAAACAACAGAAAACCGAGCTTCCTCATCTGCCTCCGCATCCGCAACATCTCCGACAAGAAGCATATTCTCCGCAGTACGGTACTCTGATTTATGGAACGGAATCATCGAGATAAATACAATATCGGGTTCAAGCAAATATCCTGTGGTATATACCATTCCGAGATACAACTGCGCTTCTATGCACCCAAGCTCGGCAGACATCTTCATATATCGAATACACTCACGGTAATTCTTTTTTACACCGTCACCGTGCATATACATCAACGCAAGATTATAGCAGGATTCGCCCCCTTCGAGGTCGCGTGCATAAACGAAAAAGCTTTTTGCCTTTCGAAGATCACGTTCAACACCGAAACCGTGAAAAAGGCAATATGCGTAATTAAACGAGGCACGGATATCACCTTCAAGTGCGGCTTCGTGATACATCTTAGCCGCTGTATCATATTCACCGCGCATAAACAACACGTCCGCGTGCATATCTGCCTCCTTCTTAAAATTGGGTTATGCTAATGTGAATTTAGTTCCTTCTTTTGTGTCAATAAGTGTAACACCCTTTTCGAGCAGTTCTGCACGGATTTGATCCGCAAGAGCATAATTCTTTGCCGCCTTCGCCTCGGCTCTCGCCAAGATTCTGGCATTTATATATTCAACCAATTCAGAATCTGCCGCATTATTTTCTTCATTTTCAGCATTTTCTTTTTGATTGTTCGCCGCCTCAACAAGTCCCATATCAAGAACCCGTTCAAAGTCTTTTATCAAAGCAAGCTTCGTATCATCATCACATTTCATTTTGAACACATCATAAAGTGCGGTTACTGCGAGTGATGTATTCAAATCATTATCAAGAGCATCAACAAATTTCTTTTTGCCCTTTGCAAATGCACCGTCGTCAATAGCACCGCCGTCAGGCTTCAAAGCAGCTACCTTTGCAACGAGCTTATTATAAGCGATTTTTGCGTTTTCAAGGTTTTCCCATGTAAACACAAGATTTTTTCTATAATGCGATTGCATACAGAAGAAACGATATACAAGCGGATCAAATCCACGCTCGCGAAGTAGCGAAACTGTAAGGAATTCGCCCTTGGATTTAGACATTTTACCACTACCGGTATTAAGGTGGTGAACGTGGAACCAGTGATTACACCACTTGTGTCCAAACGTAGATTCACTTTGAGCTATTTCGTTTGTGTGGTGAGGAAATGCATTATCAATACCGCCGCAGTGAATGTCAAGATATTCACCAAGGTGCTTTCTTGCAATACAAGAGCACTCAATGTGCCATCCGGGATAACCTATCCCCCACGGAGAATCCCACTTGAGCTCCTGATCCTCAAATTTGGATTTCGTAAACCAAAGAACGAAATCCGCCTTATTGCGCTTATTTCCGTCTTCTTCTACACTATCACGAACACCGACAGCAAGATCGTCTTCCTTAAAATCATTAAAAACGTAATATTTTTCTAGTTTTGAAATATCAAAATAGACATTTCCGCCGGCAATATAAGCATATCCCTTTTCAAGAAGCTCCTCAACCATGCGAATGAATTCCGGAATACAATTTGTCGCAGGCTCAACAATATCGGGCGTAGCAATATTGAGAGCTGCACAATCCGCAAAGAAAGCATCGGTATAATACTGGGCAATCTGCATTACTGTTTTATGCTCTCTACGTGCGCCTTTCAGCATTTTATCCTCTCCGGTATCGCCATCGCTTGTAAGGTGACCAACGTCAGTTATATTCATAACGCGAGTCACGTCATATCCGGAGTAACGCAAATATTTTTCAAGCACGTCCTCCATCGCATAAGTTCTGAGATTGCCTATATGAGCAAAGTGATAAACTGTAGGACCGCAGGTATACATTGTAACCTTTCCTTCTTCATTAGGCTTAAATTCATCCTTGGATCTGGTAAGCGAGTTATATAAAAGCATAGCATTCCTCTTTCTAACTACAAATGTGCAAAATAATTCATTTTATATTTTAGCAAAATAATATTCTTTTGTCAAGGTTTTGTTTTAGTAAATTACCTGAAAATACCTAAAAATATTTTCTTAAGTTTTACTTTTTCTATTGTAATTTTGGAAAAAATCTGTTATTATATAATAGATAACAACATTCGGAGGATTTTTTTAATGCCAACCCCAAACAAACAAAAGGACGGCAGTTATTCTTCACTGACCGGTTTTCATCGTGCTGTTCCTATAATACTCTTCGCGCTTGCCATATTTGTTGCGCTCTGCTTTTTCACTAAAAACACAGGCGCTCTCGGTAGTGCGATTTGTGATTTTCTGCTTGGATGCTTCTCTATAGGCGGATATTTCATTCCCCTCTTCCTTGCTTTACACGCATTCTTCTATGCCTCCGATATTCAACTCGGAAAACCTATTCGCCGCGTTATTTTTTCGCTCGCGATTCTTGTATTAATTTCTTCTCTTGCACACGCCCTTACCAATTTCGGTGCCGAGCCTGTATTTGATGCAGAGAAATTCTACAGTGACGGTATGGAAAGCGTTGGCGGTGGTTTTATCGGAGGTCTGATTTCTTACATCATCATCAAGATAATCGGTCATGTCGGACTTCTTCTCTTGACCATCACGGTTTTTGCTCTGTATATCACATACAGTCTTACGGGGAAAAGACAAACCTTGAAAAAACTTTGGGACAAGCTTGTTTACGCGTTTATAAAGCTTGGTGCTAAAATCGAAAAGAAGATAAAAACGAAAATTCAGGCTCGCAAAGCAAAAAAAGAAGAATCAAAAAACAGAGCCGCAAAGGCTAAAGCCGCAAAAGAATCCGAGCTTTATAATGACGATTTCTTTGACGTTAATAACGGAATGAAGGAATTGCATATTGACGAGCTTGGTATAAATGAAAAAAAGAGCGATGAAGCTATTGCAGAAAATCCTTATCTTCAGGAAAAGGTTCATCCCAAGTCAAGAGTTTCGGATGACAAATCTTCACGCAAAGCAAAAAAGGAAAGTAGAAGAAATTCTTTCAACCCCAATTATGTGGTTGATTCTTATGAAGAAGGTGCTACTACCTCGTCAGACAACGATATAATATTTGATATCCCCAACCGCCCCGCCTATGCTTTCGAAGACAACCCGGAGTTTGTATTCACAGAGGATTTCATTCCTCTCGATATCGAAGCTAACGAAAAGCTTGCCGCAAAACACTCTTCTATGACTATAAAGGTCACTGAAGAGGCTGAAGAAATAAAAGAAAAGCCAACGCGTCGTTTATTCTCTGAAGACGAAGTATCCGCCGCGAGAAGAAGAGCTGAATTCGAGCTTAGGAAGAGCAAGCTCAAAGAGCAAAGCAACGCTTCTAAAGCTACCGCGCCCGATTTTAATGCCGAACCCATTATTTCTCAACCCCCATCCTCGCCCCAGTCTTCTCCTGCACAAAGCGAGGAGCCGATTATCGTTCTTGATATTCCCGGTATCGAGGATACTTTCGAACCTCAAAACCCCTATTCAACTCCCGAAAGAAACGAAAATCTTGAAAACAAATACAAGAGAAGTGCGGGATACGCTTCCGTTATAAATGAATTTCCAAAAGAGGAAGAAGCAAAACGTTTAGAAAAGGCTCGTGAAGCTGCAGCACAGCTCGCAAGAGAAAAAGAGCTTGAAGAACAGCAGGCGCGCGAGCGTGAGCTTCAGCAAAAACATGAAAAGGAAATCGAGCTTGAACGCATAAAAGCACAAGAACGCGCACTTGAGCAAGAAAGACTTGCTCGCGAAAAGGATTTTCAGGACAGACTTGCAAAAGAACGTGAGCTCACCGAAAAAAGAGTTCGTGAGGAAGCCGCTGCGCAATATGCTTCTATTGCAGCCGAAAACGCACAGAAAAAGGACGATCCCATAGCAAGAATCTTTGAAGAAGAACTCGCAAAGTCCGGTGCACAGACAACTCCTGACATTTCAAGCAACGGAATAGCTCTTGAATTCAGTACGGAAGAGGATAGTGAAACGCAGGTGTTCAACTTTGAGGATGATAATATATCCGCAAGTGAACCCACCAAAAACATATTCACTGCCGAACCTATAATTCCGACCGCAGAGGATGCACCGATACGCACATCTGCGCCCGACTCTTCCGTTAGCACCGCAATTCCGGATACCTTTGATCAACCCGCTTTTTCATACGAAGAAAACCACACTCAGCCGATTGAGCAAAAGCCTCGAGATTTTATATTCGAGTCGGATTCCGATATTCCCGGCGATGAAGAGGATTCAACCTTAGACGAGGAAATTATTCCCGAATCCGAGCAAAATCCCCAAATTAACGAGTACAGAAAAATGTTCTCTCTTTTTGATGATGAGAGAAGTGACGACGATTTTTCCTCGGATAATTTAGCTCCTACAAACGATGTAACACCAAGTATTCCCGCCCTTACAGATTATTCTGACTATGGAAAAACCGAATATAAAAACGATATGTTTTCCTCCGTTTCGAGTTCAGAAAACATAATTGATGAGGAATATGAGGCGGAATATTCCGAGGCTGACGAATCAGAAGAAATCGAAGATGAATTTGAAGACGATCTTCCCCCTTTTGATTTCGAGCCGGTACAAACGAGAATATCGGCAGAACCCGATAAACCGAAACAGGAAAAACCCGATTACACAAATTACGAATTCCCTTCCCTCGAACTTTTGGCAAAGGGTGTTGATGAAGAAGACCCGACTATCGAAGAAGAAATTTCCGAAACCGGAGATAAGCTTATCGATACGCTCGCGCAATTTAATGTCAGAGCATCCATCAAAAGTGTTGACCGTGGCCCTCGTATTACGCGTTATGAGATCGTTCCTGCTCGCGGTGTGCGCGTAAGCAGCGTAATGAGTACAGAAAACGACATAAAACTCAATCTTGCCGCTGAAGGTCTTCGTATGGAAGCTCCCATCCCCGGCAAATCTGCAATCGGTGTTGAGGTTCCTAATCAGCATCCGTCAAACGTATATCTTCGCGACCTTCTTGAGAGTGATGAGTTCAGAAATGCAAACTCCAAGACTTATTGTTGCGTTGGTAAAGACGTTACAGGCAACCCCGTATTTGGCGATATTGCCAAAATGCCTCACGTACTTATAGCAGGTGCCACCGGTATGGGTAAATCCGTTTGTATCAACTCCATACTTATAAGTATTCTTTATAAGGCAAAGCCGGATGAAGTTAAATTCATCATGGTTGACCCCAAAACCGTTGAATTTACTATGTATAACGGTATCCCTCACCTGCTTGTTCCGGTTGTTACCGACGTAAAGCAGGCGGCAGGCGCACTTATGTGGGCAATCGACGAAATGAACCGCCGTTACGAATTAATGGCAAAGCACGAGGTTCGTCAGCTTGACTCTTATAACGAACTTGTAAGAAAGAACCCCGAAATGGGCGAAACTCTTCCCAAAATAATAATAGTTATAGACGAGCTTAACGACCTTATGCAGCAGGTAAGAAAGCCTGTTGAGGGACTTATAACCAACATCACTCAGAAGGCACGTGCCGCCGGTATACACATGATAATCGGTACACAAAGACCCTCTGTTGACGTTATCACAGGTGTTATCAAGGCAAATGTTCCCTCACGTATTTCCTGTAAAGTAACATCATTCAACGATTCAAAGACTATTCTTGATAAGTCAGGCGCGGAAAAGCTTCTTGGCCGCGGTGATATGCTCTTTGCTCCTGTTGGTAAATCCGATCCACTCAGAGTACAGGGCGCATTTGTTTCCGACGGTGAGGTTGAGAAGGTAATGAAATTCCTCAAGTCCAATGTCAAGGGCAACATTTACGATGAGCAAGCACTCGAAGATATGACTCGCGCTGCACAAAAATGTGCCAAGGGCAAGGATTCCGATGATGATTTCGATTCCGACGATTCGGGTGATGAAGGCGCAGGATATCTTAATGACAAGCAATTCCTTGAGGCTGTTGATCTTGCAGTAAGACAAGGAAAGATATCCACATCCCTCATTCAGAGAAAAATAAGCGTTGGATACGGCAAGGCCGCAAAATTCATTGATATAATGGAAGATATGGGACTTGTAAGTGAACCCAACGGACAAAAACCCCGTGACGTTCTTGTTACACGCGATGAATGGCACGAAATGCTTTCAAGACGTAGTCTTGATGACTAACACTAAAAATCCGGCAGCTCGTACTACGGACTGCCGGATAAATTTAATTTAACCAACGAAAGAGAGATCTTATAA
Source organism: uncultured Ruminococcus sp. (assembly GCA_964424525.1). Lineage (GTDB taxonomy): Bacteria > Bacillota > Clostridia > Oscillospirales > CAG-272 > UBA1740. The sequence continues at coordinate 15,479 of CAYRJG010000024.1, forward strand.
TGATAGCAATTCTTTTAGCAGACGGATTCGAAGAAATCGAAGCGTTGACTCCCCTTGACATTTTAAGGCGCGCAGGTTTAGATGTAAAGACCGTAGCTATTGGAAGCAAGATCGCAATAGGCTCACACGGCATACCTGTAATATGTGATATTACATCAGACGAGGTTGATTTATCTCAAATTTCAGCTGTAATTTTCCCCGGTGGAATGCCGGGTTCTCTAAACCTTGATGCTTCCGCGTTTTCCGACAAAATCATAGATGCTGTAACTAAAAACGGTGGCAGAATAGCCGCTATATGTGCCGCACCGTTAGTTCTTGGTCGTCGTGGTCTTCTCAACGGCAAAGAGGCAATCTGCTATCCCGGATTTGAAAATGAACTGTCCGGTGCAAAAATCTCTTCACAATCGGTAATGACCGATGGCAATATTACAACAGCCAAGGGAATGGGCGTTGCCCTTTCGTTCTCGCTTGAACTGGTTCGACTCATTTGCGGAGAAAGCAAAGCACGTGAAATCTCTGAAGCAATAATGGAGGATAACGTATGATTCTCAAACCGCACCAGACGCATATTGCATACAGATGCCCCGAATGCGGAACAACAATTTACGGATTCGTCGGTAAATTTGCCCTTTCCGCCGGAATGCTTCGTTTGAAATGCTCGTGCGACAAATCATTCGCGGACATTTCATTTACTGCCGATGAAAAGGTACGCATATCCGTTCCCTGCCTGTACTGTAAACAAAACCATAATTATGTGGTTTCGCAAAGCATCTTTTTCGGAAGAGAAATATTCCTCTTGAACTGCCCATATTCCAATATGGATATATGCTTTATCGGAGATAAAGAACAAACCGACAAGGAAATTCAACGAACAGGCGAAGAACTTGAAAGGCTTCTCCGCGATCTCGAAAGCGAATCTTTAAAGGACATTCAACCAATAGACGTGGATGAAGACGAGGTTCTTCCCGATCCCACTGTATATGACGCCATGCGTTTTCTTGTCAAAGAACTCGAATATGACAACAAAATAGACTGTCCCTGTCACAGTGGCAGTTACGATCTTCGATTCTGTAAAGAAGGCATTCAGGTATTCTGCCCCGAATGCGGTGCTTCTCATATATTTGATACTCGGGCAGAATCTGCCAGCGCAGAATATCTTGATATTGACTATTTGGAGTTAAAGTAAATCATAGTACTCAAGAATTCCTCTGTATATTCCTTCGGCAAACAATTCGGGCGAATATGCCATAAGCTCTGCATCATACCTGTTAGAAATAAACCCCATTTCTACTAACACCGCAGGCATCGAGGTTCTACGCAGTACATACAACCCAGGGCGCTCAAGCACTCCTCTGTTTCTTAGTCCCGTAACAAGAGCAAGCTGAGCCAATATATTCTCCGCAAGTCCAAGTGCAACACTTGAATTCTTGCTGTAAATAAGAGCTTCCGAGCCCGAAGCATTACTGTTTGCCGCAGCGTTTGTATGAAGCGAAATGAAAATATCCGCGCCCCAGGAATTTGCATCTCTGACACGCTCCACCAAGCTTGTTGAATTGTTACTACCGAGTATCGTATCCTCGGTAGGGCGCGAAAGGCGTGCTTCAAATTCCGGATTTGCCGACAAGAGATCATATAATAATATTCCAATCTCATAGGTTATATCCTGTTCATAAAATCCGTTCCCTTCCGCACCCGTGTTATATCCTCGTGGATTGTGCCCTTGATCGATATATACTTTAATCATAATACTCTCCTTGCCGAAAATCGGCATATTCATCGCTGCGTAAAAACGCAATTTATTACTATTATATTCTTATACGTAGGTTTTGTTAATGAATGAAATGAAAAGAATGTTAAGTTTTGTAAGACGTGCCGTAGATGATTACGGAATGATAAATGATGGTGACAAAATAGCCGTTGGCGTTTCGGGCGGCAAGGATTCTCTTACCCTGCTATCCGCACTTGCCGCTATGAGAAGCTTCTATCCCAAAAAATATGATATTGTTGCTATAACAATAGATATGGGATTTGAAGGTGCTGATTATTCCGAGATCGAAGAATTCTGCCGTAGAATAAGAGTCGAATACAAAGTTATTAATACCGAGATTGCAAAAATCATATTTGACATCAGAAAGGAATCCAACCCCTGTTCGCTCTGTGCAAAAATGCGCCGTGGCTCTTTACACGCGGCAGCGCAGGATATGGGGTGTAACAAGGTTGCACTCGGGCACCACTATGATGATGCCATTGAAACCTTTATGATGAATCTTTTCTTTGAAGGGCGCTTGGGATGCTTTTCTCCTATAACCTACCTTTCAAACAGAAAAATCAATTTGATACGTCCCCTTATTTACGCACGCGAAAAGGACGTTGAATATTTTGTTCGAAGACGCCCCCTTCCCGTAGCAAAAAGTTTATGCCCGGAAGATCATGCAACCGAGCGTGAAAATATGAAAAAGCTTCTTGCCGAGCTTGAAAAAGACAACAAGGGCATCAAACACAGAATTTTCAATGCTATGTGTAAAGGTGAGATAGACGGATTTAAGCTATGCGGAAGATATCCCGATCCGGGAAAAACAGAGGATTGATATAAAAACGCACAGCATTAGCCAGACGTGCTAAAGGACAGTTTTGCAAGAATACGGTATATCTCGAAAGAGGTATGCCGTATTCTTGCTTTTTTAGTTCTTACGCGGATTTACGGATTTCTTCCATCATTTCACGGAGTTCCTTTTCATCGGGAACGTCAATCAGACCTACCGCAGTAAAGTAAACGTCAATCTTTACGCGCTTTCTTCCATCGACCTTCTCACTTTTGTGAACCTCAATGCGCTGAATAAGTCTGTTGACAAGCGCGGGAGTGAGTTTCTCGATGCCGATGCACTTACGGATTGTTTCAAGGAACACCCGAAGATCAACCTTATCTTGTTCCGCTTGATCCAACGCGCGCTCCAATTTTGGGGTTTCCTCAACGAGCGTCTTTTGCTGAGTTTCATATTTACCCATCATCTTGGAAAAACGCTCGTCGTTAATCTTGCCAAGCACGTTGGCTTCGTAAAGTCCTTCGATCATCGTGTCGATTTCGGCAATCCTGCGCTTATTCTTTTCAATCTCTGCTTTCATATTCCTCATATCTGCTGCTTTCGTTAGATTATGCTTTTTGGAATACATATAGAGGAATACCGCTTCATACTGTTGAATGAATATCGCAACTCGACGGACAAGCTCTTGTACCATTTCTCGCAAAACGACTTCACGAATGAAGTGGATAGAGCAAATACCGCGATTTTCCTTGTAGGCAGAGCATCTGTGAAACTCTTGATTTTCTTTTACACTCTTTGCTGCGCAGAAATAAAGCTTGGATTTGCAATCGGCACAGTACAAAAGTCCCGAAAATAGACTCTCTCTGTCCGTGGCGGTGTTCCGTCTGTGGTTCTCGTGTAACTCTTGAACGCGGTTATAGGGCGCGCAGTCCTTTCGGCTTCTCCCGCAAGGTAGGTGTGTAATACCGTATCGGTATCCATTGACGCTCGATGGCATTCTTCCTTATTCTCGCTTCGATGTCAGCTTCGCTATATCCCGCGCCGAGCTTGTCCAAGCGAAAGAATTTGTCAGAACCATACGGTTTGATGCGGAGATATTGACCTCGACGTTCAAAGATATATCCGAGGGTACGCATACGGTTGTAAAAGTATTTAATGATATACTCGTAGTTGGCAACCGCATCAATGTCCGCGCGTATCTGATCTCGCA
>CAYRJG010000025.1:0-18996 GCA_964424525.1 uncultured Ruminococcus sp.
CGGGGACCTCATCCTTACCAAGGATGTGCTCTACCAGCTGAGCCATAGCAGCATTGTTCGCGAATATTTCCGCTGAACAGTTGATATTATAACAAAAAGAAAACTTTTTGTCAATACATTTTCAAAAATTTTTATTTTTTCTTTATTTGAGATAAAATTGAGCATCTCGCTGTAATGACGGGATGCTCTTTATATTCCTTTATTCTCTTATTCGATTTTCAAAAAAATTGCTTTCAAAACACAGGGCGGAGGGTAATTTTATCAACAAGATTTACTCCGTGGGCATCTGCATATCTTTGCGCCATAATAAGCTCGCTCGGCTCGGCAACTCTTTTCGGTGAATGAGCATCGCATCCAATAAGTGCTGTGGCTGAAAGCTTCCCTGCTTCCGACCAGAATATTTCTTTGGGATAGCTCCTCGATTCGGAGAGACCGAGAAGATTGATTTCAAGCGGAACTCCCAGTCGGTTGGATTCGGTTATCAGCCTTCTTGCCTCAGAGCGATAAAAATCCTCATCACCCTTGAAATTCAAGAGGTCGGGATGTGCAATATAAGAAATTTTACCTGTATTCATAGCAGATATAACTCGGTCGGTATACGCAGAGAGAGCCTCGCGGCTTTCGGTTTCGTTGCCCGAATACTGCTCACCCGGAATATATAGCTCGCCTGAGATAAAATGCTGACCAAGTATAAGGTAATCAAGCGGATACGCACTCCAGAAATCAAGCGCTCGCTCCCATAGTTCGGGATAATACTCGGTTTCAAATCCGATTTTTATATCAATTTTATCGGCATACTTTTCCTTGAGAGATAAGAGCGAGGAAAAATATGAGTCAATCTCACTCGGGAGCATCTTGAATGTGGATTTATACCCATTTGGGTATATCATCGGTGCGTGGTCGGCAAATCCGAGAATCTCGACTCCGCGTTCAATAGCAGAAAGAACGTATTCCTCATCTTCACCCACAGCATGACCGCAACGCTTGGTATGAGTATGATAACATGCAATCATTTAAAGAAAACCTCCGAGAAGACGAAAACCCTAATTCATTACTGGTTTGCAAGAACAACTGCAAGAATTATTACCGCAACGCAAAGAAGGATGAGTGCTATAATCGGAAGAATAATCTTCAAAATTTTATGCTTAAGCATATCCGCAATTCTTTTGGATTTGCGCAGGCTGAGTGCTATCGGATCGCGATTGTGCTCAATATCGCGGCGAAAACCGTCAAGCCATGCGATATCGGTTCTTCTTATTTTATCGGTCAGATTCGCGCCGCTGTCGATATCACCTTTGATTCTTCTGTATTTAACCAAGTGCGAAAGTGCCACATCTCTTCGCGCCCCCTTACGATGTGAGCTGAGATTGTTGATATATTCGCCAATTCCTTCGCGCTCTATGCCAAATTTATTAAGACACGCATTCTCAAGCTCTTTATATGCCGAAAGAAAAGCATCATTAATTTTCTTTCCCAAGGTCTTACTCCGCCTTTCAAAATGTAAAATCCAAACGTCTTATACGAGTTTTGCTCGAAATCGTTAAAGTTTTGTTAATCTAATATAGTATTTTACTACAATGAAACGCGCAAATCAAGCATTATTTTAAAAATTCGTCACCTTTTCTAAAAATTAGTGTACTTTTTAATCAAAGGTCACTTAATTTTCGTTTGCGGATTCAATCGGTGAAATCGGTTTTACGCTCGCGGAACAAAAGCCGCTTCATAGCCTTGGAATTAAAAGGAATGAGGGGGTAAAGATATCTTCTTCCGAGAAGGGTTTTATTTGTAACCACAAGCAAAACGGAAAGAAGCATACCGAGAGCAAAGCCCCAGATGCCGAGTATTGCGGTGAGAATAAGAGTCATCACACGGATGAATTTAAAGGCGTATCCGAGCTCGTGATTTTGCTGTGCAAAATTCGCAATAGCGACAAACGCCATATAGAAAATTACGTCAGCGCAAAGCCAGCCGACCTCTATCGCAAAATCACCGAGTATAAGCGCTCCGACAACCGAAAGCGAATTTGAGAGCATATCGGGAGTGTTCATTGATGCGATTTTCAGTCCGTCGATTGCCACCTCAACCAGCAAAAGCTGAAGAAGAATCGGCAAAGCACCGTGATCATTAGGTATCAAAAACCGCAAAGCATCCGGCAAAACGTCTGCATATTCAAGATAAAGATACCAAAGCGGAGTAGATACCACCGATAACAAAAGTATAATCGTCCGCACGATTCTCATATAGCTGCCCGTAAGAGGTGGGAAATAATAATCGTCGGTTTGCTGTAAATAGTCAAAAATCGAGGTTGGAAGAATCATTACCCGGGGGGACGTGTCACATAAAACAAGTATACTCCCCTCAAGAACCTGCGCCGAGGCGGTATCGGGGCGCTCGGTAGTACGTATCTTCGGAAACGGATTGAGCCACCCTCCTCTTATGAGCGACTCGGCAAGGCTTTGATATCCGAGAGTGAGAGACTTGGGTCGTGCGTTTTTCAGCTTTTCGCATATCTCATCCACCGTTTTTTTATCTGCCACGCCATCCATATAGCATACAACAACATCGGTTTTTGAAGCTCCGCCAAGATTCAGGTGCTTCATAGTAAGCCTCTCATCACGGATTCTCCGCCTTATAAGCGCGGTATTGATAACAAGAGTTTCAACAAAACCGTCGTGAGCGCCTTGCATTACCCTATCGCTGTCCGGCTCGGCAGTTGGGCGCGCAGGATAGGTTCGCAGGTCAATAAGAATCGACACGGGGCCGAATGTTTGTGCAAAAAGCGCAGTCTGACCAGATAAAATCGCAGTAGTTATTTTTTCGATATCCGAGCACTGCTCTACCTCAACGTAAGGTAATGTGCGCTCGGTTTTTCCCGCGCTTCCAATCTCCTTTTGAGAAAGCAGGTTTTGCATTACCCTCTGCATTTCTCCGTCTTTCACAAATCCGTCAATGTAAAAAAAGCAAAGCTCGCGCTCGCCTACCTCGAACCGCCGTTCTATCAAATCAAAGCTCTCATCTATCCGAAGCATCTCGGATATCTCTTTTGTGTCTTTAAAATAATCGCCCGAAAGCCGCATTTTTTCCTCCGGTGTTTTTTGAAAATTTTGTGCAAACAAAGGAAAAAATATACTACTATTCAAAAATTCGTATTTTTTATATAAACCTTACCGGATTTTCGGTAATTTTGTAATTGACAACCGTTTATATTTATGTTAAAATATTTTGAGTTAGTATAGGAGGCAGACAAAAATGACAGATGAAAATATTCTTGGCAGTCTGCCGATATGCACGGAAAAGCAGTATCGCGGCATTCGCTTATTTTGCTATGACCTGACCGATTCTACCAATACCCGTGCAAAGGAATTTCACAAATCCGAGGGTGCATCCCGCACTCCCGCAATTTTTATTTCGCGCGCGCAGACCGCAGGCAGGGGCACGCGCGGGAGAAGCTTTGAATCTCCCGCCGATTCGGGAATTTATATAAGCTTTCTGTTTTATCCCGATATAGCCGCAGCCGATTCCGCCAAAATAACCACCTATGCGGCAACCCGCGTTATACGCGCAATAGACAGATTCGTCGGTGAAAAATCCTCAAAGCCTATGATTAAATGGGTGAACGACATTTATATAGAGAACAAAAAAATTTCGGGAATTCTAACCGAAGGCGAAGCGGGAGATGACGGAATTCTCTCCTACGCCATTATAGGAATCGGAATAAACCTGAAGCGCGGCGCGCTCTCCGAGCAGCTTTCGGATATTGCCGCATCGCTTGAGGATTTTGGAATTGATATCGAAGGCGAGGAGCTTTTTGCTGCTCTTACGGATGAAATTTTTTCCGAGATAGACAATCTCTGTGCAGAGAGCACCATGAATGAATACCGAAACAGGTCTATGCTTATCGGAAGGGACATTATTATGAGTACCTATTCCGAAAAAGAGAAGATTAAGGTCACGGACATTTCGGATGACGGTGCACTTGTAGGCATCAACGAATGCGGCGAGGTAAAAAAATATCTTTCCGGAGATGCGCGCGTTATCTTCAAATAAGACCAACCGTGTTAATTTAAATTCGGCTATGCCAACAAATGATATAAAAGTTACTAAAGGAGATTTATTATGCCATTCGGAATTAAAGATTATCACAAGGATTTTCGCTCTTTGCATATCGGATGCGAGCGTTCTCACGCCTATTTTATCCCTCATAAGGATGAATCAACGCTCACGAAAATGCGCGATGCGTCACCCTATTTCAAGAGTCTTATAGGTGCGTGGGATTTTAAATTCTATCCTTCAATCACCGAGGTTGACGATCCTCGCGAGGAGCTTATTAACTACACCGAAAAAATGAACGTTCCGTCCAACTGGCAGTATTCGATAGGCAGAGGATATGACGTTCCGCAATATACGAATTCAAATTACCCCATCCCTCTCGATCCTCCCTTCGTTCCCGAAAAGAACCCCGCGGCTCTTTACAGGCGCGACTTTACTCTCACAGAGAGCTTTATCGCAGGCAAGGACCTTATGCTTAATTTCGAGGGCGTGGACTCCTGCTTCTATCTTTTCATCAATAAAAAGTTCGTCGGTTACAGCCAGGTAAGCCACATGACGAGCGAATTCAATATTACCGATTTCGTTAGTGCGGGAAAGAACGAGATATGCGTTCTTGTTGTAAAGTGGTGCGACGGAACCTATCTTGAGGATCAGGATATGTACCGCGCTTCCGGTATATTCCGCGAGGTGTTTATTCTTGCGCGTGATAAGGCGAGAATTGAGGATATTTTCGTTAAGGCAAAGCCGAGCGACAATTTCAAGAGTGCTACACTCGAATTTGACATTAAAACAAACAGCGAGTGCGAAATTCTTTACACGCTTATAGATGCAGACGGAAAATCCATTCTGAACGGTAAGCAAGCCGTATCGGGTGAACAGACCGTAAATGCAGGCAAAATTTCATCTCCCAATCTCTGGTCAGACGAATCGCCCTACCTCTATGCGCTTGTTATAAAAGCGAATTCCGAAATTATAAGAATCCCCGTGGGAGTCAGAAAAATAGAGATACGCGGCAAGGTCGTTTACATAAACGGTGAGAAGGTTAAGGTAAAGGGCGCAAACCGCCACGACAGCCATCCCATCCTCGGTCACGCAACCCCCTATGAGCACATGAAGCGTGACGTTCTCATTATGAAGGCTTGCAATATGAATATGGTGCGTACAAGCCACTATCCAAACGATCCCAGATTTGCGGAGCTTTGCGATATATACGGACTTTATATGTGCGACGAGGCAGACCTCGAATGCCACGGCATCGGAGATGCCATATACCGCGATAATCCTATGATTACCGCAGACCAAAGATGGCAGGAAGCATACCTCGACAGAGCCGAAAGAATGCTTGAGCGCGATAAAAACCACCCCTCTATCATTATGTGGTCGGTGGGTAACGAAAGCGGCCCCGGCAGAAACCACGAGGCTATGGCGAATTACTACAAAAAGCGCGACCCCGAAAGACTCGTTCACGCAGAAGACGAGAGCCGCCGCTGCTTCATTATCAACGAGCAGGAGCGCAAGGAAGGTAATTTTAATAACATAGATCCCGAGCATTACGAGGCGTACTACGATATAGAGTCAAGAATGTATGCACGGCTTGACATAATCGAAGACTACTATCTTACCGATAAGACGAAAAAGCCATTTTTCCTTTGCGAGTATTGCCACGCCATGGGTAACGGCCCCGGTGACATCGGAGCTTACGTCGAGCTTATGTATAAAGACGATGCCTTCTTCGGCGGATGTGTATGGGAGCTGCTCGACCACTCGGTAGCTATTGGCGAATACAGATTTGCGCATCCCACATTTATCTACGGCGGAGATTCGGGAGAATTCCCTCACGACTCCAATTTCTGTGTTGACGGACTCCTTTACCCCGACAGAAGATTTCACACGGGTATGCTTGAGGTCAAAGCGGCTTATGCTCCGTTTGAAGCAAGCTACAAAGACGGCACTCTTGAAATAACAAGCCGCAGATTCTTTGAAACCTTAAATGACCTCACACTTTACTACACTGTTGAGAAAAACGGCAAAATCATCGAATCCGGCTCTTTCGGAGAAATGAATATCAAACCCCGTGCGACGAAAAGCTATAAAATAAAGATAGCCGATGACGGATTTACAACTCTTAATATCTCGGCAAAAAGAAATACCGCCTGCGAATGGGGAAATATCGGTGATGAGGTAGCTGCGGCGCAGTTTATAATCTCGGACAAAATAGAACCGAGCGCAACTGTATCCGGAAATGCCGCACTTTCCGAGTGCCGCAACTATTATACCGTGACCTTTGGCGAGAATACCGTTAAGGTCGGAAAGGCATCGGGTCTTATTGAAAGCATTATAGCAGACGGCCGCGAGCTTATATGCGAGCCCGTCACCCCGACTATCTGGCGCGCACCCACCGATAATGACAGAAACATCAAGGTTAACTGGTATAAAAACAATTACGATAGGCTTACAACCGATGCGCGCGATGTGAGTGCAGAGGTATCCGGTAATACGGTTAAGATTACGGCAAAGCTGCTCCTTGCGAGTGCACCGCGCGTACCCGTGGCAAAAATTAAGGTCGTTTACACCTTTGCCGAGGGTGCGGGAATAGGAATCAAGTGCGAAGCTGATTTTGCCGAAAGGATTCCGTCAATTCCCAGATTCGGATTTAAGTTTACTATGCCCGAGGATGCAGAAGACGTTCGTTATTTCGGATACGGCCCGTATGAATCCTACGAGGATAAGCGACTTGCATCGAGAGTATCTCTTTTCAAAACCACCGCAACCGAAAACTTTGAGCATTACGTAAGACCGCAGGAAAACTCGGCTCATTACGGATGCAAATGGGCGGACGTGACAACGGCATACGGTCAGGGACTTTATTTCTCGGCAAGCTCCTTCTCCCTCTCCGTATCGCACTTTACACCCGAATATCTCACAACAACAGCACACGACTACGAGCTTGTTCCCAACAAGGAAACTACGGTTATTATCGATTACCGTAATGCGGGAATCGGTTCTAACTCCTGCGGACCTGCGCTCGACCCGCAATTCGAGATATCGGAAAAGAAGATCAATTTCAAATTTAACGTAAAGCCACTCTTTACCGGCAATATTTCTCCCTTTGACGAGTACGTTAAATAATCGAAATAAATATAATATTGGGTGGTGATTGCCGCCCACGGAGGAAATCATAAATGAAGTGGACATCACTTAACGATTTAAGAGAAAAATATCTCTCATTCTTTGAGAGTAAGGGACATAAAAGACTTCCCAGCTTCTCTCTCGTTCCAAATGCAGACAAGTCTTTGCTTCTCATAAATTCGGGTATGGCACCGATGAAAAAATTCTTCACGGGCGAGGAAAAGCCACCGAAATCAAGAGTTTGCACCTGTCAGAAATGCATAAGAACACCCGATCTTGAAAGAGTCGGACATACCGCCCGTCACGGAACATATTTCGAGATGCTCGGAAATTTCTCCTTTGGAGATTATTTCAAGGACCAAGCTATTCCGTGGGCGTGGGAATTTCTCACGGTAACCCTTGAAATCCCCGGTGACCTTCTCTGGCCCTCGGTATACGAGCACGACGATGAGGCTTATGCTATATGGCGTGATAAAATAGGCGTTCCCGAAGCTCATATTGTAAAGCTCGGCAAAGCGGATAATTTCTGGGAGCACGGAACAGGTCCCTGCGGCCCCTGCTCGGAAATCTACTTTGACCGCGGTGAAAAATACGGCTGCGGCTCACCCGATTGCAAGCCCGGATGCGATTGCGACAGATTTATGGAAATATGGAACAACGTTTTCACGCAGTTCGATAATGACGGAAAGGGCAATTATACCGAATTAAAGCAGAAAAATATCGACACGGGTATGGGTCTTGAGCGTCTTGCCTGCGTTATGCAGGGCGTTGATAACCTCTTTGAGGTTGATACTGTGCGCCGCGTTCTCGATACCGTTTGCTCTCTTGCAAACAAAACCTACGGTGCTGATAAGTCTGACGATATTTCAATAAGAGTTATCACCGACCACACAAGAAGCGCAACCTTTATGATAAGCGACGGTGTTATCCCCTCAAACGAGGGCCGCGGATACGTTCTCAGAAGAATACTCCGCCGCGCCTGCCGCCACGGAAGACTTCTCGGCATCAAGGGCGCATTCCTTCCCACCCTTTGCGAGGTGGCAATAGCACAGAGTGAGGATGCTTATCCCGAGCTCAGAGCTAAAAAGGATTACATTCTCAAGGTAGTTGCACTTGAGGAAGAACGATTCAATGCAACCATTGATTCGGGTCTTGGTATGCTTTCGGCAATAATCGAGAAGGCAAAGGAAAGCGGTACAAATGAAATTTCGGGTGCCGACGCATTCAGACTTTACGATACCTTCGGATTTCCGCCCGACCTTACCCGCGAGATTGCGGCAGAGGGAGGACTCGGAGTTTGCGAAGAAGAGTTCGGTGCTCTTATGAAGGAGCAAAAGGAAAGAGCCAGAGCAGCGCGCGGAAATATTTCCGGATGGTCTGATTCCTCAAAGGACCTTCTTGCAAGCCTTCCCCAAACCGTATTTGACGGATACAAGAAAAATACCGTAAAAGCAAAGGTTCTCTCTATCATCTCCGATAGCGAGTCGGTTACTCTTGCAAGCGAGGGCGAATGCTCGGTTATATTTGATAAAACCGTATTTTACGGAGAGGGCGGCGGTCAGGTAGGTGACACGGGTACTATCTGTGCAAAGAATTTCTCTGCCACCGTTACCGACACCAAAAAAACCGGCGGTATCTATATTCACAATATTAAAATTGAATCGGGCGAGATTCACGTAGGCGATACTCTCACTCTTAAAATAGACGTCGAGCGTCGCGCCGCAATAAGAAGAAACCACTCGGCATGCCACCTTCTTCAGGCAACTTTACGCGAGGTTCTCGGCTCACACGTTGAGCAGGCAGGCTCTTATGTTGACAGTGACAGAGTTCGCTTTGACTTCTCCCATCTTTCGGCTATGACTGCCGAGGAAATTTCAAAGGTTGAAAAGCTTGTAAATGAAAAGATACTGGTTGCAGAGCCCTGCTCTACCACCGTTACCGACCCTGAACGCGCAAGAAAAATGGGTGCTATGGCACTATTCGGCGAAAAGTACGGTGACAAGGTAAGAGTTGTTTCAATAGGCTCATCCTCACTTGAGCTTTGCGGAGGAACTCACGTATCCTCGACAGGTGAGATAGGTCTTTTCAAGATTATATCCGAAAGCTCGGTTGCGGCGGGTGTAAGAAGAATAGAGGGAACTACAGGATTCGGAGTTCTTGCCCTGCTTTCCGAGAAGGAATCTCTTATAACCGAAGCGGCTCGCGAGCTTAAGACTCCCGATGCATCTGCTATTGCAAAGAAGGCGGGTGCGCTTCAATCGGAAATAAAGGAGATTCGCCGTCAGCTTGAATCGGCAAACTCCAAGATTTCAGAAATGAAATCCGCATCTATGCTTAATGATGTTCGCACAGTCGGCAATATTAAGCTTCTCACCGCGCGCGTTGATGCTCGCCCCGATGAAGCAAGAGGACTCTGCGATACTTTTAAATCCAAGTTCTCCGACGGAGTTGCAGTATTTGCCGCAGTTTATGACGGTAAGCTCAATTTCGTAGCCTGTGCAGGTCAGGATGCTGTTCGAGCAGGCGCACACGCAGGAAATATCCTTAAGGAAATCTCGGCAATCTGCGGCGGTAAGGGCGGCGGAAGACCCGACAGTGCGATGAGTGGCGGAAAGGATCTCGATAAGATCGAGGAAGCACTCAAAAAGGTCGAGGAGCTTCTTCCCTCTTGATTCGAAATATAATCTAAATTCAAAAGCCCTCACAGCGGGCATAAAAACTATCAGGGCGGGCACAAGACCTTTTTTGAGGGTTAAGTTCCCGCCCTCTTTAATAACGAGCACCGAAGGGCAAAATTTCGCCCCAAAACCTTCATTTCGTTTTTTGCTGTGGTATCGTCTTAAAAATTATATTCAAATATAAGCATTTATTGTTATCCGAAATTCAAATATAAAAATCAAAACAGATATATAACCGGAGTAAGAGCAAAAATTTTAAAAGCTCTTGCTCTTTTTTATTTCAAAATGAATTTTATTCATTCATTTCCACGCGTTTCTCTCGGAAAACTCTCTCACGCGCGCGCACGCGATATAGTCGTAGTAGTAGTAGAATAAGTTCTAGTATATATTTTATTATTGTCCGCCAAAATGGCGGGTGCGACCCGACAAAATGGCGTCTTGACCCGACACACTTTTGCCGACAAAATGGCGGATTTGGAGCGAAGTTTTCCACATCAATTTCGAATAAATAATCGATATTTTAGATTTATTTAGGTTATTTATGCCATAATTTTAATGATGAAAAAGGGCGCTGTGAACTCTGCACAACGCCCAAGAATTTTAAAAAATTAAACACAGTTCGCCTTTTCTATTCGTTTATCAGAAAAGATTGAAATTATCTGCAACGATAAAGGCTATGCTCATAACCGAACCAAATATAGATGCTATAAGACTTATAATAATGAAGCGGTTAAAAAATCCGAGAAAATTCCACGCCACGATACTGAGTATAAGTCCGATAATACCGAGAATTAATCCGGGCCAACCCAAAAATCCGAGTGCAACCGAAAGAATTGCGATAACAAATGCGGCAATAGACCACAAAAGAGTCTTCGGCTTTCCGTTGGTGGTAACTACGGTATAGGCAAAATCGCTCTCCTCATCAGGCTTATTATAAGCCGCGTACTGATCGCTTTCGGGGGGAAGCTTATACTTTTTAATCTTTTTTTCCTTTGCCATTTTAAAATCCTCTCTCCTATTTACAATCCTCAAGGAAATATCCATAAGAATCACGGATTTTATATTTTATCCGTTTTCTTTTTTACTATTGTAACACGAAATTTCAAAATAATCAATACACAAAGACAAAACTTATTGAAAAAAATAACTATAAAAAAAGAAAATCTGGGAAAGATAGGGAAAACAGTGCAAAAATAATATTGAGGTGAATGCTATGGAAAAAAATGAACAATACAAAGCTCTTGCCAAACGCCACGCTCCTTCATCACCCACTATGATACGAACTATTTCATCATTCGTAGGTGGCGGAGCTATCTGCTTTATGGGAGAATGGCTTGCATATCTTTATATTTATCTCGGAGTGGAAAAAGAGGATGCGTATCTTCTTGTTACCCTATCATTTATATTTATTGCATCGGTTGCAACAGCACTTGGATTTTTTGATAAAATAGCCGTAAAACTTGGCGCGGGAACTCTCGTTCCCGTTACGGGATTTTCAAACTCCGTAACATCATCCGCTATCGACACACGAAGCGAGGGTTATATAAGCGGAGTGGGGGCAAAAATATTTACCGTTGCGGGTCCTGTAATACTTTATTCGGCACTTGCGGGAGTTTTGTACGGTTTTATTTACTTTTTGACATCATTATTTTTTTAATCACGGTACAAAATATCACACGGGGTTGACTTAATATCTGTTTTTTACTCAAAACATAAATTAATTAAAGAAAGGAATTTTTTTTGAGGAGAATAATAAAGCTTGAAAAGACACCTTATTTTTTATCACGGGCTGCAGTTGGAGGATATGAAGAAAGACGCGGCCCTCTCGGAGAAAAATTTGATTTTTGCTCGGACGATGACAGATTTGGAATGGATACCTGGGAAAGAGCCGAGGGAGAAATGGGAAGAATATCCCTTAATATTGCATTAAAAAAAGCCTCACTTTCGCAGGATAATATAGATGTTCTTTTTGCAGGCGACCTTGAAAATCAATGCGTCGCATCCTCCGGTGGATTATACTCATTCGGTATTCCGTACATCG
This sequence comes from uncultured Ruminococcus sp., assembly GCA_964424525.1. Taxonomy (GTDB): domain Bacteria; phylum Bacillota; class Clostridia; order Oscillospirales; family CAG-272; genus UBA1740. Next base: position 11,899 of record CAYRJG010000025.1, read on the forward strand.
GACTTTATTCCGCCTGCTCGACCTGCACCGAAGCATTACTTTTACTCTCGGTTTTACTCTCTTACACTCCGCTTACCTACGGAGCAACCGTAACGACCTCTCACAACTCCGCAGCGGAACGTCAATTCAGAACACCTATTGAATACGGAGCGCAAAGATCACCGAGCGCACAGTGGACAGCAACAGCCGGCGGTGCTTTTATTCTATCAAAGGAAAAGCACGATGGACAGAGCGTGTTTATAGATAATGTAATGATAGGAAAAATAGTTGACGGACTTTCAACCGACGGTCAGGATATGGGAGCATCCATGGCAAGGGCGGCATTCGACTCTGTTTATACCTATTTTTCGTTATCGGGTAAATCCCCAAAAGAATTTGACCGTATCGTTACGGGGGATCTTGGAAAAGTAGGCTCATCAATATTAGAAGAGCTTCTCGATAAAGAAATTCCCGGTGCTTCAAATATTCACGAGGATTGCGGTCTCCTTTTGTATGACAGCAGTAAAAAGAATCTCAATTCCGGAGCTTCGGGATGCGGATGCTCAGCTTCGGTGCTTGCTTCTCACTTTCTCCCAAAGCTCGAATCGGGTGAATATAAAAATATTCTCTTTCTTTCTACCGGTGCTCTTATGAATCCTTCAAGCATTTTGCAGGGAGATAACATTCTAGGAGTAGCTCCGATTATAAACATAAAGCGAGATTAAACTCAATTTTTTTAAAACAGGAGAAAATTATGCTTGTAAAATCACTCGGAGCCTTTCTTGTAGGCGGTATTTGTTGCTTGATAGCACAAATTTTAATAGATAAAACGGGTATAACCCCGGCTCGAATACTTGTTTCATACGTAGTATTCGGAGTTTTTTTCGGTGCAGTGGGACTTTACGAACCCCTTTTTGAAGCTGTGGGATGCGGAATTTCTCTTCCTCTTATAGGCTTTGGCTCGTCTATTGCAAATGGAGTGCGCGAGGCGGTAGATGCAGACGGAATTTTAGGAATATTGAAAGGACCTTTTACGGCTATGAGCGCAGGTGCGACTCTTTCTTTGCTGCTTGGATTTTTAGCATCCGTATTCTTCAAGGGTAAATCAAAAAGGCTCTGATCCTTTACAAAAAATAATTTTTTTACGGTTCTCACTTTTGGGAACCGTATTTTTTTATTTAAAATCGGAAATGTGAAATGATGAAAAAATACATTCTAAAAATATTGGATTTTATCGTGTTTTTCTCTTGATTTTTTGCTATGTACTATGTTATAATATAGTAAATATATATAAATCAGCTCCGACCTTGTAAAAAACACGGCTTTTTTGACTGTATCGATGACTAAAAAATATATTTTTCGCGTTTTTTGAAAGTAAACGAAGGTTGGAAAAAATAAACTTGGAAGGAAAGGTCTTAGGTATGCACGACGAGCTTGGCGAAATAGTAAATATAATGCTTGAAGGTATAAGTGAAAAATTTAAAAACCCTTCTTTTAAGATATGGTTCGGCGGATTTCAGCTCTCATCTCTTACAGAAGAAAAGGCAGTATTTACTACACCGACTAATTTAAGGCAAAAATTTCTCTCAACCAAATACAGACCTATGATAGAGGAAGCTCTTTTTGAAGCTATCGGATTTGAGGTTGATATAGAGATAATTTCCACCGAGGATAAAGAAAGCTTCGGTATGACCTTGGCGGAGGATATTCCGACACCAACTGAGAAGGATAAGCAGGATGCCGATGAAAGAGAAAAGAATATAAATATTTTTCTTTCAAAGGACGAGTCAAGCGGCGTTCAAAGTATTCTTGAAGAATACACCTTTGAAAACTTTATAGAAGGTGAATCAAACAAATTTGCAAGAGCTGCCTGCCTTGCGGTGGCTATGGAGCCTGCAACTATAAATAACCCTCTTTTCATCTACGGAAATTCGGGACTTGGAAAAACCCACCTTCTTTACGCAATAATCAATTACATAAAGAAAAACCATCCTCATTTGAAGATAGTTTACAAAAAAAGCGAGGATTTTATAAACGAGCTTATCAAAGCTATTCAGAACAGTGATACTCAAGCATTCAAAAATAAATACAGAATGGCTGACGTTCTTCTTATAGACGATATTCAGTTCTTGGCAGGAAAGGAAGCAACGCAAGAGGAATTCTTCCATACCTTCTCAGCTCTTTACGAAGCCGGAAAGCAAATAATTCTCACCTCGGACCGTCCGCCAAAGGAAATTAAACCGCTTGAGGAAAGATTAAGAACAAGATTCGAGTGGGGACTTATTGCAGACGTTCAAAAACCCAGCTTTGAGCTTCGCACAGCTATTATAAGAAAAAAAGCCGATCTTATGAATATTAAAATTTCGGACGATCTTGTTAATTATATGGCTGAAAGGCTTCTCAATAATATACGTCAGATTGAGGGAGCATTAAAAAGACTCAATATGATAAAGTATATGACGGGAGAGGTTATAACCAAGGAAGAAATAGATAAAGTAATTTCTATTATAGATCCCGGCAATATTCCAACCGATGCACTTGTAGAAAAAATTCTTCTTGTAACCTCTAAATACTACGGAGTTTCGGTTGAGGATATTAAATCTAAAAAGAAAAATGACACCGTTGCAAATGCACGCCATATAGCAGTTTATATTATAAGACAGCTAACAGACCTTCCGTTTAAGAAAATAGGTGAGATTGTCGGAAGAGATCACTCAACTGTAATGTCATCAATAAGCAAAGTTGAAATAAATATTAAAACCAAAAAGAACACTGATTTGGATATTAAAAGGATTATAAAGGATATAAAAAATTAACTTTACCTTGTTGAAAAGTATGTTTAAAACCTGTTGATACGAATGTTATTTTAAAGTTTAAAAAAATGTTTGAAAAATTCCAAATTCGACAAATTAATTATCAACATAAAATTGTTGACTAAAAAATCTCAAAATATTCAGACAATTCAAGGAAAAATAATTTTTTCCACAATTTCAACAGCCCCTATTACTACAACACCTACCTAATATAACCTTTCTTACACTCTTTGAGAGGTTGACGGTAGACCGAAAAATTTTTGAAAGGAATTCTTAAAAAATGAAATTCACGGTTTTAAAATCGGTTTTTATGAACGTACTTACTCCCGCTATGGGAACTGTTTCAAATAAAAATACAATTACATCAATAGAGGGAGTTCTTATTGAAACTCTTGAGGATGGAAATATAAGAATATCTACTTATGATATGAATAAGGGAATAAGAGCTACCTTTGAGCCTATTTCTATCGAAGAAGAAGGAAAATATATAATTAACGCGCAAAGACTTTACCAGGCTGTAAGAGTTCTTCCCGAGGATGAGCTTACCATTGAGGTAAATGAAAGACTTAACTGTACAATTTCGGCAGGAAAGGCAAGCTTTTCGATGTTTGCAACCAAGGGAGAGGATTTCCCGAACCTTCCCGACTTGATATCCGACAAGGGCTTTGAAATAAGCTCTGCTATCTTCCGTTCTGTTATAGGTAAGGTAAGTCATTCTGTTGCTGTATCGGATAACAGAATAATGCTCAACGGTGCATTCTTTAATATCAGCAACGGATGTATGGAGGTTGTTTCTTGCGATAACTATACTCTTTCAAAATGCAAGGTTAAGTGTGATATAGATTCAAAGAGCACGGACGGTACTGAAAATTTTTCGTTTATAATTCCCGGTCATGCACTTTCCGAGATAGTTAAGATTCTTCCTGCCGATGAGGACTATAAATGTGTATTCTATATTTCAAGAAAGCACGCAATAATAAAGTGCGACGAGCTTGTATTCTTTACAAGAACTATTGATAGCGAATACATCGATTACAACAGAATTACTCCTAAAGATAACGATATTTTTGTAACCGTAGACAGAGAAAGACTTCTTTCAGGTCTTGAGAGAGCAAATATTATAGCTGAAGAAAAAATTCAGGGTAGCGGAAGAAGCTATGTAAAAATAAAGGCTGAAGATCAGTACCTTATTCTTAATTCTGTTTCTGTTAACGGTAAGGTTTCCGACGAGATGGATTGCGTTCATGAGGGAAGAGATCTTGAGATAGGCTTTAACTGCCGTTACCTTATAAACAGCGTTAAGGTTGCCGAGGGAGAGAGTATAAAAATAAGCCTTAAATCCCCTACTCACGCAATTACTATAGAGCCCAGTGAAAAATCCGATGATTTTGATTATTTCTATATGATTCTTCCCGTAAGAATGAATGATCAACAATGATTATAAGAAAATTTTGTGCTGAAAATTTTCGTAACATAAAAGAATGTAACCTCGAATTTCATCCCGGAGTAAATCTTCTTTACGGAAACAATGCTCAGGGAAAAACAAATGCTATTGAAGGAATCTATATGTTTGCGCGCGGTAAATCCTTTCGCGCAAAAGAGGATAAAGACCTTCTCGGATTTGACAGTGAAGGATTTCGTATCTTTATAGAATTTAAAAATAAAGATGGGCTTGAAGCACTTGAATATGCTCATTTCGGAAAAGAAAAGAGAAGAAGAAGAAACGGATATACCCTGAAGGGTGCAAAGGAAATGGTTGGAAGCTTTAAGGCCGTGCTGTTTTATCCTGACGATCTTTCTCTTGTTAAGGAAAGTCCGGAGCAAAGGCGTTCTTTTCTCAATGTTGCGATAAGTCAGTGTTATCCTGTTTATATAGATGATTACTCAAGATATAAGATAGCTCTTGAAAACAGAAACTGTCTTTTAAAATCTGCTTCCAAGGGTTGCCATGTAAGCGATGATGACCTCGATATGTGGTCCTATTCAATGGCTGAATATGCATCAAATATATATCTTTACAGAAATGAATATATAAAAAAGCTCGAGTTATATGCAAATACATTTATGATGCAGATATCAGGGTGCAAGGAGAGCTTATCACTCGTATATAAAAGTGATATCCGTGAGGATATACTTGATAAAAATGAAATTAAAAATATTTATTACGAAAAATTAACCCGTGAACGTTCAAGAGAAAAAATAGTAGGAACAAGTCTTTTCGGACCTCACCGTGACGATATGGAAATTAATATAAACGGTGTGAGTGCGCGAAGCTTCGGTTCTCAAGGTCAGCAAAGATCGGTTGTTCTTTCCTTGAAGCTTGCCGAGGGTGAGGTTAATAAAAAAATATGCGGAGAGTATCCTGTTTTCCTTTTTGATGATGTTTTGTCCGAGCTTGACGATAAGAGAAAGGAATATATTCTTTCGGGCATAGGAGAAAGACAAATAATTATAACCTCTTGCGAGCGTGAGTCCTTTGAAATAAGGGCAAATAACGTAATAGAGGTTAACGGCGGAGTTTATAAAACAATACGGTAAGTGAGTTTAATATGTATCTTCATATAGGTAACGGAGTAAGTATCAAGGATAAGGACTTAATAGGAATTTTTGACCTTGATACCGCCACTATATCAAAAATAACAAAAAAATATATTTCGGATAACGAAAAGCAAGGTAACGTTGAGTATACCGATTTTGACCTTCCGAGATCATTCGTTCTTTACGGTAAAGAACGTGATAAATGTAAAATAAAGCTGTCCAGAATATCATCTGTCGGCTTAAAAGCGCGTGTTGAAGTTGAATTTAAAGGGTTGGGAGAATGAAAATGAGCGAGATGAAAGAGAATATAGAAAAAATTGAGGGCGGATATGACGATAGTCAAATTCAGGTTCTTGAAGGACTTGAAGCAGTAAGAAAACGTCCTGGTATGTATATAGGTACTACATCTCTTCGCGGTCTTCACCATCTTGTATATGAGATAGTGGACAACTCAATAGACGAGGCTCTTGCAGGGGAATGTGATGCTATTAAGGTCACAATATGGGAGGATAACAGCGTTTCCGTTGAGGATGACGGAAGAGGTATACCATCCGGTATGAATGAAAAGCTTGGCCTTCCTACTCTTGAGGTAGTATATACCGTTCTTCACGCGGGAGGAAAGTTCGGCGGTGAGGGATATAAAATTGCCGGCGGTCTTCACGGTGTTGGTGCGTCGGTTGTTAACGCACTTTCGGAGTGGGTTGAGGTAGAAAACTGCCGTGACGGTAAAAAATATACCGAAAGATTTGAAAAGGGTGCTGTGGCAAGACCTTTTGCATGTGAAGGTGATTGCGGTGATAAGCATGGTCTTTATGTAAGATTTAAGCCCGATCCCACTATTTTTGAGGAAACAGAGTTTGATTTCGATATAATTCTCACCAGAATGAGAGAACAGTCCTTCCTTAACGCAGGCGTTAAGATAATTCTTACGGATAAGCGTGAAGGAAAGGAAAGAGAAGAAGTTCTCCATTATGAAGGAGGTATTGTATCCTTCGTTGAATATCTCAATAATGAAAAAAGAGGAACTCCTATTCATCCTGAAGTAATTTATATGAAGGGTGAAAAGAACGGTTCGATAGCTGAAGTTGCTATGCAATATAACGACAGCTATAATGAAACTATTATTTCATTTGCCAATAATATGTCCACTATTGAGGGTGGAACTCACGAAACAGGATTTAAGACCGCACTTACCAGAGCTATAAATGATTACGCGAGAAAAAGCGGTATTATAAAGGGTGATGATAAGGGTTTTTCGGGCGAGGATGCGCGCGAAGGTCTTGTTGCAATAATTTCCGTAAAGCTTACCGATGCTCAATTTGAGAGCCAGACCAAGGCAAAACTCGGTAACAGTGAAATGAGAACCCTTGTGGATTCCATAGTTTATTCAAAGCTTGCGGAATATTTTGAAGAAAATCCTGCATCTGCAAAAATAGTAATAGAAAAGGCACTTGCGGCAAACAGAGCGCGCGAAGCAGCAAGAAAGGCGCGCGAATTAACAAGACGTAAAAACGTTCTTGAGGTTTCTACCCTTCCCGGTAAGCTTTCCGACTGTAATGAGAAGGAAACAAGACTTACCGAGGTATATCTCGTTGAGGGAGATTCTGCGGGAGGATCTGCAAAGGACGGACGTGACAGCCGTTATCAGGCTATTCTTCCTCTTCGCGGTAAGGTTCTTAACGTTGAAAAATCAAGACTTGATAAGGTTTATTCCAATCTTTCGCTTATTCCCATAATTCAAGCACTCGGATGCGGCATAGGCGATGAT
>CAYRJG010000026.1:0-18953 GCA_964424525.1 uncultured Ruminococcus sp.
TAGAATAACGATAAAAATACCGCCTTCAAATCGAAAGCGGTATTTATGATATTAGAATTTTTTGTTTTCATCAAAGTATTCAACTATCTTGGTGGGGATGTAAATTGAGAATTGTTGGCTTCTAAACAAAAATATTTCAGTTCGCCCTGTATGCCCATCGCTCCGCCTTCGGCAAACATAAAGGATTCTATGGTATCAACTTGTATTTTTTCTAGTATATCGTTATTTTCAATATGTATCACTCTAACATTATTTATCATTCGTAATACTCCACGTATCTATCAATCTGATTTGTGTACCATTCAAATTGTGATTGGCGCCTTCGATAATTTGAACGTTAACGTACTTTTCCACAAACGGAACATACTTGTATGACGGATCAAGACTACCGTAAACCATTGTCAGCTTTTCTTTGCCAAGCTTTTTGATGCCGGGTAGAGTTTTGCCGTGAAAGTTGATCATAAGCGGCACGTTAACCGAAATCATCCTTTTGATTTTTGGATTATCTGATCCGTGCCAGATACCTACCAAGCCACCTTTTGATACGCCGAGATAGAATATCTCGTAATCGATTATGCCCAAGTGTTGCTCTAACAACTGCATATCTCGCTCGTATGCTTCCCTACTATCACTTGATGTAGCAGAAACGAATACCGACCAACCGTATTTATTGTTAACCTCTATTGCGAGGTCAAGATACTTATTCTCATATCCGTAAATCGTGCCACCCTGCCCGGTCTTGATAAATAAAACATTAGAAGAACCGGGTATGTAACCAATATTTATTTGGTCATTAGAAATAATATCTATATAATCGTCTATTTTCACTTCTTTGTATTCCTTTGACAAGATATGAAAAGGAGCATTTTTACGGAACGCCCCCACAAACCGTTGAGTTAACAACCACGAAAACTCAAACAACACAACCAACCAGGTTAAGAACCACCAAAACCCGATATTACATACAACCACATTTGTGATTGAACGCAACCCAATTAAGCAACATAATAATCTATTACGTCTTCAAACATTACATCTAACCTTATCCTGTCATCTGCGGTAGGATATATCTGAAAATTACTTGCGTTTTTAATAACTTGATAAAAAGCATTCATATCATAAGCCGTAAAATCTATTGCAGTTATTCTAATGCTCACGCTTCCATCTTGTAACGCACCATGCACAAGTTCTATAGTATTTTCTTCATCTTCATTTATGAGGTCTCTTTTTAGAATCTCATAAGCGGTCAAAAGTTCTTTCTGTCTCTTAAGATTAACAATGCCAATCTTAGTAGTTTCTAAGTATTTCTTCATATCTGCTAAATATTTTTCCATTGTCGTATCCTCTTTCACTCTATATCTTCATCTTCCTCATCGGAGTAGCAAGGGTTATCCGAATCATACTCTTCGTCTATCTTATCGGAAAAGTCGGTTTCCTCTTCTGCCCATTTGTCAAAAATTGAGTCGGTTTTTTCAAATATCCAATTACGGACTTCCTCTTCGCGATCTAATTCTTCATCAGTCACATTTGTACGCTTAGCCGCAGCTTCAGATGAAAAACCATATGTATGTATTAAATCATAATACTCTTCGAAATCAGTTCCACCGTATGTATTAAAATCTTCGAGGTTGCTTAAAAACTCTTCAAAATCACAAAGAGGTTCTTTATAATAAATGTACAACGCTTCTAGGTCTAATGTATATATATCGCAATCGCATTCCTCTGCTTCATCAATAAGGACTAAAGCGCCTGAAACGGAATTGGTGACATTGAAAAATAGATACCTAAGCTTTTTTGTTTTAGAAGTTAAGAGTATATCAAGCAGTTCATCTTTAAATGAGGTTTCGCCTTTGATGTACTTGATATAATCAATATAGTTATATACCAACTCAAAAGATTCCTTTAGTGTTACATCGTCCTTTTTAGCGATTTTGAAGGCTATTTCACTTTGAAACGCACTTAAATCATACAAAGCCTGATATTCCTGAGCCTCAACAATCTTGTTATACTGTTCCGCCTTAATACCAAAAATCATATTGCTTCCTTCCTCATCTGTAGATTTATCAACGAGGGAATCTAAGTTTGAGGAAGAGATGGCAGACCAAGACAACGGCTCAACAATTTTACTTTTGTCTTTTTTCTCGAAAGCTTCTGTGGGCGTCATACCAAAAATTGCTTTGAACTTAGTAGCAAAAGAGCTATGGTTTCCCAATCCGGAAATATCTATTGCCATTTCGATATTCAACTTATTGTTGCATATCAAAGACCTATAAGCTGTCATCATCTTGCGTCCCTTTATGTAGTATATCAAGGAGTCCCCTGTTAAAAACTTGAATACTTCACTGAGTTCGCGAATTCCCATTAGCATATCTTTTGCGATCATCTTCGCTATATCGATCTCTTTTTCACGATATGATTCACCTATATATAATTCAACATCCGTGATTATTTTCTCAAACTTTTCTCTCGCATTCATCTTGCTTCTCCCCCCCTTGGTGACTACATTATAACACCGTTTTCAGTAGATGTCTTTATTTTTTCTGCGCAAATTTCGACAAACGAGTTTTGTAAAAACATTTTTGTTTACAAAAAATTCATAATATGCATATGTAATTGCTGATATCAGCCTCAACGCTTCAGCTTTATTAGGTCTTATTTCATTTGTTAGTATATGATAATTTCAAAGTTCTATTTAAACTTCATAAAAACACTTATATTATACCATAAAACTTCTAATTTCACAAGAAAGTGACACGATAAAACTAATAAAACATCTAAATAACTATGAAATTTAGCTTTAACCCAATTTAACCCGAAAGAACCGGGTTAAATTAACCATATAAAATTGTCGAGATATGCCGTAAAAAAATTACGGCAACATATTGATTTTTCTTTTGATTAGTGATACAATAATATTGAAAACTCATCTTTATTTGTGAGGTGTACTATGTTAAGAGAATTTAGAGTTAAGAATTATAAAAATTTTGAAAGCGAATTGCGTATTGATTTTACAAATGTACATGATTATCAATACAACGATTACTGTGTAAAAAATCATCTAATCAACAAAATGATTATCTATGGAAAAAACGCAGAAGGAAAAAGCAATTTGGGCAACGCCCTCTTCGATTTGGTATATGATCTGCAAATGAATAGAAATCCTTTTCTATATCGAAATGATCAGCGCTTATACAAAAACGCTAATGCGTCAGAAGATGCTTTAGTTGAATTTTTCTATTCTTTTCAATTTGATACAGATATTGTTGATTATGAATATAAAAAGACAGACGCTTACACAACAGTATTTGAAAAGCTTTCAATCAACGGTCAATTGATTTTTTGTTATGATTTACAAAATAACACCCGAAACTTTTTTAACATTGAAAAAGTTAATGCAGCAGATTTAAATTGGGAAGATTTCTTTGAAGAAGGTGCCGATAGAGAACCTGGTACACCCAAACCCACCGCTTTAAGATACATTTTTTATAATACAATTCAAAAAGAAGGCTCTGCTATATCTAAATTATCTCAATTCGTAAAAGGTATGCGTTTCTCTAATTCTTTAAACTCTAATATGAGATTTGCGTTTCCCTTTGACGAGATATTTGAAGAACCCGAAGAATTAAAAAAATTCGAGCACTTCTTAAATAACTGTGGTGTCAAATGTAAGTTGGTTATGCGTGATCAAACAGATGGAAAAAAAGAATTGTATTTCGATTACACCAAACCTTTACATTTTTCCAGCAACTTGTCGAGCGGAACACTTGCGTTAACCAAATTCTATATACAATATTTGCTTCGAAACAATCCCACCCTTGTATTTATGGATGAATTCGATGCATTTTATCATTACGAATTATCTGAAAAAATGGTAGAAATGTTAGAAAAAGAATTTGATTGTCAAGTTATTCTAACTTCACACAACACCGATTTGTTAAGCAATTCAATTATGCGTCCTGACTGTTTTATGATTTTGAGCAATGGTAAATTGACTCCTATATGCGAAGCCACGACACGAGAGTTGAGACAAGGCCACAATCTCGAAAAACTCTATAAAAATGGTGAATTCAATGTATAACGATGGGCGTAATATTTTATTGATCGTAGAAGGTGCTGATGACGAGGTAAATCTATTCAAAAAAATCATACAGTGTTTTCCGGAGATCTCTCTAAGTCCAGACAATGTTTTGGTTTATAACACTAATTTGTGGGTGCTCAACGAAGATCTGGAAAAAGAATTTGGGATGAATTGGTACGAGTCTGAAGATATTGACTTTAGAATTTTTTGCGAATCAAGATTTCCACAAATTAAAGGTGTGAAAATTACCGATACTTTTTTGGTTTTCGATTACGAAAGGCAAGATCCTAAATTCAAGCCGACTCAATTGGAAAACTTGTGCAAGTTCTTCAACGATTCCGTAGAAAATGGACAACTATATATCAACTACCCAATGATTGAGTCTTATCGTCATCTTAATAAGAAACCTTTACCGGACGAAGATTATAAAAACCGAAAATGTAAAGTATCGGATATTGCTAATTACAAATTCACAGTTGGCTTAGAAACAAAATTTCACGATTACCGTAAGCTTGATAGAGCATTAATACAAGAAGTTGTCGCGCACAACCTACGAAAAGCATCTTTTATAATGTCCGAAGAATACGATTTAATGGGCGATGAATTATTTTCATTCGCTCGTAACATAAACTACATAGAAATTGCTAAAAAACAAAATTGCATGTCCAAAGATAACAACGGTTTTATCTATGTTTTGTGTACTTGCGTATTTTTCGTTACGGATTACAATGTAGAATTGTTAACGAAACCAATAGAAAATATTTGTCCCGAATAATGTTTACTTCCCCCAATAAAGGCTATTCAGCTTAAATTTTGAGTTGAGTAGCCTTTGTTTTTTTGTTCAAATTAAATACTTTTTACAAAACGAATGATGCAAACAAACAATACTGTTTTGCATTGTTCGTTTAGGCGCTATATTATTCGTTAACATCCCTCTTTCTTACCTCAAAAAAACTTGTCACAATTATGGCACAAAGTTGGCGTAAATCTGCGGAATTTTGTCAGAGTCTTGCCGATGACAACCAGGGTTCTGTATGGTAAAATAGAATTGTCAGAAGGCGAAGGAACATTCCGAAAACAAAAAATTCTGAGCCCCACTCACTTAAAAACAAACTTCATAGCTCGGAGTGAGTATGACGAAATCCATTTTATAAAGGAGGAAAACTGATGGGAACAGCCGAAAGACGACTTGAAATATTAAAATATCTTTGTAAAACAAGACAGGCAACGATGCCACAGCTTGCAGAGAAATTTGGTGTTTCCGTCAGAACCATTCAACGAGATATTTTAGAAATAGAAATGATTTTTCACATACCGCTAGATATACGCTGTAGGAAACACAATAGTGGCATATACGTAATTGGAGATTATAGTTTCGACCGAGCATATATGCATAAAGACGAAATTACACTTCTTACGAAGATAAAAGAACTAGTATTCGAACAGCTTTCAGAAAACGAAAATGCTTTGCTTGCTCAAATAATCAAAACTTACACAAAGACAGCCTAGTACTTATTTTTGCAAAAAAGAGCTATGAAACGGCATTACGCTCTTTCATAGCTCTTTTGTTATATGATTTTTAGATTTTTGTAAAAACGGCAATTAGATTATACCCGTGATAAATATTTCGAGTCCGATAATGATAAGGATAATGCCGCCGAGAAGGCCCGCCTTGCCCGCGAGGCGCGTTCCTGCGCGCTTGCCTATTTCAAGTCCTACAAAGCAGATAAGGAAGGTCACAGCGGCGATAATAAGAGCCGCAAGAGCTGCCGCAGGCAAATCATAGTCAGCTATTGTGAAGCCAACCGAGAGTGCATCTATTGAGGTCGCAATTCCCTGCACTATAAGACCGACAAATCCAAGTTTTTTTATCTCACAGCCTTCCTCAGGGCGGCAGGTAAGACTTTCGTATATCATTTTTCCGCCAATAAATGCAAGAAGAACGAGAGATATCCATGGGATAAGCTTTTCAAAAAAGTTAAAGTATTTTGCAACGGTGGAAACGCATATCCATCCGATAAGCGGCATAAGCCCCTGAAAAACACCAAATGCACCTGCCACGGCACACATTTTGCCTTTTCGCATACCGGGCTCGTTAAGTCCGTTTGCAAGAGATACCGAAAAAGCATCCATAGCAAGACCTACTCCAAGAAGAAGGCTGTTGAAAAAGAATACAAAATCAAGCATAGTTTGTCCTCCGATTTAAACATAAAAAAATCCAAGCGCGGCGAACCGTACTTGGCGTCAAAGCATGGACTCCATATACATACAGCTCGGGCTGACGCATATGAGTCTTGCATATTAAAGCAAGCCAGGTCGAAAAGACCAGCATGTTGACTTGCTGCGTGCCGCATAGCACGCTTGCTACTCCCTCAAATTACTCATATAGTTTAGCACAAATTATTGTGTTTGTCAAGCGAGGTGTAAAAATTTGCGATTTATTTATGCTGTGCTTATCAAAAACTTGATGAAAACGCCCTAATCTTTAGGTTGATTTTAGGCTGATAAATTAAAATATAAGCAAAAGAAGAAGCGGGGGCGTTTATGGAATATCAATCGGTATTTTTAAGATATGAGCTCAAATATCTTATAAGCAAAGAAAAAAAGAACGCAGTTCTTCGTGCTATGAAAGGCAGAATGACAAACGACAGATACTCAAAAAGCGATATTCGCAACATATACTTTGATACTCCGAATTATCGACTTATACGGGCATCTATCGAAAAACCAATCTATAAAGAAAAGCTTCGCGTTCGCAGCTATGGCAAAACAGAGTCGGATACCAAGGTTTTTGTTGAGCTTAAACGAAAATACAACGGTATCGTTTACAAGCGGCGCTCGGCTATGACGGAATCCGAAGCGCATTTTCATCTCTCGGGTAATCAGCCATTTTCCGACACATCGCAAATAAACAAAGAGTTAAATTACTTTCTTGACTTCTACGGCAGTCTTACCCCATCCATTTTTCTCTCCTATGAGCGTGAGTCCTTTTGCGATTTAAACAATGACGGACTCCGCATTACATTCGACGAAAATATTCTTTGTAGAAAAAGCGATCTTACGCTTTCAAGCGAGGCATACGGTGAGCCTATACTTGACGCAAATCTTACACTTATGGAAATCAAATGCCCGGGCGGACTCCCCTTATGGCTATCACATACACTTTCGTATAACGAGATATACAAAACCTCTTTTTCAAAATACGGAGTAGCTTATAAAAAATACATTTTCCCAAATGACACATCTTTCGCATTAACAGATTAAATTCAAAAATAAAAACAGAACAAAGGAGAAACAATATGATAGACACACTTTTCGGCGGAATATTTGACACGGGCACAACCGTAGATATAAAAATCGGCAGTTTTCTTGCTTGCCTTGGTGCGGCACTCCTGCTTGGTCTTATAATGGCTCTTTGCTACACCTACAAAACAAGATACACTAAAAGCTTTCTTATCACCCTAGCGCTTTTGCCTGCGGTCGTATGCGTTATTATAATGATGGTAAACGGAAATATAGGAGCAGGCGTTGCAGTTGCGGGTGCTTTCAGCCTGGTGCGCTTCCGTTCCGCACCCGGTTCTGCTAGAGAAATAGTATCACTCTTTCTTGCTATGGGAACAGGACTTATTGCAGGTATGGGATATATCGGATTTTCGGCACTTTTCACGCTGATTATGTGTACTGCACTTATGATATACAGCAAGATGAGCTTTTTGCCGGCAAGAGCACTCATAAAAGATAAGCAGCTCAGAATTACCATACCTGAAGACCTTGACTATACAAATGTTTTCGAGGATATTTTGGATAAATATACAACCCATCACGAACTTATCCGCGTCAAAAGCTCAAATATGGGCAGTATGTTTAAGTTAAAATATGATATTATACTTCGCGACCCGTCAAAGGAAAAGGATTTTATCGATGAGCTTCGCACGCGCAACGGAAATCTTGAAATTTCAATTTCCATAAAAGAAAACGACGGTGCCGAGCTTTAAGAAGAAAGGAATTTTATGAGAAAGTTTCCAATTTATGTTCTTGCGATTTTAACAGCACTTTCATTATTTTCCTGCGGTGAGGAGCCCGTCAACTCGGAGGAAAACCTCGGAGATGACCAAACCGCATTCGGATCTCCTCTTGATGAATCCGAAGCATACCACGGATACTTTGAAGAGAATGTCTGCGAGGTGAGTGTAAATTGCATTTCGGGTAGCAGTGGATGCTATACGCTCGCAGACGGAACGCTCACCTTTTCCGGTATTTCCGAGGATTCGGTATACTCTGTTTCGGGAAAGCTTTGCGGAAACATTGTAATCGACGTCGGTGAGTATAAATTAGACCTTGAAATGCACGCGTTTTCGCTCGTATCAAAAGAAACCAATCCTATAACGGTACATTCGGGCAACGAGGTGACTCTTACAGCTAAAAAGGACACCAAAAATTATATCTACGATATGAGAGAAGCTATAAGCGAGGATGATGATTCCCTAAAATCAGGAGCAATACATTCAGAGTGCGATCTTGAAATTGCAGGAAAAGGCGAGCTTGCAGTTGTTTCCGAGCATAACAATGGAATCCATTCCAAGGATGACATTGATGTAAAAAATCTTAATCTAACGGTTATATGTATTGACAACGCATTAAAGGGCAACGACTCTGTATCGTTAAAAAACACAGCCGCAACGCTGATTTCAATAGGCGGTGACGGTATAAAAACAAAAAACTCGGACATTTCCGAAAAAGGTAATCAGCGCGGAAATATAACTATATCGGATTCAAGCGTTACAATATACTCGGCTTGCGACGGAATAGATGCCTCTCACGATGTAAAAATTGACACGGATAGCACTGTTTTAAACATTTACACAAACAAATATTCCACATACACCGATGAATCACTTATTTTTGTTGAAAACGAGGAAGAAGACATCGACTCGGTTCCCGAATGGGATTTTGACCTCGGATTTGGCTTTCACCGCCCCGGAGGCGGTTCGGGCGGTCCGGGTGGCGGTGGATTTGGCGGTCATGGCGGCATGGGCGGTATGAACGAAGGCAATACCGACAAGAGTGAATATTCCGCAAAAGGAATCAAGGCGGCAAATGAAATACAAGTTTTAGAAGGCAAAATTACAATAAAATCATACGATGACGCACTTCACGCAAATGGCGGTGAAGCTCTTGAAAACGGTGCGCTTGGACTTGGCAATATAACCGTTACAGGCGGGGACGTGTCACTTTATTCAAATGATGATGCTATGCATGCTGACGGATCGCTGAATATTTCCGACGGTAAAATCAGCGTTCTTCACAGCTATGAAGCACTCGAAGGAAACACAGTCAACATTTCCGGCGGCAGCCTTTCTCTTACCGCAAACGATGACGGAATCAACTCAACGGCAACAAACGGCATCGGAACGACTCTTTCAAGCGGAGAAATTTATATCCTATCAGGCGGTGACGGTATCGATTCAAACACCAACACCTCTTATAGCGGAATCATTTTTTCGGGAGCGAAGGTTACGGTTATTTCCACATCGGGCGGAAACTCCGCAATAGACACCGAGCGCGGTTACACTTATGAAAGCGGAAGCATTCTTGCGATAATGCCCTCGGGAGGTATGTCGGGTGAGGCAACAAACACTCAAAATTTTAAAAGCATTGGAACAACCGCGACCATCACCCTCTCAAAGGGAGATACGGTAAGTGTAAATACAGCCGATAATACTCACGAAACGGAAATCCCTACCGATATGCGCGCAATTGTAATATATCTTGGATCGGCAGATGCTGATATACAAACAAAATGAACAGAGAGATAAAAAGCAAATATTTAAAATTGGCAAGTTGATTTATAACGATATTTTTGCTAAAATAAAAACAGATAAATCTAAAAGGAGGGGCGGTCTATGAAATTGCTTATAGCCGAGGATGATCCCAAACTGCTTAAAAGCCTGACTCATATCTTCGAATTGAATCATTATGTTGTAGACGGCGTTTTAAACGGCATAGATGCGTACGACTACGCCCTTACAGAGGAATACGACGGTCTTATTCTAGATATTATGATGCCCGGGCGCGACGGAATAACGCTTCTGCGCGAGTTGAGAGCAAAGGGAGTAACCACCCCTGCGCTGTTTCTATCGGCACGCACAGAGGTTTACCAAAGAGTTGAAGGACTTGATGCGGGTGCAGACGATTATCTTCCGAAACCGTTTGCCACAAAAGAGCTTCTTGCAAGAGTTCGCGCTATGCTCAGGCGAAAAGACAATTTCACCCCCGACATTCTCTCATTCAATTCGGTTACACTGAACAAATCAACCTTTGAGCTTGAATTCGAAGATAAAAAGATCGCTCTTTCAGCGAGAGAATTTCACATAATGGAAATGCTTATAGAACGCCCCGGCACACTTATCACAACGGATGATTTTATTACTCACATCTGGGGATGGGATACCAATGTGGATACGAGTGTCGTATGGGTGCATATATCTAATCTTCGCAAAAAATAGATGCTATCACAGCTCCTGTACGCATTCGCTTTATTCGCGGTGCGGGTTACGTTTTGGAGGCGGCAGAATGATATACAAGCTTCAAAGAAAACTCATTATTATTTCCGCAGTATCGATATTTCTGCTCGTAGCACTTATATTTCTTCTTATTGCGGGATTCAATGTTTCCGCACTCAATAAGTCAATGGACTCGCTTGCCGATAGCATTTCAAACGGAGGCGGAAAATTTCCCGAACAATTTGAAAGCAACAAGCCCCCTCGCCCCACGAAAAAACCGTTTGGCGACGGTGAATTTGACTTTATAAACCCGGAAACGCCCTTTGCAACCAGATATTTTACAGTTTGGTTTACTAGCGACGGAAAAGTGAGCGAGGTAAATACCGAATTTATATATTCTGTTGACCAAAAAACGGCAGAGGAATATGCGAAAGAAGCAGTATCCGATGGGGATGAACGAGGCTGGATATCCAATTACCGTTACAAATTTTTTGAAAAAGGTGACACCCGTGCGGCGGTTTTCGTCAATGGAAGCTCAAATCTTGCATCTCTTTCGGAAACGCTTATTATATCTGCGGTAGTCCTTCTTTGCTATGCGGCATTAACACTTTTGCTCATCATTATATTTTCAAAGCGCGTAGTTAAGCCGGTTGCCGAAAGCTACAAAAAGCAAAAGCAATTCATCACAGATGCAAACCATGAACTGAAAACTCCGCTTACTCTTATACTTACAAATCTTGATATTGCAGAGGCAGAGCTTGGAGAAAACGAATGGCTTTCGGACATTCGATCCGAAGGTGAGAGAATGTCCGAGCTTGTAAACAGCCTCGTTACCCTTTCTCGTATGGACGAAGATGGGTACGACCTTTCGATTGAGGAGTTTTCGATAAGTGATGCCGTGAATGAGGCGGTTGCGGAATTCGAGCCCCTTATCTTGGCGCGTTCAAAGGAAATCTCCACAAAAATTGACACGGGTATTGTATATAAAGGTGACGAGAACCTCATTCGCCGCGCTATCGGCATACTTATGGACAACGCAGTAAAATACTGTGACGAGGATGGCGTTATCTCGATTTCTCTTTCTACCTCAAGAAAGAAAATAATACTTTCGGTAGACAACACCTATTCCGGAATAGACTCACTGCCGCTTGATAAGCTATTTGACCGCTTTTGGCGCGCCGATAAAGCACGAACATATCAAGGCGGCTTCGGCATCGGTCTTTCTACCGCACGCTCGATTGCCGAGCGCCACGGTGCTACACTTACAGCATATAAGCATAGTCACAACACTATCGGATTTAAGCTTGTTTTATAAATTGCTTCGCCTGCAATTGAATGCAAGATTTTTTTATAAGACGATTGATCCAAAAAGAATTAAATAAACTACTACACTATAAAAAGGGCATCGGCGGAATTCTGCCGATGCCCTATCGATTTTTATATAACAAAAAATATAAAAAACGACCTCACCCGTGTTGAACTATGAGTTATTAATCACATCTTCAAGGAATGTTTTTGCCTTTCCGATATCGGCTGACGGATTATCTCCCGCCTCACGCTCTATAGTAAGGAATCCCTTATACCCTATATCCTCAAGCGCGCGAAGATATGCAGGGAAGTCAACTCCTCCCTCGCCGAGCGGAACCTCGCGGTAAAATTTTACGCCTTCAAGCTCGACGGGCTTCGGCGTTATGCGGTAGATATATTCGGGATTCGTGCGCTCAAGCATTACGCCGTCCTTTGCGTGAGTATGAACTATGTAATCCTTAAGGTTGTAAACCGCCTCTACGGGATCATCCCCCGTAACCATTACAAGATTTGCGGGATCGAGATTGACCGCAACGCCGCGCGAGCCAAGCGAATCAATAAAGAACACAAATTATAAGTAAAACATATACTCATAATTAGTAGAAAAAGTAATAAAAGAAATAAAATTCAAGAAAAACGAAAATCCCCCTTGACAAAACCGAAAGGCTCTGCTATAATATTAGAGCATAAAACAAACGGCGCCATGGCCAAGCGGTAAGGCACAGGTCTGCAAAACCTCTATCCCCCGGTTCAAATCCGGGTGGCGCCTCCAAAAGAAAACAGCACTCCAATCGGAGTGCTGTTTTCTTTTGGAATCGCTCACTCTAGGATTTGACCTGCTCCGCGACTAGCGGAGAAGGTTCAAATTTGTAGCAAGATAAAAACAACTGCCTGTTGTTTTTATCGCAGCGCTCGCCTCAGGTTGCCGACACGCTCGGCAACCGACGAGCAAGGCGCAAGGCAAGTGGAGTGTATCGACACGACGGCTTGCAACTATGCGAATGGCGCGGAGTGGCGCCTATAAAAATACAACACTCCGTGTTGATTCCATACTGCAACAAGTTGCAGATTCCATTCAAGGCTTTGCCTTGATTCCATACAGCCTTTCCGGCTGATTTGAAAACGAAGGTCGATAAAAGCGAAACCCATGTGACGAAGCACTCCAACCGGAGCGCTTTTTTATTTTTTATCGTACATCTATATTTAATATCTTTGAGGATTATCTGTTTCCCCAAGCAAATAATCAATACTCGTATTGTAAAATCGCGCAAGCTTTATAAGAACGTTGGTGGGTATATCGTTTTCTCCCGTTTCATAATTAGAAATATCTAGCTCTCTAGAATTGTGCATTGAGAAATTAAACAAATTGACAAAAGCCAACGAAATAGATCTTATATCCACGGAAATATTTTCAAATGATGATCATAAAAATATAGTGATACGCGGCAACGTAGAACAATTCCCGTACTATTTAGAAGCAAGAACCAATCATGAGGGTGAGCATGTATATCCAAAACTAAACGGGATATTTTATTCAGATCATCCTTGTTGTAAGTCTAAATTTACACTATCAATTGATTACTCTATCGAATACTAGTCCTTTATGTAAATACTCAAATCACAGGCCGAAATATCGATATGGCAAAAAATCAGCGAGCCGCATAAAAACGGCTCGCTTTCATTATTTCAGAATTTCCATATACTTATAAACGTTGTTCTGCTCATATCGCAAACGTGCGCAAGCTCTGATACATTAAGCTCATCGTTAACATAATGAGATAGTTACGGTAAACTATTCCTTACGAGCGGCACTACATAAGATGCAGTAGAACTTTTTAGACATAATCCTTAAGCCAAACGAACTTTTCCGTCTTGTGAAACCAAGGACAGAGAGTGGGATTCAAGGCAAAGAGGTGCTGCGGCTCCTCGGCATCCTTGTTTTCAAGGCGAAAGGCGTTGAAATAGATTTCGCCATCGCCGGTATTTATATCCGAAAGATCAAAGGTTAGGCTACAGTCATATCCATTTTCAAGCTTTGTAAATTCTCCTTTTATAAATGGCACATCAACAAAGCCTATATCAAGGATAGGCTCACCGGTTTCATCAAGACCGTGATTGGTCATCTTTGCGAGCATTAACACACCCTCTGCGCTGATCTCCATTTCATAATAAACCTTGCGCTCTGGATCTGTGCCGATAAGAACTTCGCAAGCGGCACCGTAAGAGTGTATACCGTTGTAATAATCGTATGGGCAATAATATTCGGTATTTTCCGAATGGAAGGAAAATCTTACAGTATTTCCCTCTTTAGTAATCTCGACGGTAGAAACATATTCGGCAATTTCACCGTTTCGAGAATTTTTAAGCTCATAAATCATAAAAAACACCTCACAAATGTAATTAAAGGAATGCACAAAATGCACGAAAATCTCTGGTTTTCGGTGTGGTGCCGATAGGCATCACTGTTTTTGGGAGTTCACAAAAATTAACTATACATAGATTATAATATACGAAGTTCGTGTCTGTCTGCTTGCAAGCAAGCACGAACGACTATATTTCAAGGAATGTGCAAAAATCTTTGATTTTTGTTGTGGTACCGTCAGGCAACACGGTTATTTTCGCTCCACGAAAATTAACATCACATAGATTATACTCCTTGAGAGCTAAAATCCTTTTCGCTTCGCTCGATGATTTGCGCTTCGCGCATTGTTGCCCCGAGGGCAACGCTCTCGGAGCAATCGTCTTCGACTCCCTTGCAAGCGAGCTTGCAGATGAGCCTTACATAGATTATACCCCTTCGGGGGCGAAAAGTCAACAATAAGAAAAGTTATAATTAGATTGACACCCCTATTCTTTTATGTTAAAATAAATCAAGAAAGGCGGTGGCGCGATGGTTTACTTACAAAGCTTCAGCTTTCCCACAGAGGATAACGAGCTGGATTTTTTCAAATACAATCAAAGAGCGAGAATGACCGCTTATGATTCAAAATATCCCTTCGGACTTTTCAGATACCGCGAGTTTCCCGAATTTTACTTTGATGATATAACCGTATTTTACGGAAACAACGGAAGCGGAAAAAGCACTATTCTAAACGTTATTGCCGAAAAGCTCGGTTTGAAGCGAAGCGCACCCTATAACAGGACGGATTTTTTCGAGGATTACGTCAATTTCTGCGACTACACGCTTGAAAGATCAATCCCCGAGGATAGTGAGATAATTACGAGCGACGGAGTTTTTGAAAGATTGCTGGATATACGCCGCTTGAACAGCGGAATAGATGACAAACGCAAGAAATTAGTTCAGGAATATATTGATGAGGTAACGAGCGAGGAGCCAAATCTCCTTCGGGGAATTGAGGATTTTGACAGATGGAAAAGAGCGAGCGATATACGCAATCCCAACAAGTCACAATCTCATTTTTTGAGAAAAAGCCTTATGAGAAATTTCACCGAACGCTCTAACGGTGAGAGCGCGCTCGCGTTTTTTGTGGATTCTATTAAGGATGACACCCTTTATCTTCTTGACGAGCCCGAAAACAGCCTTTCGGCAGAAAACCAATTAAATCTCAAATACTTTATTGAGGACGCGGTAAGGCATCACGGATGCCAATTTATTATATCGACGCACTCGCCATTCTTGCTTTCACTTGAGCACGCATCGATTTACAACATAGATTCAACTCCGCCCGAAACAAGGGCATGGACCGAGCTTGAATCTGTACGAGTTTATTACGATTTTTTCAAGGAAAACGATTGGAAATTCGATTAAATTTCAAAAAATAATTGTTAAAGCGCAAAATGGGGCTGAGTCAAAAGCTTTTAATTAAGCAACTGACCCAGCCCTTCATTTTATCTATATAATTGAATCACTTCATTAAACCGCAACCTCGATTTCCGCTTTTTGCCGGGCGATAAGCCTTCGATAGAAAATTACAAAGAAAATCAGGTGCAGGATAAGCACGGCAATCCAGGATATCGGGAATGCGTAATAAAGCGTTTGAAATTCGCGAGGCAGGAAAAAGAATATACACTCTACCCATGCAATTCTGATAACGATAGCGGTAAGCGAGTTTATCATAGCAACTACGCTCTTGCCCATTCCACGGACGACACCACTCATAACGTCCATCATTCCGCAGAAGAAAAATATCGGAAGGTTTACAAACATTCTCATCTCGGCATACTCCATAACCGTGGAATTATCGGCATAAAGCATAATAAGCGGCTCACGGAATGCAAGAATAAAGCTGCTGAGCGAAAATCCGACAACAAAAACTATGCCAAGGCACAGTGCCGTTACCTTCTTTATATTATGATATTTTTTTGCACCGACATTCTGACCGACAAAGGTCATTGATGCATGATATACCGATACCATCGAGGTATGAACGAAGCCCTCGAGGTTTGATGCTGCCGAATTTCCCGCCATGGCAATATCGCCAAAGGAATTTATCGATGCCTGTATAGTTACGTTTGAAAGAGAGAAAAGAGCTGTCTGAACTCCCGAAGGGATTCCTATAATGAGAATTTTTTTAAGCGAATAGACATCAATTCGAAGTTTTCGCGGAGTAAAAGCAACATCTCCGCCGTGCTTGTGCATAAACACAAGTATCATAAGTGCGGAAACATACTGTGAGAAAATAGTAGCTATTGCAACACCCTCTACTCCAAGTCCGCATACCACAACGAGAAAAAGATTGAGAACTACATTTAAAACGCCCGATATCGAAAGAAAAATAAGCGGATGCTTCGTATCTCCCGCAGAGCGAAGCATGGCGGCGGCATAGTTATTATATACCATAGATGCAGGAAGACCGCAGAAAATAATACGAAGATAAAGCTAGGAAAGTCCAAGAACCGTTTCGGGAGTGTCCATAAGCACGAGAAGCGGCTCAACAAATACAATGCCTATTATTCCGACTGCAACACCGAGTATAAGCGAAAGAAGGATTGAACAATGAACTGTTTTTTCCACCCTTTCATATTCGCGCGCTCCAAGCTGCTGTGCAACAACGACGCCTGCACCAACCGAAAGTCCCATAAACACATTTACGATAAGACCGTTAAGCGCACCCGTGCTTCCTACTGCGGCAAGTGCAAGCTCACCGCGAAATGATCCGACAACTGCAAGGTCAGCGGCATTGTAAAAGGTCTGTAACAGTCCCGTAATTATAACGGGAATTATAAACGATATAAGCTTACCGAGGAACGGTCCCTCGGTCATATTCATATCCTTCCGTTTTGCTAACACAAAGCCTCCTTACCACATAATAAGCGGCAAATTCGTTCCTTACGGAAATTTTCATTATATATTAATGCACCATCGGCATTTTAGGATTCTTTTCATTAATAAATTATATATTGTAAAGTCTGAAAAGTCAAGAAAATCATACCCATTTGTCAAAATTTTCTGACAATTAATTAAATATCCCATTTTTCACCGGGGCGAAAAAATAAAAATCAAAAATTTCAAAAAAACTATTGACAAAGTGTAAAAAATGTTGTAATATATATCGTGGTTAGCAAAGGCTAACCTGCAATTTGATGTGTAAAAAACAATCTTGGAGGTCAGATTATGACTTTAAGAAACGCTGTTGAAGGACAGGAATATATAATCAAAGCTATCGCAACAGACGATGAAGAGCTTGATTCATTCCTTTTCTCGCTCGGATGCTATAGCGGCGAGCCGATTACGGTAATTGCACATCGTAAGCACAGTTGTGTCGTTTCTATTAAAGACGGCAGATACAACATTGACTCTCAGCTTGCCGATGCGATAATTATCGATTAAAATAATCCGACACGGATTATTTTTTTGAAGCTGAGTTAGCAACGGCAAACTCGTATATTTTTGCAGTATTTCTGCATTGAAATATAGTAATTTTAAATATCCACAAGGAGAAGGAAAATGAGAATCGCATTTGCGGGCAACCCTAATAGCGGTAAAACCACAATGTATAATGCTCTTACCGGCAAAAGTGAAAAAGTCGGAAACTGGGCAGGTGTTACCGTTGATAAAAAGGAACACCCCATCAAACGAGCATACTGCCGTGACAAGGAGGAATTTATTGCCGTGGATCTTCCCGGCGCATACTCAATGTCACCCTTTACGTCGGAAGAAAGCATAACAAGCTCTTACGTAAAAAACGAAAACCCCGATGCTATAATCAACATCGTGGATGCAACCAATCTTTCGAGAAGCCTTTTCTTTACAACACAGCTTCTTGAGCTTGGCATTCCGCTTGTTGTAGCACTCAACAAATCCGACGTCAATAAGAAGAAGGAAAATTCGATAGACACTAAGGCTCTTTCCGAAAAGCTCGGATGCCCCGTAGTTGAAACGGTTTCCACCTCGGGCGAAGGTCTTAAAGAGCTTATCGAGAAGGTTGCCGAGATAGTTGGCAAGGAACAGAAGGCTCCTTACGTTCAGGGCAATATCGACCTTACAAGCAAGTCCGCAGTCGAAGCTGCTGACAGAAAGAGATTTGCTTTTGTAAACGATATAGTTAAAACCGTTGAGGTAAGAAAAACTCTTACCAAAAACAAGAACAAGCAGGATAAGTTTGACGAGATAATCACAAACAAATGGATAGGTATTCCGCTTTTTGCTGTGGTTATGTTCTTCGTTTTCCAGATATCCCAGGCTTGGCTCGGCGAATGGCTTGCTAACGGAATTGACATCGGCGAAACCCACTACTGGGGTCTTGTTGACTGCATTGGCTGGTTCAAGGGTATCGTTGAAGGCTGGATGGAAGGCGCACACGTCATTCTCCAGGCTATCGTGCTTGAGGGTATTATCGAGGGTATTTCGGCAGTTGTCGGATTCCTCCCTCTCGTAATGGTAATGTACTTCCTTATTGCACTCCTTGAGGATTGCGGATATATGGCTCGTGCAACCGTAGTTCTTGACCCCATATTCAAGAAGGTTGGTCTTTCGGGCAAGTCGGTTATCCCCTTCGTTATCGGAACGGGATGTGCAATTCCCGGTGTTATGGCTTGCCGTACTATTCGTAACGAGCGTGAGCGCAGAGCGACCGCTATGCTTACTCCCTTTATGCCTTGCG
>CAYRJG010000027.1:0-9414 GCA_964424525.1 uncultured Ruminococcus sp.
GTTTCTATTTTTTTCGGCATAAGGTTTAAAAGAAGGATTTTCAAAGGACGTATATCCTGCGTGATGGCACGCGTTTCGGTCATCACAAATATATTTTCGTCAGCCAGCACCTTTACCGCAGGCAAATCATTCGGTATTTTAATGGGCATATTTAATTCCTTTCATCCGAATGAATATATTTCAAACGGATTAGATTTCTTCAAGAGCTGCCTTTATATCGGCAATAAGGTCATTATAATTTTCAAGACCGCAGGAAAGACGAACAAGATCAGAGGGTACTCCTGCTGCAATAAGCTCAGACTCGGTCATCTGGCGGTGAGTAGAGCTTGCCGGATGCAAGCAACATGAACGTGCATCTGCTACGTGAGTTTCTATTGCGGCAATACGAAGTGC
Source organism: uncultured Ruminococcus sp. (assembly GCA_964424525.1). Lineage (GTDB taxonomy): Bacteria > Bacillota > Clostridia > Oscillospirales > CAG-272 > UBA1740. Next base: position 394 of record CAYRJG010000027.1, read on the forward strand.
CTTCATAAATTTCTCTGCCGCAACTCTTCCGCCCTTTATTCCGAAACTCACAACTCCGCAAGTACCGTTGGGCATATATTTTTTAGCGAGGTCATAATATTTGTTACTCTTAAGACCGGGGTAGTTTACCCAGGAGATTTTATCACTTGACTCAAGGAATTCGGCTACCTTCTGTGCATTAAGGCAGTGGCGCTCCATTCTTACGTGCAAGCTTTCAAGTCCGAGATTGAGAAGGTATGCACTTTGAGGTGACTGAGTTGCACCAAAATCGCGCATAAGCTGAGCTGTTGCTTTATAAATAAATGCACCCTCTTTACCAAACTTTTCAGCATAAGTTATACCGTGATAGCTATCATCGGGAGTGCAAAGACCGGGGAATTTATCGGCATGAGCCATCCAATCAAATTTGCCCGAGTCAACGATACATCCACCAACAGCAGAACCGTGACCGTCCATATATTTAGTTGTTGAATGAGTTACGATATCCGCACCGTGCTCAAAGGGGCGACAATTTACGGGAGTTGCAAAAGTATTATCAATAATAAGCGGAACACCGTGTTCGTGCGCTGCTTTTGCAAATTTTTCTATATCAAGAACGGTAAGTGCGGGATTCGCAAGAGTTTCTCCAAAAACCGCTTTAGTATTCTCGCGGAATGCCGCATTAAGCTCTTCAGGAGTACAATCGGGATCTACAAAGGTAAATTCGATCCCCATTTTTTTCATAGTTACGGCAAAAAGGTTATATGTGCCACCGTAAATGCTCGCACTGGAGATAACGTGATCTCCTACATTTGCGATATTGAAAACCGCAAAGAAGGATGCCGCCTGACCCGATGAAAGGAGCATAGCAGCACTTCCGCCCTCAAGCTCGCAAATCTTAGCCGCAACGGTATCGCAGGTGGGATTCTGAAGACGAGAATAAAAATATCCCGATGCTTCAAGGTCAAAAAGCTTTCCCATATCTTCGCTTGTTGCATATTTAAATGTAGTGCTTTGAATTATCGGCACCTGGCGAGGCTCTCCGTTTCCCGGAGTATATCCGCCTTGAACGCATTTTGTTTCTATTGCGTAACTATTCTTTTTCATACGAAATATCATCCTTATTATTAAAAATATATAATAGATTCTATCACAAATGAATCGCATTGTCAATAGATTTACTACAAACTAGTTATTCCGGAAAAGAAGGCATTCTTTGCATAAAATAAATAAGAGCCGCGGCGGTATCTTAGGTATTGTTTACCTGTGGGATAACCTTCGCGGCTTCTTTATCTGTGAGAAATTAAATCGTTTCTTTAAATTTTACGCGAATCTCACGAATATCCTCTTTATGCTCTGCTTCAAGAGAAACAAGCTCATATTCCATTGAAAATTGCTCATCATAAAGTGCACACTTTATGTCTTCGGCAGGAACATCAAAATAGCGGAGCAAGGATGCTACATTTCTCTTTCCGCCAAATGCCTTGGCTCTGAACAAAAAGATATCTATGCTCGGCTCACCGCGCAAACCGTCAAACATTGGCGGCTGACCGTCATTTCCGAACAATGCAACTCTCAATCTCATTCCGGGATGAATTGTCAAAATGAGAGTTTTATCCTTATTTATAATAGCGGCATCATGAGAAGAAAACAGACCTTTACACCTGATCTCTTCATAAGACACTGTCATATATCTAAAAAGATATATAAAAATAAAAATTATAACAAGGATAAGAAATATTATTAACGGATAAAGATTTCCGTCACCTTCACCGGTGTTGTATATCATACACACAATAAGCAAAAGAATCGGCGGAATCTCCGTCAAATACATAAGAGGATTGGTACAAAACAAATATTTTTTCTTTTTCATTATACAGCCTTTCATTTTCAAAAGACTTGCGGTCGTAAAGCCATAATAGGTTGATTAATATTAAGGCTCTTTTTATTTAATCGTTGGTTGCGCTTATTAATTGTGGTGGCTGCCGTTATGACAGCCACCACTTTTAGTGTCGGAATTAATTAGTCCTTATATCTCTTTGCAGTTCCGCCTGCAAGACCGATCATCTTAACTGCCTGGATAGAGAACTTATCTGCAACGACAGTAAGACGCTTGCTCATTACGCCACGCGCAAGAACCTTAATCTTTTCTGCCTTCTTCGTTACGAGGTTCTTATCCTTAAGAGTTACGATATCAACGGTTTCACCGTTTTCGTAATTCTCACAGATAGTATCGATGTTGATCTCATAAAGCTTATTATTGGTAATAGGCTTTCTGGATGCACGATCTACGATTTCTATAAGCTCCTTAGCTTCCTCATCGCTCATAATGGTATCAGCAACGGTTGCGTCAACGTGCATAAATTCGTCTTTGGTTTCTTCAGAAACAACATCCTTCAAGAAATCACCTACGTTAATTCTCTCGATTACGGTATTTGCGTCAATTACCATACCTTCGGGAAGGATGATCTTAACGAGATCGCGATCTACGAGAGCCTCTGTTGATTCGTAAGGAAGGTGGTAATCGTCATTAGGCATCTCACCCTGCTCGATTCCGTATTTCTTCATTACCTCTTCAACAAGCTCAAGCGAATACTTGAGAGCTCTATCACTCTTAACCTTTATCATCATAGGAACCTTATCAAGCTTAGGCTTGTCGGATACATCTACGAAATGATATTTTTCTGCACTGTATTCCTTAGGATCAAGTCCGAGATAAACCTGGAATGCGTTACCCTTAACATTAAGTTTAGCGCACTGAATTCTACCCTTATTGAAGGATTCGAAGTTCCAGCTTGTTCTCGCCTTTACACCGTTGTAGGAAAGAAGAGTATTCTTAACTACGGTGTAGTAATCCTGAACAGGAGGCTCGGACTGAATAAGTCTGGACATGAAGGATGTTCTGTAACGAACAGGAACAATCTGTCCGTTTACTATTCTTCTGCCGGTAGACTCATCATCATCGCTTCCTGCCGCAACAGGAGGAACGAAAGGAACAGCTTCGGGAGCTGCAACGGTTACCGGTTCTTCTGGAGCAGGCTCTTCAACCTTGGGTTCTTCAACCTTAGGCTCTTCAACCTTGGGCTCTTCAACCTTAGGCTCTTCAACCTTAGGCTCTTCAACCTTGGGTTCTTCAGCAACAGGTGCTTCGGGAGCAGGTGCTACTTCCTCAGTCTTAGGCTCATCGCCACCGTCATTATCATCTCTTCTCTTAAGGAAGAAGAGAACCGCAACAACAGCAAGAGCAACAACTAGAACTATAATTACAATCCAAAGCCAGACCCAGCTTCCCTCATCATCATCAATGATATCAGGCTCTTCGGCAGTAGGTCCATCATCGGGAGGAGCTATACTACTGTCTGCATTTACCTCAATAATTGCATAAGTTGAGAAGTGGTCGGTTTCGAATACGAGATAATCTCCGCTACGGGAAGACTCAATTTCGGTTACTGTTGCATCGGGAGCTATATAAACTATTCTAAGATCTCTTGTAAGAGGTGTTCTGAGAATTTCGGGGATGAGAAGTCTTACAACGAATCTGCCGCTTACAGCAGTTACATTGTTATCCGTACCATAGAAATCAATCTCATAAGCAATTCCAAGAGATGCAGTATATCCTTCTCCGACTACGCCTGAAAGATCAACCTCTCTATGGTCATCGGTAACATCGAATACACCAAGAGTGATTCCATCTTCAAGTCCGCCCTCTACGAATATATCAACATTACCGTCCTCGGTATCGAAATAGAAATCCTTACCGGGAACATCTTCTACGACCTTGTCATGACAGATATCACAATATCCGTCCTTATTGGTGTCAACGTGCTCGCAATCAGGCTGCTGATTAGGCTCAACGGGCTCTCCGCAGCTATCGCAGAAACCATCACCATCTGCATCTACGTGCTCGTCACAATCATCGGGCTCAACCGGCTCTCCGCAATTATCACAGAAGCCATCGCCGTCTGCGTCTACGTGCTCATTGCAATCATCGGATTCAACGGACTCTCCGCAATTATCACAGAAGCCATCGCCGTCTGCGTCTACGTGCTCGTCACAATCATCGGATTCAACGGGCTCTCCGCAATTATCGCAGAAGCCATCGTCATCTGCGTCTACGTGCTCGTCACAATCATCGGGTTCAACCGGCTCTCCACAGTTATCGCAGAAGCCATCACAGTCTGCGTCTACGTGCTCGTCGCAATCATCAGGTTCAACCGGCTCTCCGCAGTTATCACAAATGCCATCATCATCACCGTCTACGTGATCACAACCGGGAACATCTTCAATTTCCTCACCACAGTTATCACAGAATCCGTCTTCATCTTCATCTACGTGATCACCGTCACAAGCAGGAGGCTCAACGATTTCTCCACAATGGTCGCAGAATCCATCATTGTTGGAATCCTCATGATCGCAAGGAGGAAGGTCGGGCATTTCTTCATCACAGTAATCACAGAAGCCATCGCCATCTGCGTCTACGTGATTGCAAGGAGGAATAACAGGAAGCGGTTCACCGCAATTGTCACAGATTCCGTCATTATCAAAATCTATGTGGCGGTGAGGAAGCTCTTCTCCACACTTATCGCAGACATCATCATAATCAGCGTCTACGTGTGAACATTCGGAAACGTCCAAAATACCGTATATAGAGAAGTGAGCTGTTTTGAATACCATATAATATCCGCTTCGAGTAGCGTCATTGATAATCTCAATCTCGCCATCGGAGGTAATGTGAATTACCTTAAGATTTCTGGTAAGAGGATATCTGTATTCAGAAGGAATTTTAAGTCTTACAGTGAAATCACCTGTAACGTCTACAACTTTGCCCTCTCCGTTATGGAAATCGATGTTATATGTGGATATAATTGATGACTCATAACCAACAGGAGCTATTGCAGCAACTTTATCAGAGATGACTTCGTCAATAACAACGTCTTCAACATCAAGTGAATAGTCGTTGGGAAGACCGTCTTTTACAGCAATATGAACTTCGTCCTCATGGTTGAAATTCGTCAAAGGAGAACCTTCGGTCCAAATGGTAAGGAACACAGATCTCTCCGCATTGTTGTAGTTAGGGTCAGTAGTAGTGAATATTGCCTTAACCACATAGGTTCCGGCATTTCTGTGGTAATTGTTCTTATAAGATACAGTTACTCCTTCTGGAAGATCACCGCTTATAGCAAGCGATTTGTAAAGACCGTCAAATTCAAAGCTTGCGCCTTCAAACGTGATTCCGAGTCCTTCCAAGTCATAATCTGCTTTTGCAACTGTCCACTCATAGGTATCAACTGTCGCGTTTACTGCAAAATCGTGACTATTCTTGGGAGTAATTTTTGCTGCAATCGTGTAGGTTCCTGCATCTATGGGATTGAGAGGACCAACAACTGCGGTATACGAAACTTCGAAAAGACTTCTTTCTTCTTCAGACACACCGTCAAGGTTAAGCTCGGGGTGAGCTATTTCGGAACCGGTATAAACCGACTTGTCGGGCGAAAGAGGCTTCCAAGAAACATTACCAAGCTGGATTACGTATTGCTTAATTTCCCATGGTGTGCTAAAGCTGATGCTGGTATCAGCGGAGAACTTATAGTTTGCCGGATCAACAAGTGAAAGAATTGCGGTTGCGGTATAATCTCCGCAAACGGTTGCTGTTTCACCGTCATAATTAATCGGATTGATAAGTGCCTTCACATCGGCGGGAATATCCTCTTCATTAAGTTTTACGGTATAAGGATTTCCGTTATAGGTGAAGGAAAGATCTGTAGACCACTTGAGGTAAGAAAGATCAAGTTCTTTCTTTTCAATCTTCCAGTTGAGGGTATAGATAACGCTTCCGTCATCTTGAAGTCCTGCACCTGCAAGCTCATAGTTATTTCTAAGAGCTGTGGTCTTGATAGTATATTTAACTTTAGCGACATAATCGCCCGCACGAGTTGCTTTGTTAGCAAACGTAGCGTCGTTGATGTAAGTTGTTCTTACAACAGCAGCGATGTCTGCGGGAAGATCGTTAACCTTAACTTCATACTCTTCGTTGTTATAAACAAACGGATTCTGGTAATCCCAAGTAACATTTACTGTCGGTCCGATATTAAGAACCGCCTTCTTAATCTCGAATTCTATCTCGTTAACAATGTTTTCGCTGATCTCGTAATTTACAGTATCAACGGGAGTCATGGTTACGATGGCCTTATACCAGCCTGCATCCTTAGGAGCAGAAACTTTTTGAGTATATTCACCGTTGACTTTCTTATAATACTCATAAGTTACGTTATATCTCTCGTCTTCAGGAATACCTTCGACCGTAGGAGTAACGGTAGCACTCGAGTCATAAGTAAAATCACTGTGCTCAGACCACTGAATATTATCGATTGTAATTACGTATTTAACTATCTCCCAATCCTGAGTAGCAAACTCGCCGGTAACAGAATAGTTTGTTGCAAGCTTATTTCCTGTATAGTTAATGGTGGCAGAGGCAGTAAGAGTTTTGCCGGTAACATCGGTTGCTGCTGCATTCGAATATACGATAGCTGCCGCAATATCACCGGGAAGACCGGTAAGATTTACGCCCTGCTCTTTTGTGTTATAGGTAAAGGTGAATTTATCGGAAATATTATCGACATCGACACCGTTTGCAACCCACTCATAACCGGAAAGATCTATTGTCTTAGGATTGATCTTCCAAGCCTTCTCAACAATGTCTGCACCAACCCACTTGTAGTTAGTGTTAGCAACAGTAACCGTTACCTTTGCGGTATAGTTGCCTGCATCGGATGCAGAGTTGTCAGAAATTGTCACCGTGAGATTTTCGGGAGCTGTAGGCTTTGCTACAGTATGAACGGTAGCAGCGGACTGCTCATCATCATAGTTATAAGTGAACTCAAGGTTACCCCAAACAAGGTCTGACTCGTCATATTCAATAGGAAGAATCTTCCAAGGGCAGTAAACAGCAGTTCCGTTTATGAACTTGTAGTTCACATCGTCAACAAGCTTATATCTTGCCTCGGCAGTATAATCACCTGCATCAAAGTATGAATTATTTTCAAGAATTACAAGCTCAACGATTCCCTTGTAACCATCCTTGATGAGAGCAACGACTCCGTGCTCTTTTCCATCATAAATAAAAGGACTTTCGTTAAACCATTCAATTGCTGCTTCAATGTCTATTTCAATAGGTTTGATATTTACAGTAACGGTATTAGTAACAAGCTCCTTTGTGCCGTATGCATCGGTAACGGTAATAATACAGTAGTAATTTCCGCTACCGTCAACGGTGGTAAGAGTAAGAGTATCGGAATCAGCACCCTCAACTGTCTTGCCGTCATGACACCACTCATATACAACACTCGTAGAAACGGTGTTGAAATATGCAGTTGCGGTAAGAACTATGCTTCCATCACCGTAAGTGATCTCGTTAGCAGAAGCGGTAAGAGTTGCGGATACTTCCTTGGTAATTGCATGGAGAACCAAGTCATGATCGGGCATAGTTTCATAAGATGCGCCTGCATCGTCTACCCAATCAACTATAGTTTCGCCCTGATATTCATAAACATCTATGAATCGACCGATAGTTGCATCAACAGGAAGGAATCCTATCTTCACAACCTCGTCACCGGTCATAAAGGTAATCTTATGTACTTTCTCTATATTAACCGTAACATCGGCAGTTCCGGAAAGGGTAACATTATCAAAGAATGCTTCAAGGATATTTGCAAGATCCTCATTTACCTCATAAGCAATATCGGCAAGATTTACGTTAAAGGACTCGTTGATATGGAACTTTCCGGTTTCCTCATCGTAAATTTCCACAAGGGATTTCTCGGTCCATCTTGCAGGAATATTATTGTAAATCTTCGAAACAAGCTTAATAGCCTTATTGTAGTAGTCCTCATAAGACTTTATCTTCACCTTGATATCATCGGCACTAAGTCCATCAAGCTTTTCAAACTTGCTTACGAAATTGCTGTCAAGGATTCCATCAAAATCAACATAATCAAGAAGCTCTATAAGAGTATCAAGAGAAACGGAGTTAACAAACGCGTAAATTTCTTCACCGTTATCATCGATCTTATCGAAGACCTTATTCTTAAGTTCATCGCTTATCTTTCCCGTTTCGCAAGCACGAAGAATTGCCTTGGAAAGCTCTTCGGGTACGTTAACATCAAGAACAAGATTATAGTTTTCGTCAAGGCTGCAGGATACGTTTCTGCCTATGATACCCGCAATCTTTCTGATGGTATCAAACGCACCACCAATCTTTAGGGTGAGATTAAATTCGTTATCACTAAAATCGGTAGAAACGTTGACCTTGTAAGAGAGCAACATTTCATCATCGGTCATAGCAGCGATTTCCTCAAATGTGGGAAGGTCGCGAAGAAGCTTTTCTACACCCTCGCGGATGAAGACCTTACCGTTTGCGGAATCACCGTAAACGAGCACCTCATTAACCTTAATGTAGTTGAGAAGCTTTATAAGTTCAAGATATCTCTTAGCTCCTTCGGGCGCAGCTTCAAGCTCATCTACAGTATCTGCATAGTGAACAGAGATAACGTCTGCAATAACGAGAATTTCAGAACGCACATCTTCAATGCTTATTCCGAAAAGTTCGATAAAGTGATCGTCAAACTCGCCGCCTTCAATCTTTTCCTCAACTTGAACCTTGATTTCGGCAACGAGATCGTTAAATTCATCCTCGTGAAGACCGTCATCAAGATCCTTGATGATGGCGGATATCATATCAACAACATCTTGATCGGTATATTCCGAATACATATCCTCGATGATTTCAGCACGCTTTGAATTCTCAACGCTAGCAAGCACTTCCTCATAATCTACGGTTTCAATAAGCTTGGTAGCATTATCAGGTCCGATATAAGCAAGAACCTCATCGATATCAACAGCTACTTTAAACTGAGCCTTAAGCGATTCATCCGAGAATATTTTATTTATGATTTCATCGATTTCAATTGTAGCAAACGCCTTATCGTAATCGGCTTCTTCAAGAGATGCGAGCGCATCATTCTTAAATTCGTCGAAATAGATATC
>CAYRJG010000027.1:9424-18842 GCA_964424525.1 uncultured Ruminococcus sp.
CGTTAATATATTCATCTGCCGCAACGGTATCGTAAGCAGCCTCTGCTTCAGCAGGTGTTGCATAATGACCGTTATCAACGAGATACTGAATTGCAGCCGTCTTAACCTCAGCTTCGATTATGCTGTAATACGCAGGAGCAGTACCACCGTTAAGCTTATAAGCCTTGTAAAGCGCAACCTGTTCATCGTAATAATCGGAAACATAATCATCTATAATTCCAGCGAGTGTCGGGTCGATAGTGCCGCCACTAAGCTTGTAAGCAACGTATTCGTCATATTTATTGCCAACGAAGGTATTTATAAAGCCTTCGGCATACTCATCAACGAGAATGTCAATATCATCAGTAGGATTGTTGCCACCGAGTTTGTTTGCGATGTATGTATCCATTCGCTTATCAATCTCGCTCTCAACATAATCCTCGATGTAAGAATTGATAAGGTTTGTAGGAAGCTCGGTTTCACCAAGCTTTGCTTCGATATACTTATCAACGTTTTCCTTTATGTAATCGTTGATATAATCCTTTGCATACTCCTCAATCTGATAATGGAAATTGGTGGATGACATAGAACCGGTATCTTTAAGAGTTGCTATATAGCTCTCAAGTGCTTCTCTTGCGTAAGCAACCATATAGTCCTCTGCGATTTGGTCTATCTCGCTCTCACCAACCGAGCCGTCGGAAAGATGAGCCACGTAATCATTAATAACCTCGTCAACATAGGATTCGATGTAACTGTCAACATAATCATTAAGGATTCTAACAACCTCACTCTCGATATTCTCCTTTGCGGGAAGTTCCTCAAGAGAAAGCGCACCGGAAAGCACGCCGGCTTTAATAAGAGAGCATGCATACTCGGCAAAGCTATCGAGCTCTGCTTCGTCATTAAGAGCACCTCTTATAAACTCAACGTACTTATCCTCAACGGTATCGTCATACTTATTGTTAAGATAAGCATCAAGCGCATCGAACCAAACGTTTTCCGGATCGAGTACGACGTCACCCTCCCGGAAATCGGGAAGAACATCCTCAAGCATATTGCCGAGAACGACTTTCTTTACTGCCTCAACGATAAAAAGACCGAGTTCTTTGATCTCGTCTTTTGTAATGCCGAGGATGGCTTCTTTATCGGGAGTGAGGGTAACGGTGATATCCGTTCCGTCATAAACGACGTCACACCAACCGTTCGTCAGCGAACCCGAAATAGAATCCTTGTTAGATTCATCGGAGCCACCGTTAACATCTCCCGTATCATTGCCATTGGATGTGGTTCCACCGGTGATTTCTTCAGACGAGGTCGCTGCGAAAATCGTGGTAGCGGAAACACTGAAAACCAAAGCAATCACAAGAAGGAGCGTTAAGATTTTCTGTGAAATTTTGCTCATTTCAATACCAAACCTTTCTACTATTGCGCAAAATAGTTTTATATTTTTATTAAATTATAGCATTGAGGCAAAAAAAAGTCAATAGAAAAAAACAAAAAATGAGCCTTCTCTTTGTATTTTTGGTATCTTTCACAAAGATTGACTCATTTTTTATTCAAAATAACGATTTTTAGTGCTATACCTCACCCGTGTCACTTTTGGTTTTTTTATTTTTAACACGGTTAAGGGGTTTTCTGCGAGCAATTATTATCAGTTTGAATAGTACAATTACAGCGCACGGAACAATCGCAAGCAAAGCAATTACGCCTATTATTGCCACACCTACAAGTTTTTCGAGTATAGACGGTGAAATAATAAGACCTGTTTGCGGAGTTTTGGGCGGAATTTCGGTTTTTATATAGAGTGCCTCATAGTTAACATTTTTGGTAACAGGTAGCACCTCGCCTTCCTTTGTTGAAGAATTAATCCACTTATCAAAGGTATACGTGAAACTACCGTCTGCCGTTTTGATTGGAGAAGGCATCATCTCGGGAATCTCACCATATTTGTATACGCGAGTTCCGATAATCCTTCCCGAAGAAATAAAGTTAACTGTATACTCGATATAATCGTAGTCAACACCGATAAAGCCGCCGCCAACGGGAATTTTTATATTATTGGCGGATATTTCGGTTCTGTTACCGTGCATATCAATAAAATAAAGCGAGAAGACCTCAATTCCCGGATCATGGATATAACTTATTTCCACATTGGTTCCTGCCGTACCGCCATTTTTATCAAGCACTACCGTCACGGGTCCTGTCGGAAGCAAAATCACACTGTATTCGGAACAAACATGATACGTGCGTCCCGCAAGTGCGGTGACAGAAAGACTGTTTTCGGTTATTTTTCCTCTCGTATACACTCTGCCGGAGTCGGTTTCGTAATATATACGGGAATTTTGCGGATCCGTTGAACGGAAAGAAGACAAATTCAGGCTAACTTTAAAATCGCCTACTATCTCTTTTCCGTTAGCATCAAAAAACTTCGGGGTAAAGTAATAATCAGATGAGCTTTTGATAGGAAGCAAAAGAAATTCCGAAACACCAAGCTCGTTCATAACAATAACATCCGAGAAGGAAAACGTTGCCGTATAATGCATGGTTTTTATCGTTAAGTTGGAATTTGAGGCTACACGGGGTAATATGTTTGACAAATTTATACGCAGTGACGAATATGATGTTCCGACGCTGTTTGCCGAGCAGTCAACGATCCATTCGCCTTCATTTTCAATCAATACCGCACCTCCGATATCCTCATCAAACAAATCATCAATCAATGGAACGAGATACTGTTTTTTGAAGACTACCTCGTATCTGTCATGTGAGCTATCGCCGGTAACGGCAGTAACGCGCTTATTCCAACCGGCAAATTTATAGGAATATTTATCAGAATTCTGTTTTTTGGGAGTATAGCCTATTGTTGGAACCTTTCCGTACTCACATTGTGTTATAACGGTTTCACCGTCAAGCTCCCAAACCACATCATACATTTTTTTAGTTTCAACAAATACAGGATAAAGCATCAGAGCTGAGTCCGACTCAATCGCCGTTATATCCACAGCGTTACCGTTTGAATCACACCATCCTGCGAATGTATAGGTTGCCGCTTTTGTTTCTTCCTTTTCCGGAACGGCTCCGACAAACTCCGCGTACGTGCCCTGATCAACTACTGTTCTATAAAGCTCTTCACCGTCCGTATTACAAAAAACGACCTCAACAGCTCGAGAATTAAATATTTTTTTTATGACATTTATTTCAAGACCGATTACCGCAGCTGCAGCAAACTCAGTTCTTCGTTCAAGCTTTCCCTCGTCATATAGCGAAAGGATTTCTTGAACCTTATCCGGGAAGCTGCCGTTTGGCAAAAGTGCCGCGGGAGTTTCCACGAAAGAAGGAGATACAGGTTTATTTACTACCGCAGGCGCTGTTCCGGGGGACTTAACCTCATCCGGCTTTACAGGCTCAACGACACGCGCGGGGGGCGTCGGTTCCGAAACCTCGGTTATGGTAGGCTTCTCACACGGGAACGGATAACCGCCGGAAAGCGGTGTTGCTCGCCCCGTATCGGTCATATATTCCTTTCCTTCGAGAATAGCAAGAGGAGTCTGTCTGTTGATTTTATAACTCGAATTATAGTATGCCGTGCCATCAAAATTCATCACGGGTATGTCCGAAATTGCTTCAACGACATAATAGAGCTGTGCAAGGAATATCTCGAATTTTTCCTTATATCCTTGATCTTTAATTGCAATTCTGATCTTGGCATTTTGATAAAGTTTATCCAAAGCAGAAAAAAGCTTAATAAAATTATCACGTATTTTTTCGTAATTTACGGTGTAGTATGTGTATTTTTCAATCTCGCTTTCGCAAGTTTTGTACTCGGCATAAATGGTTTTAAGCATTTCTGTTGCATCACCCGAAGCATCAATAGCATCACCGTCGCCACCAACGAAATCATTTGCAACAAGATCCTTGTTTTCGAGTACAAGTTTCACGAGATTACCGTGAATTGCCGAATATACCGACCTGTAAAGCGAAGTCGATGCAACCTTTGTTCCATCGATTATTGCGAGTTGGCTTTTTACGACCTCTATATTTTCTACATATTTATTATAGAGTTCAAGCTTTTTGTTGTAATTTTTCTGCTCTTCGAGATACTTCGCGTATTTCTCATAATCTTCGTTATATTTTTCAAGCTTTAAAAGATATGCATCATATTCCGCTTTTGCTGATTCGTAATCTTCGAGATCCTCCAGATAAACTTTATACGCTTCCAGTTTATCGTCATATACACGTTTATCCGCAAGATAGCTTTGATAAAGAAGCATTTTTTGCTCGTATTCCGTGCACTCGTTGATATAATTTCTGTATTTTGCCCAAACCTGCGCATCATCATAGGCTTTGTTCAAAATTGCATTTATTACACCTGCTGATATAGATATATCGGTTGTATAGAGAATTTTTATTTCCGGCTCACCGTTTTCTCTTACCGAATCAAAATCCGCAATATAGCTCTTATCTCCATCAAATACAAGTTTTTTGCTTAAATCTCCAATCACGGCATATTCGGGTATCCAGCGCATATTAGTGCCGTTTTCGGCTTTGTATATGTACTCCTCGGCAAACACACGCAGATGTGCACTCTCTTCATCGTATGTCAGCTTTACACCCGACGTTGGAATATGTGAGCCGTATGAAATCGAGTATTCACCGTAAAGAGATAGATATTCGGCCTCGGCATCTTTAATTTCCACGCCAAGCTCTTTCAATATTTGTGCAGAATCCAAAGTCACCTTGCTTACAGTTCCGGGACGGGAGTAATCCTCGTCATCTGCAAACGAAACGAAAGAAAAAACTGCTACAAGGAGCGAAAAAATCAACACGGATATAGCCGGTATCAATATTTTCTTATTTTTTTTCACAAAAAGAACCTCCCAATTACTGGTGTTTAAAATATATTAGATACAGTATACCATATATATCTATAAAAAATCAAGTGTAAATGTTTTACAAAATTCTTTATTTCTCTCCACAAAAAAACGGCACTGCCAAAAAGCAATCCGAAATCGGACGCTTAATTAACAATGCCGTTTTTCTTGTTTTATTGTACCCGTGAGAATTTATTTTTCAAAAACAACCGTTCTTTCGGGATCTGTACGAAGATATTCTTCGGATTCCTTCCAATATCGCATAGACTCAACCGGCTCTGCATCGAGCTGCCAATACTGAGTCATCATACCTTCCTTCTGTGGTCCCGATGATGCAATGAAGGAAAGATATTCCTTCATATCGGCAACAGATATATGCTCACCCTTGCCGAATTCATCGGAATTGCAATAAGAAACAAGCGTCTGAAGCATAGCAAGAGCTGCAGGATCACCATTTTCTGCTCCGGTGAAGTTAAATCCGGTAACGAGAAGTCTTCCCTTACCTACGCGAAGTTCAAAAGCATAACTAAAGCGACGCATGGTTCTATCGTACATAAGTTCGGGAAGCTTGAATTTCGTTGCATCAAAACGATCGCGCGAGCTCTTATCAAGTCCCGATACGAGAGAATATGGCTTTACGGGGAATGTATCAAGAGTAATTTTATCAGAATCGTCAATAAGGGAGTAGTATTGGAAATTAATTTGTCCGTCGGTTACAAATCCATAACGATTCAAAACCTCGGCCTCATCGGGACCACCGTTAATTGTTCCTCTATCCCAAATAACGCCCTTAAAACGCTCCCAAGTATGACGGAAGGAATATTTCGGTGCGGGCATTTTCTTGTTGAGCAGATGTCTTGTCCAATCGGTACGGTAAATAAGAATAACATCTTCACCTCTGTCAAGTCTATCAAAAAGCTCATCATCGAGCCTATCGGTAACCGTCAGGGTGGAATTGGGATTTGAGCATACTACTCTGTCGAGATAAGACTCCTGCATATCAAATTTTGCATCAAGGACCACAGGCGTGGAAAATTTTGGAAACGCCCAAAGCTCCCAAGAGTTTTGAACGGCAGTGCCGTTATCAAAATCAAGCTTACAGGAAAGTATAAGCTTTGATGGAGTTTGCACATCGGGTGTTACAAATTCAAGCCCGCAAATCTTGTATAGACCTGAAGTGCTTGTGTCGATATCGGGCATTTCGGCAGAAGCCAAAATATTCTCACCGCAGGACAGCGTATATGTAAATTTTGCGCTCTTTGGAGGATCTATCATATACTGCGAAAGAAGTACGGGCACCTTAACAACCTCGCCAACCGAAAAAACCTGCTTTGGCAAGCGAGCAAGGAGAACTGTATCAGCGTTAAATGCGCGGAATTCTTCGGGTGAGATTCCATGAGGATCGTCAAAGCAATCGACTACACCGTTGGAATTTTCATATTTATCGGTATCGGCAAACTGAAGCATGTGGAATCCCGAAAGAAGAGGACTTGAGCGAATAGATTCAAGGGCCTGCTTCCAACATCTCATCTGAAAATCCTTTGTTATTTGAAGAGATTTTGCAAAATCCTTGTCAAATCCCTTCGCCTCAATCATCTTTATCTCTTCATCCACCCACCAAGGTGCTTCTTTGCCGTATTCGGCGAATTTCTTTTTCAACGCATAAAAATCACGCCAAGATGTGTAATGACAAACCTCATGCGCAATAAGCGGGCGGTCAAAGGAGATGGCACGGCGAATCGTTCCCTCTTTTCCTCCGTCGATGACCATTTTTCTGTCTTTAACGGTTCCAAAGCAAAGAAGGTTATCTGTATTCTCAAACATATCAGCGTGCTCACCGTATGGGAAGAAATATCCCATGTGCTGAACGTCAAAATCAACATAATCACGGTCAAACTCACCGTGAGCGCAAGTATCAATAAAGAGTCTCGTTGGGTCGTTCTTTTTTATAAAATCGCGTATTTCACGAATTCTCGGTTTTTTTCCGGGTTCACGAATTTCGTTGCCGACACAATATACCATAAAGGATGGGTGGTTATAAAGTCGGTTTATAACAGCAATAAGCTCATCGTCACTTACAAAATCATTCTTTCCGTAAAGCATTTCCTCAAGATTATCATAATCCGAGCTCTCTGCGCGCATTTCGATATGTATAAGCATTCCAAGCTCATCTGCCGCACGGAAGCATTCATCCGGCGGAACTACCGAGTGAAATCTTATAGTATTATAACCGTAACTCTTTGCCATAAGAATATTCTTTTTGTAAAAATCATATTCCGAAAGAGAGCAGTTATTCTGATGTTCATGTGCTGCGGCTCCCCTTATATATGCTCTCATATAAAACGGAAATCCGTTAAGATAGATATTCTTGTTATCAACTGAAAAATACCTAAAACCAAAAGAATCAAAAAGCTCCTCAGATTCGCCATTTTGATAACAAATATTTACAAAAAATTTATATATGACAGGTTTTTCAACCGACCATGCTTCTGCATCAAATTTTGCAGTAAATTCCACACGGGTGGCGTTTGATTTGATTTTTCCACTTACAATACTGTTGCCATGCGCATCCTGTATACACCAATCAACAGTAGCAATTTTCGTTTTTGCTTCAACAACAAAACTTGCCGGGTCTTTCGAATTTGCTGCAATAATTTTCAAAACGGTGTTTTTTGATGAAACCATAATTTAATACCTTTCTTAAAACATTAATTATTTGCAAATTGCATTATAAGTCTTTTTCATGTACTTTTTGTTCAATATATACTTCTCACCATGCTCCGCCAAATCGCGGAACACCTGCTCAACAAAAGCCATGGTTTTGGGATTGCCGTTCACTTTGTTTCCGTATTTCTCCCAATGCCATAAAGCTTTATCATCGGTATAGCTTTTTCCTGCGTAGGTTTTTGTTGCGGCAAGCTTGTCGCAAACACATTCAACAGCATACTTATACGGCATAAGCGGAGTCACCTCACAATCAGGATCCAGCCAATATTCTATATGATGCTTATTTCTTCCTTTGTGATGAAGCCATGCATAGCTTACGCCCCTCGTTCTCCGGCAGACTCCGATAGGCGAACGATTTCCTTGATAAAATTCAACGCTTTCAAAAAATTCGGTTGGAGAAAATTTTGAAAGATCGTGAACTATACCGCGCCACGCGATGCCGCATTTCAAACAATGGATAAATACCTTATTTTTATGTCTTAACACCAGCGACGTATGCTTAAATGCGTTAAGTATTTTCATAAATAACTCCTTTGAAGTTTACACGGGTGTCAGAATATACCCATAGCCTTAAGAACAAAAGAAAACAGGAATATCGTAACTCCCGAGAAAAGAGTTGTCCAAACCACGAGCTGACCTGCGAGTGCTGTGTCGCCCCCAAGCTCCTGAGTCATCGGAACGGTTGACACGGCAACAGGGGTTCCAAAAAGTGCTACGTACGCAGCGATATGTGCTCCACTGAAAAGTCCTGTGGCAATAGCAACTGCAATTGCCACCACAGGAACGACAACTATACGCGCAAGCGTAGAAAAAATTATTTCTTTTTTCATGCCGGGAATCGCTGAAAATTCAAACTGCGCACCGAGAACTATGAGCGCAAGCGGTGTTGCCATACCCGAAAGATAGGTAAGAAGCTTGTAAAGCGGAGTAATATCAGCAAGAGTTGTTGTAATACCGGCAGAAAGAAGCAGATTTTTCAACAGAAGCATAACACCGCCAAAAGCAACACCGATTATCAGCGGATTAGTAACTATACCCTTCAATATTTTCTTTACACTAACCTTACCGCCGCCAAATATTGCAAAGGTTACAACGGCAAGTACGTTATAAAGCGGAATGGAAAAAGCTGAAAGAAGCGCTGCAACCGCAGCACCTTCGGCACCGAAAAATGCCTCGGCAAGAGGAATTCCGATAAGCGCATAGTTTGAACGGAAGACTGCTTGAATTACAGGTGCTCGACGGTCTTGTTTTTTGGTTACAAGTGCCGTTATAGGAATTGCCAGTGCAAATACCACGGCAATAACGGCTATTGCGAAAAGTATGTAAGTGAAGCCTATATTCATTGATGCATCTATATTATACACGTTAAGAAAAAGCATCACCGGCAGAAAAACTCTAAAAACGAGTTTGTTAGCCATTTTTGCAAAATCTGCATTCACAAGACCGATTCTGCGTAAAAAATATCCAACAGCCACCATTAATATTATAGGCATAACTGCATTAATTGCAAATAATAAAGAATCCATCTCACGCCTCTTTCATATATTTTACATAATACATATTAGCACAAAGGCAAAATCTTTTCAAGTATTACAATAAAATTAACAAAGTAAATATTGACTTTTTCCTTCGGATGGTTATAATATATAATACGCGAGATTGAATGCTATAACCATTCTTCTCTCGGAGAATCTCGAATATGGGGCCGTAATGGTTTCGACAGGGATTCTGAGGTATGATAAGCGTGGCGGGCAGGATAATCCCGTTAAAATGTCCAACTTAAAATAATAAACGACAACAATAAAGTTGCTCTTGCAGCGTAAGCTGTGATGCGGCATTAA
>CAYRJG010000028.1:0-7576 GCA_964424525.1 uncultured Ruminococcus sp.
ATGCCCGCAGGCGTTCCCGTTGCACAGGTTGGTGACGTTACTTACACCGACCTTGACGAGGCTATGGCTGCGGCAAAGAACGGAGATACAGTTACAATTCTTAATAACGTATATCCTGCACCCACCTATACCATCGATAAGGAAATCGTGGTAAACAAGGGCGAGTATAACGCAGAGCTCGTTGCCGCAGAAGGTATGGCAGTAACCGAGGCTGATGGTGTTTATACGTTTGTTGCCAACGCGTTCAGCTATGTTTCGGACGGCGAAACGATATACGCACCTAAGGGAACAACCCTTCAGACAGTATTTGCGGCAGCAGATGCAGGCTCGACCATTAAGTTCCTTCTTGACTATGCGGATACAAGCTATATCACCGTCAATAAGGCAATAACGATTGACCTTAACGGTAAGACTCTTAACGTTACTCAGACCGGATCAAAGACCGGTGGTACCTACTTTAAGGTTACCACCACCGCGGGCTTCACTCTTACCTCCTCCGTTGAGGGTGCTAAGGTGTTTGCCGGCGCGAGTGAAAAAGGCGGTAACCCCGTTATTACTACTGGGGCTAATAACGTTGTAATCAACATCATCGGTGCCGACGCCGAGGGTAATACCACACTTCGTGTTTACGGTCCTACCGTTGTTCAGGCATGGAGTAACTCCTGTACCCTTAACATCAACGGCGGTGAATACTACAGAACCAGAGTAGATAACTCCGGCTTCATTCAGCTTCAGGGCGATCTTAACTTCACCGCGAAGAACGCACTCTTCTACGATCCTTCGGGATGCATCTTCCACTTCTACGGCAGATATGCGGCTGCTTCTGAGGAGATCACATCTCACGCTAACGTAGATAACTGCGTTATTATAGGTAAAACTGCAACCTACTCCTTCAAGGAGCTTGAGTTCATTATCACCAATTGCTACATTAACGGTGAAATTAAGCCTACCGGCGTTTATGACGGAGAAACCGCAGGTTACGTAACTCTCGGTGAGGGCAACTACATCAACGGCACTCTCGCAGATAATGTTGTGTTTGCAGACAATGTTCAGTCCTATGACACCGAGCTTTCTTACGACGTAACCCTTAGCTATAACACTTATACCGTAACCGACGGTGCTTTTGCTGAATCATCGTTTGATATCGTTGATTATCCTAAAACATATACCTTCACTAAGTATATCGCAGATCCCGATGCGGTTGCTAAGGTATACGAGTATACTAAGGATGGCAAAACTGCTTATGGTAGCAGAAAGACTAACCTCACAGAGGTAATCGAGGCTGCCGATGCGGGCACTACCATAACCATCCTTGAGGACGTGGTTCTTGAGCAGACTACAACTGCTATTGCTATCAAAAAGGGCATTACGGTTGATCTTGGCGGAAATACCTTGACCGTTAAGATGCTTTACAATAAGTATCCCATGTATTCTATCTCTACCACCTCCGAGGTAAGATTCAAGAACGGTACTATCGTTGCCGAGATTACAGAAGAGGCAAAGCAGGGATTGAGCTATACTCTTTTCAATGCGGGAGTAGGCAACTGTAATTTCGTTCTTGAGGACATTACCTCCTACACCGGTATGATGTTCCAGAGCGTTCAGGAGTCGGCAGTTAACGTTACCATTGATGGCGGTGCTCATTATTCGATGATCGCCAATACCGACCTCGTTGCCGGATTCATTGAGGCAAGAGGTAACATGAATTTCGTTGCTAACGACGCTCTCTTCTACTGTGCATCGGCATCAAACGGACTCTTCGCCGGCATGAACTATAAGACGGTTAATATAGATAAGTCCTCCAGCTTCACATTCAATAACTGTGATATTATTGCAGAGGATGCTTCTAAAAGCCTTATTCCTTACTTCAACGGCACATCCGTTGCATATTTCAATAACTGTGATATTGTAGGATCTATCAATCCCGAAAAGCACAGTTATGATAGCAGCTCCGCTGATATCGCAGACGGTACTATCATTCTCTCGGCAGGCACGAGAATCAATGCAACTACCCTCTCCACAGCAGTGGCATATGAAGATGGCTGCATCCTTTCCGACCTTCCCGAGTCCGAATCACTCACTCTTAATCTCAGCTCGGGTCACCTTTACGATGATAGCTTTGCAATCTCCGCATCTACTCTCGATGTAACTTATGCAAAGAAGGTTACCAAGGAACTCGCCAATACAATTCTCCAGTACACAAATACATCCGGCAATCTCGTTACTGTTGCAAGCGGTGAAACCGTTAGCTTATCAAGCATTATAAGTGCTGCAAAGGATGGAAGCACCATCACCTTCTACGAGGATTGCACGATAGCTCTTAACGGTTCTGTTAGCATCGGCAAGAACCTTACCTTCGATTTTAATACTCATACTGTAATATTCTCCCAGAGCCACCAGCGCGACGGTGCAGGATATAGCTACGGTGTAATCTCAATCTCCGCAAACAAAACCGTAACCTTTAAGCACGGTACAGCTATTGCTCAGTACAGTAGGGAAAATCAGTATCTTGGAGTTGATGGCGTATATGCCGAGGAAAACGGCATTGATACGTCGAGAGTTTCACTTAAGGGCAAGAGCTATGCGCTCTTTAGACCGAATTCAGGCGCGGTTATTAATATGGATAACATGACGACCTATATGGGTGCGCTGATTCAGAATTACAACGGTAACAATCCCACTCTTAACATAAACGGCGGTTCTCATTACGCTATATTCGCATCTACCGACGTTGGTAGTGGCTTTATCATATCAAGAAATAATATCACCGTTAATGCAAACGGCGCAACCTTCTATTTAAATGACCAAGTATCCGGACTTTTCTCCTCGCTTCATTACAATGCATCGGCAGGAATAACTCTTAAGTCTACCTTTACATTTAATGATTGTAAGATAATTTCAAATAGTGTTAACTATAACATCGTTAGAACCTCTAACAGTTTTACAACGATTGTGTTCAATAACTGTGATATTTTTGGCTCGATAAGTAATCCTGTAGCAGACTCGAACGACATTAATGATGATAATTACGAGATTGGAAATCCCGTGGTTGGAAACATTATTTTCGGTGCCGGCACAAGAATTTCAAGCGATGCAACTCTTTCCGACATTATAGTAACCGAATCCGGTGCTAATTTCGTTCATGTTCCCGAGGGCGGCAGCGCATCTATATCGGTTAACCTTTTGACAGGTACCATCGTTGACGGCGATATCGCAATCGCAGACACAACGACCGTTACTTATACCTATGACTTTGTTTGTGAGCGCCCCGATGAGTTTACCGTAATCTGGTATAAAGAAGACGGTAAGACGGTTATCAAGACCGAAACCGTTACTCCCGGAGCTACCGTAACCGCACCCGACTATACCGCAAGCGGTACTATCTATAACGGATGGTATAAGACCGGCGGATATGACGGATGGACCACCACTCTTGGCGGTTCTAAGGTAGCAAGCTTCGTAATAAACGACAATACAAGCTTCTATCCCGCCCCCTCGTCCGGAATTACTCCTTATCTCGTGGGTGCAAAGTATAACGTTTCACTCCTTGGTGAAATCCTTATCAATTTCTATCTCCCCGATGCTCCCGAGGGCATTACAGTTACAAGCGTTACCGACGGAGACGGAAATACTCTTTACGCAACTCCCGTATATATTAACGGCGCACTCTACAACCTCTACGTAGCAGGCGGCGTTAATGCAAACGCGCTTACCACCACGAAGAAGGTTACCGTAACCTATACCGTGGGTGATACCGTGCTTACACAGAACGTATCCCTTACTCCCTCGACCTATTCGAGAACAGTTCTTGCCGATAGTGATAAGGCATCTCCCTCATTCTCAAGTGAGGCTCATACTCTTGTTGCAAACATGGTAAGATACTCTAACAACCTCGTTAAATACGTTAACTACCAAAATACCGGCACAGCAACCGGTGATGATACTCTTGAAGCACTTCTTTCAAGCTATGAGAAACTTTGTACGACTCTTGTAGCACCTGATGCCGTATCCGATACCACAAATCTTTCGGGCTACGTAAGCTCCGCAACGTTTGATGTCGGAACATATCAGCCGAGATACCTTCTTAACTTTAACACATCGGCAACCGATAAGGTTGTTGACTGCTATATCACTATGGAAGGATATCTTGCAGAGAACGTTAACGGTGCAAACTACGGTACTGTTACTTATAAAGCAGGAACCGTTGAATACGTATCCGGCACAGAGTATCTCGCAAAGGCATATATCGAGAATATCCCGATGTATAACTTTGCAAATACCGTAAATATCACGGTTATCCTTGAGAGCGGTATCTCCAAGACCGGTATTTATAGCCTTGGTGCATACTATAACGGTGTTACCGCTGACGATGCATCTCTTGTTGAAATAGTTAAGACTCTCGTTTCATCTGTAAACGTCTTCGGTAAGTCTGCAGCAACCTTCAGATACTCAGACTATCAGGTCAGCGAATCCGAGGCTAAGAACTTCTACTCCTGCGAGCATACAGAGAAGGAAGCAGTTACTCTCGCCGCATATAAGGAATTCCTTCCCGTTTCCGCACCTGCATATTACTGTAAGGATTGTAAGTCCTACCTCATCTACTATAAGGACTTCGGCGCAGTTGGTGACGGTGTTTCGAGTGGACTTGTAGACGGTATTGCAACCGGCTCGGGTACTAACGATTTTGCCGCTATTCGTGAGGCTCATACCACTGCAAACGCAATTGCAGCATCCTACCCCGATTACAACATCGTAGTTGTCGGTCAGGGTACTAGCGGCAATAACTTCTATATGGGCTTCCCGGATGATAACGGTAAGGCATCAATTAAGATCAAGACGAATGTTGATTGGAACGGTGCGCACTTCATTATCGACGATACTCAGGTTAATAATACCGATAAGTCATCGTCATCCTATACCGCGTATAAGCAGGCAATATTCTCCACTCTCGGTGATAACAGAAATATTAGTCTTACCTCCAGCCTGACTACCGATATTCTTGCGGGTGCTACTCATATCGGATTTGCTCCCGGCAGACCTATGATGATTGAGCTTACCAATTTGTCCGTAAGATATTACATTCGTTATGGTTCTAACGCAAATACCGGTGCTACTCAGAACGAGCTTATCGTAGTTGATGCAGAGGGTAATATCGATCCCACGACACCCGTTCAGTGGGATTATCCCGTAAGCAAGACTTACTGTAGCTATTCCGCGTCATATTCAAATAGAACCGATTCGGATGGTGACGGAATACTTGATACGAACTCTTCAACCACCCAAACAACTGTAACTATATGCACTCCGACCGACGCAGACGGCGACGGCGTATGCGATACCTGCTCAAAGACCATCACTAAGGCAGTTACCGCTGTCGGATACGCAACAGACGATAAGCCGATTATCATTAACGGCTATGATATGGAAGGTAATATCAACTGCATTTGGGAAACTCTTACCAATAATACAGTAAGCGTTGCCTCCTACGATGCGGTTGCGAGAAACATTGTTACCAACCGTGCAAACGTAACCTATCAGGGTATCTACCGCGAGTTTGTTGAGGATACACTTACTACCACTCCTCGACAGGCATATAACGGCTACATTCAGATATCCTACGCTTATAATACCGTTATTAAGGATATGAGCGTTCAGCATCACCTCGGTCACGAGGACGTGAACGGTGTAGATCTCGGATCCTACGAGTTCTCGGGCGGAAACTCTGTTGGAACACAGTGGATCAACTGCGTACAGAGAAACTTCTTCAAGGATGGCGGCGTAATTTCCTACCGCGGTATGTTTGGAACAAACTTCCTTCGTAATTCCTACGTTAAGGGCTGTATCCTTTCATCCTTTGACTCTCACTCCGGCGCTCATAACGTAACTATTGAGGATTCCACCTTCGAGCATATTAACCTCGTTGGCGGCGGTGATGCTATCATGAGAAACGTAACCGTTTACGTAGACGGCGGTTATGCTGCTTGCATACTTCGTGCCGACTACGGCTCAATGTGGAAGGGCAACATTAAGTTTGACGGACTTACCCTTCGTCATTCATCCTCTTACTCAAGGGATTACGTAGATCTCGTAAGAGCACATTACAACAACGCATACTTTGGATTTGAAAGCTATCTTCCCATAAAGGTATATGCGAACAACGTATCAATAGAGCAATACACTCGTGATACTGCCGACTATACCAGCACAAATGGTAAGATTGATGAGTCTAATGTTACAACCAGCTCTAAAACTCTCGGAATATTCAATAATATCAATTCCGAGATGACGAATGACTACGATTACTCAACATCAAACACAAACAATGCGGATCCCAAGCACTGCACCGAGGCGGTATACATTACCAATACGAGCGCAACAATCTCCTATCCCGACCACTGGTTCTTCCAGAACATGAAGGTCTATAAGGATGGCGAAGAGCAGAGCTGGTTCACGGTAAGAAGCGGACTTCATACCGATACAAACAACGATAAGGCTTGCGATTCTTGCGGTAGCGGAGTGACGAGTAGCTGTTCTACTCACATCGATACCGGCACAGTAGACCAAAAGTGCGATAGCTGCGGATGGAATCTCTGCGCAACAGGTCACCCGACCTCCGGAACTTCCACTGGTACTTGTAGCAGTTGCGGAGCTACAATTAAATCAACCTGCCTTGTTGAAGGAACACTTATAACAATGGCTGACGGAACTAAAAAGCCAGTTGAAGAGGTTATGGTAGGCGACGAGGTTCTCGTATACAACTCCTTCACAGGCAAATACGAGGCAGGCAAGGTATGGTTTGAGTTCCACGAGGGAGATAATGAGGCTAATGACGTTAGAGTTATCAACCTTGTATTCTCCGACGGAACACTCCTTCGTCTTGCAGGTGAGCACGCACTCTTCGATTCCACGCTTTGCAAGTACGTTTACTTTACAGCGGATAACGCAACCGAGTTCATCGGTCACGAATTCCTTAACGCAGGCGACGGTGTGAACGCAGATAAGGTAACTCTTGTTGATGCTTACGTCACAACCGAGAATGTTCGCGTATACGCTCCTCACTCTGAGAACTATCTTAACGTAGTTGCAGAAGATATGCTTACCATAATTCTTGGTCAGTGTAATATGGAGCAACTTGTAAACGCATTCGAATTTGATGAGAACGGTAAGTACCTCGAGGATGAAATGAATGCCGACCTTGAAAAGTACGGTGTTTATACAGCAGAGCAGTTTGCTCACATCCTTGATGAGGAACAATTCAACAAGACGCCCGTTCTTCTTCTCAAGGTCGCTGTAGAAAAGGGACTTTGCAGATATGAGGATCTTGAAAGCGTATTTGTAATGCTTACTTATCTTGTAAAATAAAAATCGGTGGATTTAAGGAAGTCCTTTAATCTATCCAAACTAGGACGAGAGCACCCGAGAAATCGGGTGCTCTTGCTTTTTTGTTTAATATGAAAAAAATTCACAACATCTTGAGAAAACAACGCTTTACAAATGCTTTTATTTATGTTATAATGTCCCCATGGGTTCGCTCTTGTAAGGAGCGAACGAGTAGGCTACGCCTACAAAAATCGAA
>CAYRJG010000028.1:7676-18790 GCA_964424525.1 uncultured Ruminococcus sp.
GGCTATGCCTTTGCACAAGCCTAAATGGCTTGTGTATCTGTGATTATGCTATAATACCACATGGGTTCGCTCTTGTAAGGAGCGAACGAGTAGGCTACGCCTACAAAAATCGAAGATTTTTCCATGAGAACATTGGCATAACACAGGTCGCATTGCGATGCGACAAGAAAGGCTATGCCTTTGCACAAGCCTAAATGGCTTGTGTATCTGTGATTATGCTATAATGGTATAAAAATTTTTAAAATATTTATTGGGACAAAGTAAAGGAGAAGCGTATGAAAAGATCGTCAAAAATCGCTCTTTTGGCTCTCTTTGCGGTGATTGTTGGGTGCATCATTTCGGTGTTTGCATTTGCTGATACCACTGCTTTGGGAGTTCAAACAAAATCCACAGAGGATTTTGAATACGTCGGTGACGGATGGGGCGCAACAGCATCCGATGGAACTAATCCGCAGGCGAGAACAGTATATTTCCAAATTGGCGGAAGAACGGGTGCAGTAACCAAAGCCACTTCGATGCCTTATGAGAAAAATTCCTATGCGATTTTCACACAGGTAGATAAGGTCGGAACGTTAACGCCCTATATTTGGAGCACAGTCGGCTCCCGTCCTACAACGAGTGACTATAAGACAAATGCGGATGATATGAAAAACTATTCATATTATTCCTTTGATATTGACGTTATGGCTCCTACGGGCAAATTCGTAAGCGGCTCGTCAATCGATTTCTCCGCAAGATGCGTGAACTCCTCGGGTGAGCTCGCCATTTGGAAAAACAGCGCAATCTCCTCTATCGTTTTGTTCGGAAATGATACCACGGGCTCGTATATTTACCTGAATGGCGCCGCATCAACTAAGAAGTATATCGATCCTTACGAGTTTACTCATATAACCTGTATAATCGACCTCGATATTACTTCAAGTGCCTATAATATGACAACTTATGTTTACGTAAACGGTGAGTATTTCTCATCTAAGACAGGCACGACAACTACCACGTCTTATTATAATAGCTACGTTCACGCAACCATGCTTGAGTATCGTATAAACCTTACTCAGAACGTAGATGAAACTCAGTCTATTGCGATAGATAATCCTACCTTCCGTTCATACTCAACTTCGTATAACGGAAACCTCGCATCGGTTCTCTCGGCAAAGAATAATCTTTACGCATGGGAATCAAATATTTACGATGAAACCACTCATCCGACGGGATATTTTGAAGCGGTAAACCTCACTCAGAATAAGTGCTATCGCTCGGCGTCGGCAGCGATAAGTGAGGCTGTGGATTTTGACACGATACAGATCGTCAAGGATCAGGCAGAGGCAGTTTCCGTAGATAAGCGCATAACAGTAAAGGCGCTTGACGTTAACGGCGAACTTTGCGCGGCAGAGGTAGTTGCGGCTGACGGATATACGAAGGTTGAACTGGCGGAGGGCGTTTATGAATTTGAGCCTTCCGACCTCGTAATATTTGAATACGTATCCGGCGGAGTAACAAAAACGGCTGGCAGAGATGGAGTTTTTGCAGATATTGTCACGGCGGCGGATGCCGACAGCACGGTGAAGATTTGTGAGGATGCTTTGATAGAAACCACCGCATCTATCACCCTCTCCAAGAATCTTACCCTTGACCTTGGCGGTAACGTCGTGAAATTCGCAACCCCCTATAAGACCTATCTTATGAGCATAAACGGCTCTAAAACTCTCAATATCCAAAACGGAACGCTTGTAGGTGAATATCAGGAGGCGGCAGCAAAGCCCGGAAAGAGCTATGTTCTTTTCAGCCTTTCTTCTTCCTCAAATCTCATACTTACTAACGTAAATACCTACACGGGTATGCTCGCTTGGAACTTCAGCTCCAATAATCCTAAGATAACTATTAACGGCGGCGAGCATCATATGAAGATCGTGTCAACCGACACTGTCTGCGGCTTCGTTGAATCAAGATCAAACGTTACTTTCACGGCAAATGATGCAACCTTCTACTGTGCAAACAGCGGTGACGGACTTTTCTCCTCACTCAGTTACAGAACTAACGCATCTCTTACCAAAAAATCCACATTTACTTATAATAACTGTAAGATAATCGGTGAATCGGCGCAAACTAATCTTATCAAGTATTCAAATTCTTATACCGACGTATTCTTTAACTCTTGTGAGATTTACGGAAGCATTAACCCCGGTGTTCATAGCTGGGATGAGGCAAACGGTCCTGTCAAGGAGGGCGGAATAGTTATAGGTGCGGGTTCTAAGCTCTCTGATAATGCAACCTTCTCAAGCGCCGTTTCTCTTGAATCGGGATACAAGCTTTCCACGATTAACGCTGTTTCGAATATAGAGCTCAACTATTCCTCGGGCACCGTTGCAGCAGCGAGCTTTGCACTCACAAAGGCATCAAAGCCCTATGTGCTTAACGGTGAGGTTACTAAGGCAGATTCTTACACGGTAAATTTCTATGCCGAGGACGGTAAAACTCTTATAAAAACCGAAACCGTTCTTCCCGGTGCCACTGTAACTCCACCCACCTATACCCCGAAAAGCAGTAACGGCTGGTATAGCGCAAGCTATAGCGGCTGGGCAGAGAGCCTTCTCGGCACACCTGTCACCGGCTTTACCGTAAATAAAGACAAAAACTTCTATCCTGCAATATCGGGTGATGTGTCAATATATCCCACGGGTGCGGGCTATAACATCTCGCTTCTCGGCTCGGTTGCATTGAATCTATATCTTCCCGAGGCTCCAGAGAGCGTTACCTCTCTTAGAGTTTATGATAAGAGTGGGAATGAAATTTACGGAGAGCGCGTATTCCTTGGCGGTGAGATAAAGAACCTCTACGTTATCGGCGAGGTTGGTGCAACCGCGCTTGCGGATAACATTACCGTAACTCTTGAATTCGTTGTCGGAGAGCAGACGCTTTCACGCGAAATCACCCTTTCCGCTACTAATTATGCGGAAAGCGTTCTTCTTGACAGTAAGGCTCAAAATAAGAGCTATTCATCCTTTGCACATTCTCTCGTTGCAGATATGATAAGATATTCCGTGAGCCTTGGTGAATACGTTAAATTTGCCACGGGTGGCGAGGTAGATGCAAAAATACTTGCACTTTACGATGAATATTCATCCCTTTGCTCGACTCTTTCCGGGGATTTCACGGATATCTCCGAGGTGAACAAATCACAGCTTGCGGGATATGTTTCTACCCTTGCGTATGACGTTTCAAGCTATCAGCCCGGATATAAGCTTACGTTTGATAAGTCAAGTAGTGTTGTTGACGTTTATATTACTATGAACGGATATACAACATCCTCAGACGGTTCAAACTATGGCAAAGTTACCTATAAATCATCGAATAAGGTATGCTACTCGGGAACGAAATATCTTTCGGAGGCGTACATCTGCGATATTCCGATGTATAATATTGATAATACCGTTACTATCACGGTAGTTCTTGAAAACGGTATTATAAGGAGCGGAACATATAATCTTAACGGTTATTATAATGACGTTGTGATTGCAAACGGTGAGGAAAGAGCACTTCTTGATACTTTCCTTCTTTCGCTTAGAGCTCTTTCTGCATCTACGGTTGATTACAGATATGATAGTGTTGTGATCACAAAGGATGATGCTGTAAGTTTTGTAAACTGTGAGCATACGGAAGCAGAGGCTCGCACAGTTTATGTCACTAACACTATTGCTACTGCTGAAATCCCTACTAAGTATTGCCCCGCGTGCGATTCTTACCTCGTTTATTACTATGATTTCGGTGTAGTTGGCGACGGCGTTTCCAACGGACTTCTCGGCGGTGAGGGCACTAACGATTTTGCCGCAATAAGAGAGGCGCATACAAAGGCAAATGCAATTGTAAAGGCATACCCCGCATATAACGTAGTTGTTGTAGGTCAGGGTATAGAAGGCAATAATTTCTACATCGGCACGACGGATGACAGCGGAAAAGCTGCAATATCGGTAAAAACCAATGTAGATTGGAACGGTGCTCATTTCATAATAGACGATACCACCGTAACCAATAAGGGCACGGGAACCGAATACAGTCAGTCAATATTCGTTCTTGATCCCGATAACCCCACCGAAACGATTACCGCAAGTATTCCGGGCGGAATTGCGGCAGGTGCTACCAATATCGGCTACGCACCCGGTAAGACGGTTATGCTTGATATAACCGACAAATGCACAAGGCATTACATCCGCTACGGCGCAAATGCAAACTCCGGTCAGACGCAGAACGAGGTAATCATCGTTGATGCTTACGGAAACGTTGATCCGACCACTCCCGTGCAGTGGGATTACACAAACGTTGCATTCTGCACCTACGGATGCACTCCCACCGATGCGGCATCCGACGGCATCTGTGACACGTGTGCAAAGACTATTGGAAACTCCTTCGGTGCCGTGGCTTACGATATTAATGACAGACCTCTTACCATCTCAGGTCTTGATAAGGACGGCAATATCAATTGCGTATGGGAAACTATCACCAACTCCGACGTTGACGTTTCCTCCTACGACCAGTTTGCAAGAAATATCAAGATCTCCCGTGCAAACGTTACCGCACAGGGAATTGACCGCGTGTTCGTTGAGGATGACTCTTCCTACACTCCGAGACAGACATACGCCGCCTTCGTTGCGGTAAGATACGCTTGTAACACTGTTATAAAGGATATGCTTATAACTCAACATCTCGGTCATAACATCTGGATTGACGGAGTTGATACTCATAACGGCCTCGGTTCTTATGAGTTAGGTGCAAACCACGCGATAAACGTTACCTGGGAAAACTGCGTTCAGAAGAACTTCTTCAAGGACGGAGGAAAGATTTCCTACCGCGGAATGTTCGGCTCTAACTACCTGCGTAACGGTGTGCTCAAGAACTGTATTCTCGCCTCGTTTGACTCGCACTCTGCGGCTTATAACGTAACTATTGAGGATTCTACCTTTGAGCATATCAATTACATTGGCGCAGGTGAGGTTAATATGAAGAATGTTACCGTCTACGTTGACGGTGGATATTCTGCTTGTATTCTCCGTTCCGACTATGGCTCAATGTGGAAGGGCGATATTAAGATGGACGGAATAACCCTCCGCCACTCCTCGTCTTATTCAAGAAGCTATATTGACCTTGTAAGAGCGCACTATAATAACCACTATTTCGGTTATACCTCTTATCTTCCCGGTGAAATTTACGTTAATAATATCAGTATAGAGCAGTATAATCGCTCTACCGAGGTATATGATTACGCAAACGGACAGATAATCGAAAACAATGTTACCACAAGCGCAAAGTCGCTCGGTATCTATAATGTTATCAATGCCGAAATGAAGAATGACTACGATTATTCAACCGTAAACGAGAATAACCTTGACCCCAAGGTCTGCACCGAGGCAATCTATATTACAAACTCCGACGTGGCAATCTCGTATCCCGACCACTACTTCTTTGAGAATATGAAGGTTTATATCGACGGCGTTGAACAGGATTGGTTCACCGTAAGAGCCGGGCTCCACGTTGATGAAAATTCCGACGGAGTCTGCGATAACGGTTGCGGCAGAGATATTTCGTAATATAAACCGAATTAATTAAAAAACGGGCACCCGATTTTGCGATGCCCGTTTTTTTCTTATATTTAAATAAAACAATTTTTGGTTGACAAAGGTCTAATTATATTGTATAATTAAAATAATCATCTATTTGATTTTTGATGTATTTTTGTAAAAAGAGTTAAAACAAGGAGAAAAGCAAATGAAAAAGAGAACGAAAATTTGGCTTTTTGCCATTTCCGCAGCTCTCATCATCGGAGTAATATGCGCTACGGCAATTGCCTCTGCCGCATCGGTTACCGGTGTTACAGTAAAAACGACCTCGGATTTTGAATCCGCGGCTGATGACTGGGCTTACACAGCTTCGGATAAACAGAATCCGCGCATTAACGGAGTCGTCTTCCAGCAGGGCGGACGCGTTGGTGCTGTAAAAATTCAAAACTCGCTTCCTTATGAGAATAATAAGTATGTGCTTATTACCCAAGAGGATATGGTTGCATCCAGCGGTCCTTACGTCTGGTCAACCACCGGTGCAAGACCTACAACGGAAACACTTAATAATGCCGCAGACGATATGAGCAAATACTCATATTATGCATTTGATGTTGACGTTATGGCACCTACCGGAAAGTTTATCGCCGGTAATATAGATTTTTCAGCAAGATATGCGAATTCCGCAGGAACTGTTACCTTCTGGAATAACAGTGCAATCGGTAATATCGTTCAGTTTTCCAACGATTCAACCGGTTCGTATATCTATCTTAACGGTGCGGAATCTACCAAGAAATACATAGACCCTTATGAGTTCACTCATATCACCTGTATTCTTGAAACCAAGGTTACCTCGTCAAGCTATTCGATAAATACCCACGTTTATGTAAACGGTGAGTATTTCTCTTCAAAGACCGGTTCAACCACCACAACATCCTACTATAACAGTGTAAAGCATGCAAGTATCATCGAGTACAGAATCAACTATCTTACAACCGTTGATTCCACCGTATCACTTGCAATAGATAACCCCACATTCCGTACCTTTGATAAGACTTATAACGGCAATCTCGCAACGGTTCTTTCAACTAAGTCGAGCCTCTATGCGTGGGAATCAAATATCTATGATGTAAACACTGCACCCGTAGGTATTTATAAA
This sequence comes from uncultured Ruminococcus sp., assembly GCA_964424525.1. Taxonomy (GTDB): domain Bacteria; phylum Bacillota; class Clostridia; order Oscillospirales; family CAG-272; genus UBA1740. The sequence goes on from CAYRJG010000028.1 coordinate 14,385, forward strand.
GCATATAACGAAACAACAAGGGAAACCTATCTTTCCGTTTCCGATGCAATAAGTGCGGCAAAGGCGGGTGAGGTTGTTCACGTTGTGGCTGACTGCGCAGATGAGATAGTTATTAGTAAGGCTATTTCAATCAATCCTCTTAAGGGGGATGGCACTGCTTCGTTACTCAATCTTTCTGCGGCAAGCGGATATACGCTCACTCTCGGAACAGACGGATGTTGGAAATGCGAATCTACCGCAACTCCTGCTTTCCAATATGTAAGCGGTGGTGTTACTATGACCGCGGATAAAACTGTAGAATATCTTGAAATTCTTGGTTTGGTTGATAGCGGTTCTACGATAAAGCTTCTTTCCGATGTTACCATTGAAACCACAGCAGGATACTCTCTTTATAAGAACCTAACGATTGACCTTAACGGCAAGGCTCTTACTGTTAAGCAGGCGTATAAGGCTACATTTATTAACGTTCAGGCAAGCAGAACACTTACCGTAAAGAACGGCACTCTTATTGCCGAGTATTATGACGGAACGATTCAAAATGCGGGTTATCCCGTATTCGGAATGAGCACCTCCTCGGTAATCAATATTGAGAACGTAAACACCTACTGTCCTCAGATCGCTTGGAACTACGGCAGTGCTAACGTAGTATTCAACATTGTCGGAGGAGAGCACCATCAGGATATTCCTTCGTCAGATGTTGCCGGCGGTTTGTTTGAGTCGCGCTCTAATGCGACCTTTACCGCAACGGATGCAACCTTCTATTTAGGTTCCGCAGGCCGCGGTCTTTTTTCCTCGCTTCATTATAGAGGGGCTTCCTTGGCAACGAAAAAATCCACGTTTACCTTCAATAACTGTAAAATAATAGGTGCAACTCCTCAGCAGAATATCATCACTTATGCAAATGAATATACATTTGTTAATTTCAACAACTGTGATATTCTCGGTAGCATCAATCCTCCGCGCCACGAATGGGACGTTTCCATTGCTTCTCCCGCAATAGGCGAGATCAAATACGGTAATATCAAAATCGGTGAAGGATGCCGCATTTCCGAAAATTCCAGCTTCTGTTCCGAAGTAGTTACCGCGTCGGGATATGCACTTAAAACGAAGAGCGATGCCGAAAGTTTGACATTCGATTGCAGAAGCGGTTCTCTTGAGGATTCAAACTTTACTTTAACTACTAAAACGGTAGATATCAATTATGCTTATGCAATCGAGGCAGTTTCCGAGCATACGATAACCTGGTATGCATCTAACGGAAAAACTGTAATCAAAACAGAAAAGGCGGCTCCCGGTGCCATTGTCACTCCTCCCGAATATACCGCATCCGCATCCAGCGGTTGGTATACTGCAGAATATGACGGTTGGGCGACTTCTCTCGGCGGTGAAAAAGTAACCGACTTTACCGTTGGCGGTGACACTGACTATTATCCCGCAATTTCGGGTGAAATTACAGCAAACCTCACCACCGCAGGCTATAATATTTCGCTTGTCGGTGCAGTTGCAGTTAACTTCTATCTCCCCATAGCTCCCGACGGAATCACTATGAACGGAGTTTTCGATGCAAACGGTAATAAGATATTCCCGACTCGCGTTGTGCTCAACTCCAAAGAGTACGATAACTATCTTGTAGGTATTGTAGGTGCTACCGAAATCACCAAATCGGTTAATCTTACCGTTTCCTTCTACGTGGGAGAAACTCTCGTTGAGTCGGCTCTCTCCCTCTCGCCCTATAAGTATGCAAGATATATCCTTAACGATAGCGATAGTGAAAATCCTCAATATACTGCTATTGAGTATGCTCTTATTGCAGATATGCTCAGATACTCGAATAACCTTATCAAGTACGTGAACTACGTATCCACAGGAAACGCAAGTGCAAACGGCTCGATTACCAGACTTTTCAATGCCTACGCAAGTTTTGCAACCGAGCTTCCCACCGATTTCTCAGATATGTCCGAAGTTGATACGTCGGCTCTCGTAGGATACGTTACGTCCGCAACCTTCGAGGTATCCAGCTATCAACCCGCCTATAAGTTCTATTTCCCCGAATCAGCAAAGGTCGTTGACTGCTACGTAACTATGGAAGGATACTATTCCTCCCCTGTTTTCGGTGCAAATTACGGTGAAGTAACCTATAAATCGGCAAATAAGCAGTATTATAGCGGAACCGAATATCTCTCTTCGGTAAACATTCCCGATATTCCGATGTATAATATCGATAATACCGTAACCATCAATGTTCTCCTTGAGAGTGGTATGCTCAAAACCGGTACGTTTAATCTTAACGGATATTATAACGGAGTTTCGGTAGATGATGCAACGCTTGATACACAACTTAAGAATTTCATAAAATCTCTCCGCGCGTTCAGCACGGCTGCGGTTGAGTACAGATACGATACCGTAGTAACCGTAGAGAATGCGGTAGATTTCCGCACCTGCGACCACGAGAGTACAACGGAGCACTCTATTTCGCTCTATGACGGAATTCTCCCCTTAACTTGCGATACTCATTATTGCGCAACCTGTGACTCGTATCTTGTTCGTTACTCCGATTTCGGTGTAACGGGTGACGGTAAGACAAATGATTTTGCGGCAATAAGACGCGCGCACATCGCGGCAAATGCCCTTCAGGATGCATTCCCCGTATATAACGTAGTGGCATCTTCGGGTGTGGGAACCTTCTATATCGGTATGCCCGATGACGGCGGTGTTGCGGCTATATCCGTAAAGACCGACGTTGATTGGGACGGTGCGCATTTCATTATCGACGATACCGTTGTTGATATCGACGGTGACGGATATGCGGCAGCAAAGCAATCTATCTTTGCACTTGTTTCGGATTCGGGCAAGCGCGGATATTCTTGCACGGCAGATATGCCTGACGGAGTTGCCGCGGGTGCTACCAACGTTGGATTTGCTCCCGGCGAGCTTACAATGATAAGCCTTAAAAACGTGTCTGTAAGACACTATATCCGTCAAGGTCTTAACGAAAACAGCGGTGCGGCACAGACGGAAATGATTCTCGTTGATGCATACGGAAATATAGATCCTACAACTCCCGTTGAATGGGATTACACCAATTCGGATTTCTGCACTCTGGGCTGCGAAACCGTTGATGCAAACTCCAACAAAGTATGCGATACCTGTTCGACTAATATAACCAAATCCTTCAGCGCGACAAGATATACCGCGGCTGATGCTCCCATCATCATCTCCGGTCTTGATAAAGACGGTAACATCAACTGCGTATGGGAAACCTGGACTAATGACAATGTCAGCCTTGAAACCTATAACCAGTATTCGAGAAATATCTCGGTTACAAGATCAAATACCACAATAGAAGGTATTGACAGAGTGTTCGTTGAGGATGATACCAATTCAACTCCCCGTCAGACCTATTCGGGTGTTGTAAACGTTTCCTACTCTTATAATACTACCATCAAGGATTTCCTTGTAAATCAGCATCTCAGCCACTATCAGACAAACGGAGCACTTCTTGGTTCTTACGAGTTCTCCGGCAGTAACTCTATCAACACTTCTTGGATCAACTGTAAGATAAAGAACTTCTTCGATTCAAACGGTAAGGTTACCTATCGCGGTATGTTCGGAACCAACTATATGCGTAACTCCTACCTCAAGGGATGCGTTCTTACCTCTTTTGACTCTCACACCGGTGCATATAACGTAACTATTGAGGATTCGACATTTGAGCATATCAACTATGTTGGCGGCGGCGAGGTTATCATGAGAAACGTTACCGTTTACGTTGACGGCGGATACGGTGCTTGTATCCTTCGTCAGGATTACGGCTCAATGTGGAAGGGTGATATCAAGATGGACGGAATAACCCTTCGTCACTCATCTTCCTACTCAAAATCCTACATCGATCTTGTAAGAGCAGCCTATACCAACTGGTATTTCGGATTTACTACTCATCTTCCCGGCAAGATATATGCAAATAATATCAAGATTGAGCAGTACACTCGCACAAGCGCAGATTACGAGATGGGTTATGGCACAATCGTAGAGCCTACGATTTCCACAAGTACGAAGACGCTCGGAATTCATCAGCTGATTAATTCTCAGATGAAGAATGACTACGATTACTCAACCGCAAATGACAATAACCTTGACCCGAAGGTATGTACTGAGGCAGTATATATTACCAATACCAGTGCTACTATCTCATATCCGGATCACTGGTTCTATAAGAATATGAAGGTCTATATTGACGGAGTAGAACAGAATTGGTTCAAGGTAAGAAGCGGCTTGCATACCGACTCCAACGGAGATAAGGTTTGCGATAACGGCTGCGGTCAGCCCTTGAGTTAATTAATTCAATTTAATCAAGTCATAACCACCGGTAAACCGGTGGCTTGCACAGCCCCTAGAAGGGGCAATTA
>CAYRJG010000029.1:0-5417 GCA_964424525.1 uncultured Ruminococcus sp.
GCACGGTGGTGTGGGAGGTCGGCGGTTAATCACCGCCTCCTACCCGATTATATATATATAATTTATGATTTTATATATTAAAAGAGTAACGATAACGGTTATTAAACCTTGAAGAAGCTTAATTAATACATATCTAAAGAAGGATACATCCTCGTTTGAAATTAAACTTTTTGTTTGCGCACATACGGAAAGTCCGGAAAAACCAATTGAAAAAGCCGTTAAAATAAGCGAGGTCACCGGTAATAAGTAATTCGATTTTGATATAATTGTTGCGGCATTTCCGATTTCTAAAAAGGGAAGAATAAAGTAAAGAATCATCTCTGAATTCACCGCCTTATACAAAAGACCGGAGAGGATAGAGAATGTTGTAATGAAACCGCAAATTGTAAGACATATTAACGTGGAATTCTTTACTGATTCAACAAAATTGTAATTCTGCTTGTAAATATTTGGAGAAAAATTCGTTTTCTCTTTGCCAATACCAACTAAAATTCCTGTGATAATTGCCGATATAACGGTTGAAAAATAGAGAACGAGTCCGTCTGAAAGGTTGCCTCGCATTCCGATGCCAATGGCGGAAATTATATAACCCGGACTGGCGTTATTCGAAAATGCCATGAGTCGCTCACATTCGTCTTTTGATATTTTTCCACATTTATATAACGAAAGCGCAAGTTTTGCTCCGATAGGGAATCCGCAAAGTATTCCGCAAATAAATGCAGATAATGCACAGCCGGAAATGTTAAAACATTTCTCGAATATAAATCGCACGGGTTTCATGCTTTCAAATTGTATATATGGCATGGTGGCATCACAAAGCAGAAGAAAAGGAAATACCGAGGGGATAATCACATTCGAAGAAAGAAGAAGTCCGCTTTTGGCAAAAACCGATAGGTCATCGGATAAAAATATTGCTGCCATGAAAATAAGAATAGTCAGAAATATTGCAATAGGAGCAGAGGTTCGTTTTTTTAATTTAGATATCCGTATAGTATTTTCGTGCTTTGGCGTCATTTTTGCTCCTAACTTTCATACATTTTAGTATAGATTTATGAATTGGAGTGCTATATAATGACTTCGGAAAGAAAAAATAAACTGCAATTTTTCAGAGGGTCAAATGTTCCCATATCCCCTTTTCATATAGAAGCAGATAGAGTTATGGGCGGAATATCTATGCAAGTTGGCGGTGTTATAGGAGTAAATGAATTTTCCGATACAACCGTTCTGCTGAAATTGCGAGGAATGAATGTTCGTATTAACGGAACTTCTCTTTGTCTGACGGTATATGAAAATAAAACAGTTGAGATAGTTGGTAATATCATATTAACGGAGTATTCTTATGATAAGAGCAGATAAGTTGATATTTGGATATGTGATTTTTAATATAGCAAAAAAAGATATATCATACGCGGCAGAATTGCTTTTGACAAGTAATGTATCTGCTAAAATTTCCAGCGAGGGCAGCTTTATTTCATCGGCTTCTCAAAAAAGATTTATTGAATCTATATTCAAAGGAAAAATTGATTATTCTGTCAGCCCGGTTAAAGGAGTTTACGGATTTTTTCTTCGTTTTCGCTATCGATATGGAATTTATTTAGCTATCATCTTATCAAGCCTTTTATTTCTGTTTTTAAGTGGAAAGGTTTGGGATGTACGAGTTGAGTCAAATGATGAGGAATTTGTTGCATCGGTAATGGAGGAACTATCTGATTTTGGGCTATATATCGGGGCAGATTGGTCGGATGTGGATAAAAGCAGGATAGAAACGGGCTTGCTTGCTGCATCTTCCGATGTGTCATGGATAAACATTAATCGCCGCGGCTCGGTTGCATATATCAGTGTAATAAAAAAAGAAGCACATGAATTACCGACCGAACCCAGCGGATATGCAAACGTGATTGCACAAAGAGATTGTATTATAGAGGATATAATCGTTAAACGAGGCGTTCCCGTAGTTAAAGTAGGGGAGAGTGTAAAAAAAGGAGATCTTCTTATATCCGGTATTATTCCAACGGAGCTTGGTGGAGGATTTTGCTATGCCGAAGGCGAGATTAGAGGAAGATATTCTGATCAAATATGTGCCGAGGTTTTAAATACCGAAACGGTGAAAATTTATTCGGAAGATTATACTCAAACGCTTGCACTGGATATTTTTGATTTTTCTATAAATATTTTTAAAAGATATGGAAATTTACCCTCGTTATGTGATATAATAGAAGAAAAAAGTGATTTTTCGCTTCCCGGTGGAAAAATGCTTCCTTTTTCCGTAACTAGGACCAAGATCCGTGAATATTCCTTTGAAGAAAGATTGCTTACAAAGGCAGAGGTGTCGGATCGGGCATCAAATATGCTAAAGGAAAATCTAAATCAATTTTTATCCGATAAAGAGCTTCTGTCTATTAATACAAGCGGTGAGTTTTTTGATAAAGGATACAGGATGTTTGCGGATATGGTTTTGTGCGGTAATGTTGCAAAAATCACAGAATTTGAATATAATTCGGAGAAATAATGACTGAAAAAATTGTTATGACGAAATCGGGTGCTGCGACTGCGGCAATTTTCGGTTCGTTTGATGCAAATGTTAAAATGATTGAGAAAGCTTTCGATGTTCGAATTTCTAACAGAAATTCTGAAACAGAGGATGGAGATGCGATAGTTGTTCACGGTGAACGCGTCAATGCAGAAAAGGCTGCTCGTGCGCTTGAATATCTCAAGCACATGGCAGGCGAGGGTGAAACGATAAGTGAACAGAGCGTTGAGTATGTTGTGGGTCTTGTCCGCGATGAGCTTTATGAAGACGAGGGATTTTCCGACGGAGTGATATGTATAACCAACCGTGGAAAACCTATAAAGCCTAAAACCGCAGGTCAAAAAAAGTATATAAAGGCAATCAAGGATAATACCGTGGTTTTAGGTCTTGGCCCTGCGGGAACAGGAAAAACATTTCTTGCTGTTGCCATGGCAACCGAAGCACTTCGCAATAAGCAGGTAGCCCGAATCATACTTACCCGTCCGGCGGTTGAGGCGGGTGAACGGCTTGGATTTTTGCCCGGAGATCTCCAAAGTAAAATTGATCCGTATTTGCGTCCTCTTTATGATGCTCTTTTTGAAACGCTCGGTCCGGAGAATTATCAGCGTCACGTTGAGAGGGGAACTATAGAAATTGCCCCGCTTGCCTATATGAGAGGTAGAACGCTTGACGACTCGTTTATAATTCTTGACGAGGCGCAGAATACTACACCGGAGCAGATGAAGATGTTTTTAACACGGCTTGGATATAATTCAAAGGCGGTTGTTACCGGTGACCTTTCGCAGACCGACCTTCCTTTTGGAAAAAAGAGTGGTCTTTCTATTGCGGCAAAGGTGCTTCGTGATATTGAAGGAATCGGAATTTTTGAATTTTCCGAAAGAGATGTTGTAAGGCATAGTCTTGTTCGGAAGATTATAAGCGCATACGATAAATATGAGCGTGAGGCGGGCGCTAAAAACTTTAGAGCCACCGCCGCACCGCAACGTGTAAAAAGAAATGAGGACGAAAAATGAAAAGAAATCTTTTTGTTAAATTCAGTGCAACGGATAAATTTGATGAAATTGATTATAACTTAAAAATGGTTATTCGTAATGCTGTTCTTGCGACGCTGGATTATGAATCCTTTAAATACGATGCAGAGGTTTCTGTAACGCTTTGCGATAATGCATATATTCGTAAATTGAACAAACAGTACAGAAATGTGGACAAGCATACCGATGTGCTTTCTTTTCCGATGTATGAAAACGGAGAATTTGAGCTTTCCGAATGTATATCAGGTGCCGTTCTCGGAGATATTGTTATCTCGCTTGAACGAGCAGCAGAGCAAGCTCGCGAAATAGGTAATGGCTTCCTTCGCGAGGTTGCTTTCCTTACAATACATTCAACTCTTCATCTTCTCGGATATGACCATGAGCGTTCCGCGGAGGATGAGGAAGAACAGTGCCTTGCTCAAAGAGAAATAATAGAATCGCTTGAAATTTGATAAACGGAGAAATATATGACTAAAACATCATTTATAGCAATAGTTGGCCGCCCCAATGTTGGAAAATCCACGCTTTTGAATTCAATTCTCGGTGAAAAGGTTGCTATCGTTTCAAAGAAACCGCAGACAACACGTAATAGAATAACCGGAATACATACTGTGGACGAAAAGCAATTTGTGTTCCTTGATACTCCCGGTCTTCACAAGCCGAGGACAAGACTTGGCGACTTTATGGTAAAAACAACATCAGACACGCTTGGCGGTGTTGATGCCGCGATACTCGTTGTCGAGGCTCGCGAGGAGGTTGGCGATATTGAGACTTCTCTCATTTCAAGATTTAAATCGGATGATTTGCCGGCGATTCTCGTTATAAATAAGGTGGATACAGTAACACCTGCCAATATAGCAAAAACCATCAAGGCATATTCGGAGATGTTTGATTTTGATGCCGTAGTACCGCTTTGTGCAAAGAATGGTAAGGGCATTGATATCCTTCTTTCAGAGTGTGAACGCTATCTTTATGAGAGTGAATGGATGTTCCCTGAAGATATCGTTACCGATCAACCCGAAAGGCTTGTTGCGGCAGAAATTATCCGTGAAAAACTTTTGCGTACGCTTGATGAGGAGATACCGCACGGAACGGCGGTTTCCATTGAGGAATGGAAAGAGAAACGCGGTGTTGTTTCTATAAGAGCAGAAATATACTGTGAGAAGGCATCGCACAAGGGCATTATTATCGGTAAGAACGGAGCAACCGTAAAAAAAATAGGTACTTATGCAAGAGAAGATATAGAGAAAATGCTCGATGCCAAGGTGTTTCTTGATCTTTACATAAGAGTAAAGGAAAATTGGCGCGACAGTGATTTTAATATAAGTAATTTAGGATATAATCGGGATGATGACTGATGAATGATATCGTTGTAAGAGGACTTGTGATCCGAACGACGGACATAAAGGAATCCGACAGAATAGTAAATATTTTTACCGAGGAGAGTGGTATAATAAGTGCTCTGGCGGTAGGAGCTCGATCGCTTAGAAGCAGGAAAATGTCCTCTACCATGCAGTTTTGTTATTCGAATTTCACTCTTTCTAAACGCGGAGAGTATTATCGGATAAAGGAAGCTGAACTTATCGAGAGCTTTTTCGGTATTCGTAATAGCATTGAAGGTCTTGCATTAGCCGGATATATTGCGGAGGTGCTTTCGGACGTAACTGTTGCAGAGGCTGATAGAGAACTCCTGCGTCTATCACTTAATACTCTTTATGCTATTGCGGAAGGAAAGCATCCGATAAAAAAAATAAAAGCCGCATTTGAGATTAGATGTGCCGCTGCCATTGGATTTATGCCCGACGTTATAGGATGTTCCGATTGCGGTGCCAGAGAAGGTAGTTTTTATTTTGATA
>CAYRJG010000029.1:5427-18770 GCA_964424525.1 uncultured Ruminococcus sp.
GGGTGGTTCTGTGCTTTGTTATGAATGTAATTCAAAGCGTGAAAAATCACACACGCCTCCCGAAAATCCGCACGAAAGTCATATTGTTGCAATACTTTCGGAAACTGCCAGAGTGGCACTTGAATATTCTATACATTGTCCGATTGAAAAAATCTTTTCATTCAATATTCCCGATGAAGATATGGAGCTTTTTTCCAAGGCGGCGGAGCTGTATATAATTAACCAACTTGAACGCAGTTATAAAACACTCGAATTTTACCATGAGTTGGTTCGATGATCAATTAGAAAATCATAAGGATGACTAGCAGATGTTGTTTACATCAAAAAATCTGACTACACTGGAATTTGACAAGATAATCGAAATGCTTGCCGATTGTGCGGCAACTGCCGGTGCAAAGGCACGAGCAAGAGCGTTAACTCCAAGCGATGATTATGATGTGGTTTTAAAGCGTCAAATTCGTACTGATGATGCAAAGCGACTTATAAATGCCAAAGGCTATCCCGCATTTTCTGCACCCGAATCGGTTGAAGGCTCGGCAGAGCGTGCGTATAAAGGTGCAGTTCTTTCACCGCGAGAGTTGCTTGATATAGCATCGCTTCTTCGTTCTGCGAGAGTTATGCTCGATTACATTAATACCGATAAACCGTTTGAAACCTCACTTGATGAGGTCTTTTCGCGCCTTTTGCCAAACCGATTTCTTGAGGATAGCATAACAAAAGCTATCATTTCCGAAGATATGATAGCAGATGAGGCAAGCGTTGAGCTTGCAGAAATCAGACGCAAAATTAAAGCGGCAAATAATCGAATCAAAGAAACGCTTCAAAGCTATATTGGCGGAGCAAGACTCAAATACCTGCAAGAAAACATTGTAACTATGCGTAACGGAAGATATGTAGTTCCCGTTAAGGCAGAATACCGAAATGAATTAAAAGGACTTGTGCATGATACATCATCATCCGGTGCAACTCTTTTTGTAGAACCTATGTCAGTTGTGGAAGCCAATAATGAACTTAAAAGCTTAACAAGTGCAGAAAACCACGAAATTGAGAGAATACTTTCTGCACTTTCTGCAAACTGCGCTGATTTTTCTTCGGCAATTTCGCTAAATTACCATAATATAACCGATTTGGCATTTGTCTATGCGTGTGCTTCGTTAGCTATGCAGATGAAGGCTGAACGACCAAAGCTTACTCCAAAGAGGATAATTGATTTAAAAAGAGCGCGTCATCCGTTAATCGACAAGGACAAAGTCGTTCCAATAGATATATCTGTCGGAGATGATGTAGATACAATAATAATAACCGGTCCTAATACAGGAGGCAAAACCGTTACTTTAAAGACAATGGGATTGCTCGCTGTTATGACGCAATCCGGATTGCAGATTCCTGCGCTTGAATCTTCTGAAATGGGAATTTTTGATAAAATTCTTGTTGATATAGGAGATGAGCAAAGCATAGAAGCATCGCTTTCTACTTTTTCATCTCATATGGTGAATGTTGTTGATATTTTGGACAAGGTAGGTGAACGCTCGCTCGTTCTCTTTGATGAGCTGGGCTCAGGAACCGACCCGGTAGAAGGTGCGGCATTAGCCACGGCTATACTTGAGCAAACACAAAAAATGGGTGCAATTACAGCAGCAACTACGCATTATTCTGAACTTAAGGTCTATGCACTCGAAACACCGCGTGTTCAAAACGCTTCCTGTGAGTTTGACGTTGAAACATTACGCCCCACATACAAGCTTGTTGTGGGGACTCCCGGTAAATCTAACGCCTTTGCAATATCAGAGAAGCTTGGTATTTCGGAAGAGATTATCAAACGTGCAAATCGATTGATTGAGAGAGATAATAAGCGATTTGAAGACGTTATAGAACGTCTTGATACTAATCGTATTGAAATGGAGCGCGAGCGCGATGAAGCAGAAAGACTTCGTCGTGAATATGAAGCATATAAAGAAAATGCCGAGCGCGAATTAAAACAAAAAATTGCAAAGAACGAAGAGGAAATTGCAAAGCAAACACAAAAAGCAAGGCAGATACTTGACAGTGCAAGAGCATCCAGCGAATTTATTTTTCGTCAGCTTGAGGATTTGAAGAAACAAGAGGATAAAGAAGTTCGCAACGAAATGATGGCTAAAGCGCGTAATGAAATTCGACGCAGGCTTGCGGAGAGTGATTCATTAAGTGCTGAAATTGATATAAAAGAGGTTAGCCTGGATGAAGAATATAAATTGCCACGTCCCCTTGTTTCCGGAGATAAAGTATATCTTGTAACGATTGGAAAAGAGGGGATTGTAACTGCACCGAAAGACAAAAACGGTCTTGTTGCTGTTACTGCCGGTATATTAAAAACTAAAGTTACAGAGGATAAACTCCGTCTTATCGACGGTGGCGTCAAATTCAAACGCAAACCAGAGGCTCCGAAGGTAAACGAAGGAAAGGTGAAAAAGTCTATTGTATCCTCTTTTAGACCGGAGGTTGATGTTCGCGGTATGATTGGTGATGATGCTTGGTTTGTTGTTGATAAATATCTTGACGATGCGGTTCTTGCGGGAATACCGTCTGTGCGCATTATTCACGGAAAGGGCACAGGTGCTTTGCGTGCTGCTCTTTGGAGATATTTTAAAAATGATCCTCGTATAAAATCTTATCGTCACGGGGCATACGGTGAAGGTGATGCCGGAGTTACGGTAATTGAATTCAAAAGATAGGAGATAAGTAATGAATTTTCAACCCTTAAAGGCTTTTCTTGACTATTATCTTCCGATGCTCGGAATCCCGGGCTCGGATACGATAATCTATAAAGATCATGTAGAGGTGTTTCGTCATACCGCAGGATACGATAATCTTTCCAGACAGACACCGATGCGCCGTGATCAAATTTACAACATTTACTCTTGTACAAAGGTTGCGACCTGCGTTGCCGCAACTCAGCTGATTGAGCGCGGTGAGATAGTTGTTTCTGATCCGGTTTATGCTTATTTTCCTGAATTTCGCAATTTGAAAGTTAAGGTTAAGGACGAAGCGGGTAATGTTATTGGAATAAAGGCATCGGAAGAAACCCTTCAGATAAAGCATTTGCTTACAATGACATCCGGAATCAATTATAATTTAAAAACAGAGGCTATAAGACGTGTGCAGACCTCAACCGGTGGAAGAGCGCCTACACAGGATATATGTCGCGCAATTGCAGAAGAACCGTTAGAGTTTGAGCCCGGAAAGGGATATCAGTACGGTCTTTCTCTCGATATTATAGGCGGCATTGTTGAGGTTGTAACCGGAATGAAATTTTCAGAATATATGGAAGAGAACATTTTTGGTCCCCTTGGAATGCAGGATACAGGATTTATGATTGATGAGAGCAAGCACGATAGATTTGCGACACAATATGAATATGACATTAATTCTCGCTCTGCCGTTGAAATTCCTTATAACAGATGTGATTTTAGGTTAGGCACCGAGTTCGAAAGCGGCGGTGCAGGACTCGTTTCTACCGTTTCAGATTATATTTTGCTCGCGGATGCGTTAGCAAACGGTGGCGTTGCCAAAAACGGTACAAGAATTCTTTCCGAGGCAGGAGTTCGACTGATGAGCTCTAACGCTCTAAATGAAAAGCAGTTGAAAACCTTTGCCAATGATTTTAATTCGGGCTATGGTTACGGTTATGGCGTCAGAATGAATCTTGATCCCACCCCTTCGGGAAATCTTGCGCCGGTTGGTGAATTCGGCTGGGATGGCGCAAAGCTTTGCTATTTGTCTGCCGATCCCAAAAGTCATATTGCTGTTTTTCATGCAGAGCACATGGGTGGATTACATAGGGTAATGATTCCGAGATTTAGAAATCTCGTTTATTCATGCTTTGAATATTAAGGAAGGTAAGTATGAAATTCATAAAGCTTAAAATCGATAAGGGCAAAGACGAGGTTATTTCTATGATAACCGATAATGCTCGAGTCAATGAGAATGTTCGATTTGATGAAAAACGTGGAACTCCTTATATGCACGTAAAAATTAAGGATGATAGCATCGGTATTCGGTGCGAAATTATGGGAAAACCTACGAAAGATAACGGATTTGTCTTTGGCGGAACCTTTTTCAAGGGAAGGATAAAAGAAGCGAATGGAGAAACCGAACTTTCGGGTATTGTTGTGACATCTCCGATATATCACGCAGTAATTATTGCTCTTGTTGTTTTCAATATAATTATGTCATTTAAGCTTGGCGGAATTTCTATAATACCGATTTTTGCTGTTTGTTTTGAATTTTTGTTTTTTAAGGATGAATTCAGAAAGCAAGGGTACATAAGTAGATATCTTGAACGTGCATTCAGACGTCTAAAATAAATAAAAAAGCTCCCGATAACAAAACGTTATGTAATGTTTTGCTATCGGGAGCTTTTATATATAAAATCGGCGGACAGAAATCTGTCCGCCGAAGCTTTTTTAATTACCAAACAGTAGGTTTGCCGGATTCATTGTAATACCAATGAGTACCGATTGTTTCGGGAGCTTCTTCGCTGTAGTAAAGAATTCTTGATGCGGTAAGAGATGCGTTGTTTTCGCCAATCTCTATTGCATTCCAATCCTCTGCTGTTCCGTAATAATATACAGAATCAAGCTTCTTGCAGCCAAAGAATGCATCGTTGCCAATTTTAGTTGCTTTTTCTGTAAGAACGAGAGTCAAAAGATTCTCACAGTTGTTAAATGCTTTAGCTCCGATAGATTCAGTATTTCCGAGAATGAAAACAGACTGAATGTTTTCACAATCTGCAAACGCTTTATCAGCGATATTTGCATCACCGGTAATAGTTACAGAAGTGAGGGTAGCAGGAACGGTTCCAAAAATGTAAGCAAGCGAAACATTGGTTTCGTTTTCATTGGAAGATGCACCAACGAAAGGAACGGAGAGCTTCTTAAGGTTGGTAAATCCTGCAAAAGCATTAGCTTCAATCGATTTTACCGAGTTGGGAACATTGATGGAATATACGTACGGGTAATTCACAAACAAACCGGCATCAATCTTATTAAGACCGTCAAGCAGGTTGATATCGCCACGAAGCGCAAGCGGAATGTAAACAATAGAAGAATCAGCTAATTTGTAAACAATACCGTCAAGTGAGCAATAGGTCGTGTTGCCGTTGTTTACTGAAATTTCGTAAAGAGAATTACAACCTACAAATGCGTTGGGATCAATATTCTTTACAGAAGCAGGAAGGCTAATGGTTTGAAGATTGTAGCAGGATGCAAATGTAAATTCTTCAATAGATTCTATTGCCGCAGAGAGGGTAATGTTGCGCAATTCGGAACAAGAAGCGAATGCCTGAGCGCCTATCTTGGTTACCGTGTTGGGAAGGGTTACTTTAGCAAGATTTGAGCAGTTGATAAATGCGGAATCTGCTATGGTTACAACACCCTTTTCTACGGTTACGGACTTAAGAGATGTGCATCCGGAGAACGCTGCATTATTTATTGTGGTTGTAGCTCCGGTGATAACAATATCCTCAGCGAGAACATTGTTGATATAAAGATTGTGCGCATAAGTTAATGGGTTAGCATTGATGTTTGCGAATGTTGTTGAGCTCCACTTTGCAAGGTCGGTTATATAAACTGCCTTGAGTGCGGTGCATCCTTCAAACGCTGCATTACCAATGTAATTAACCGTGCTAGCTATAGTTACAGACTCAACGGTTGCGCAATCCTTAAACATTTCTGCTGATATTTCAGTGCCACCTGTAATAACAAGCTCCTTGAGAGAAGCAGGAAGAGCATACTTTCCGGTTTCGGAATCGATACCGAAGAACTGACCTAATTTAAGGCTCGAATCTTTTCCGAGTGCAGGAATGGAAACCTTTACAAGAGCTGAGCAACCTGCAAATGCTTCGTCACCGATAAAGGTTACGGATGCAGGAATAGAAACAGCGGTAAGGCTTGACAGTCCGGAGAAGGCAGCATAAGAAATGCTTGTTACGCCATCGGGAATATCAAGAGTGGTAATCTTTTTGTAAACTCCGTCTTTAGAAGAATATACACTAAGATTGTGTGCGTATGTGAGAGGGTTAGAATCAAGGTTTTCGAAAGTAACCTTACACCAATCCTCGATGTTGCTGATATATACAGCAACAAGCTTTTTGCAGTTAGCAAAAGCAGATTCGCCTATGAAGGAGATGTTCGAAGGCATCTTGATGCTTTCGATGTTGGAGCAATCCTTGAATGCTTCAGCAGCAATCTTGTCGGTGTTCTGAATCTTTACGGTTTTGAGAGATTTGGCAACAACCGAATTGCTTGCACCGAGCTTATCGGCAAAGATATATCCGAAATTGGTATTCTCATCATCTTCTGCACCGGAACCGATGAAGGGAAGAGTGATGGTGTTGAGCGAGGTGCATTTGTTGAAAGTGCCAAGACCTATTTCCTTTACACTGTTAGGAATAACAATGGTCTTAAGAGAGGTACAACCTGCAAAAGCAAAGTTGCCTATGCTTGTGATTCCTTCGGGAATTGAAATTTCATCAAGTGCGGTGCAATTCTTGAAAGCACCGGGAGCAATTGCAATAACCGAACCGTCATTGGGAATTACGGTATTGCTTGTTCCTATTATAAGTGTTTTTGAGCTAACATCTATTATGGAATTGTAGACACTGCGGTAAGTAGAGTTACCGTCTTCAACAGTTATTGCGGAAAGCTTTGTGCATTCCGAGAAAGCACCGGGAGCAATAATCGCAGTATCCTTATGAATCTTGCAAGTAGCTATATTGCCGGATGAAGCAGTAACAAGTACAGCGTAAGGATTAGATCCAATGGCGATATATTTTGCATTATCATATTCCGTGAGATTAAGTTTAGAGCATCCGTCGAATACTCCTACACCAATCGAAGAAATGCCGGAATTGAAATTAATATCTGTTACCTTGCTACAATCCTTGAATGCATAGTCCATAAGATTAACGGACTGAGATACATTTATAGTTTTGAGGGTAGAAGGAACAGTTTTAAATATATGGCTGAAAGTATATTCGTCGGAATATTTAGAAATACCAATGAAGGGAACGGTGATTTCGATAACCGAAGTGCTTACGGAAAACGCAGAACTTGCAATAAGTACGGTTTCGTCGCTGACAACGGCTGTTTCAACATCGTTCTTTCCTTTAATAAGGAATGCGTTGGGGTGATCTGCTGTACCAAGATAGAAAGCAGTATCATCCTCGTAGTAATACGAGCTCAATGCTTTACAGCTATCAAAGACTTTTGCACCGATGAAACGAAGATTTGCGGTTGTAATGAAATCTACGCTTGCAAGGGCGGAGCAAGAGTAGAAAGCACTCTCACCAATGTAAGATACAAATTCGGGAATAGTGATTCCAACAAGCGCGGAGCATCCGTTGAATGCGTTTGAGCCAATGTATGTAAGATTTGAGCCGTCTTCGAATGTAATGCTTTCAAGAGCTACACAAGATTTGAATGCTTCATCTTGGATTTTATTTACAGCGGAAGGAATAACTATTTTGGTAAGTGCTTTTGCATTGTAGAATGCACCTGCCTCAATTGAGGTGATACCCTCGGGGAGAGTAATCGTTTTAAGAGCAGAGCATCCGGAGAAGATTTTTGCGGGAATTAAAGAAATATTTCCGCCACCTACGAACTTAATTGTTTCGAGAGCATCGCAGTTGGTGAATACTCCATCTCCAAGAGTTGTAACGGTTGCCGGAACGTTGAAAGAAGTTATTCCGGAACCCATAAATGCGTTTTTACCTATTGCGGTTATCTTTTGAGGAACATTAATAGATGTTGCCTTGTCAAGACCGTAGAAATTATAGCTACCAATAGCGGTAATTTTATCGGAAATCTTTACGGAAACAATTTTCGAAGATTCGCTCTTCCAAGGAATTGATGTAACATCAAAATCAGGCATCTCACCGCTTCCTGTAATTACAAGCTCGCAGGAATCAGCATCAAGCTGATAAAGCAATGCGGTAACAGTGTCTTTAAGCTTCCAGGTAGAAAGAAGGGGCTGTACGAAATTGCAACTAGTGCAGGCGCGCTCTTCATTAAATCTGTGACCCAAAGCAGTTCCGGACTTAACATTTATAATATTAGTGGACGGGCACCCCTCATAGTCGCAGTATGAAATCTCGTATGCATCTTTCGTACAAGTAGCAGGCACTGATACATACTTTGTGAAACTATGCTGATTTGCGGGTTCTGTAATACGTGTATCGGTTGCGGTACAACCTTTGTTTACACAGTATGCAGTTTCAGTACCTGCAGTAGTGCAAGTAGTATTATTATCCGAAACATAATTAGCAAAATTGTGTGCAGTGGTTGCCAACGATTTGGTTTCGGTGTGAGCAGAGTCGAGTTTGCAAACTCTGGTTTGGATGCCGCTTGAATAGCAGGTTGACTCTTTTGTAACCGTCCATTCGCCCCATTCGTGTTCACAATCACCGCATGATGCGAACATGAAAATGCCGACTGTCATAACAGCAAAACAAATGAAGAGGGCGGCAAAGCGCTTTGTCATTTTCATAATATTCCTCCGTGTATGAAAATAAAAATAAAATTTACGCAAAATAATGCGTGTATTTCAAAAAGTATTTTAACATATAAAAAAAATATTGTCAATACCTTTATAATATAATTAGTACAATACAATAATAACTATAAAGTTTTTTTGTGCAAAAGGATGAATAGCCGATGCATATTTCGCATCGCAGAAGTGTCAATCTGTTTGCCAAAAAATAAGACAGACGCTAATAGTGAAAAAAACGGCTCGCAAATGCGAGCCGTTTTCGTGGTGCCGGTAGTCGGGGTCGAACCGACACGGTATTGCTACCTTCGGATTTTGAGTCCGACGCGTCTGCCAATTCCACCATACCGGCATAAGATTAATTCATCTCGAATCCACCACGATGTCTATTATAGCATAAACTGTAAAAAAAATCAATACCTAAAAAAATATTTTGCAGGAAAGTTAAAAAAATCGGTAAGTGCTATTGTAATTGAAGTTTTTTTCTTGTATAATATATTTAATAAAGAACGATAAATGTTTGGAGGCGTGATTTGCTAAAGGATGGAAATTATTCGGAAAACGAACAAACAAAGCAAAATATGATATACCTTTCCGAACAGCAGGCAATCTGTGCCGAAAAAAGAATTTGCGAACTGTCGGAATTAGTATTTGATGCATCTAGAGCTGCTAGGGTATTGTCAAACGACGGATATGGAATTTATGAAATTTTGGGAATGCTTATTGAAGGCTCGTGTTTTGACTTCGGATTCGGTGGAGAAATTTCGCTGCCCGAAAACCGAGATAGAATAATTTCCTATATAAATAGCATTGAGTCGAAGGATAAAGCACTTTTTTCGGAAATGCTTACCGAAAGCTTGATTGCAGAGAATATTGCGGTGGCCGAATCAGATTTTTTGCAAAACGAAAAAAGCGAAGAAACGTTCATTTATGTCAAAAATCGTTTGGCAGACGAAGCTTTTGATGTTTTTTCGCAAGACTTTGACGATCCGCGCGTGAGTTACGCTGCAAGTTTTAAAGAAGCGGCGCGTGCTGTTTCACTTGGCATTTGCGAATATTGCTTGTTGCCGCTTGAAGAACGAGGAGGTGCGAGAATATCGGGTATAGCTTCTTTGCTGTTTGCAGAAGATTTGAAAATTGATTCGGTAACTCCCGTCTTTGGACTTGACGGAAGTGCGGATATGAAATATGCTCTTGTATCTCGTAAATTTTCTGTTCCGGAAATTTGTGAAGACGATGATAGATATCTGGAAATCAGAATGGCAGCGGATTCAACAAAGACACTTGCGGACGTTTTTGCGGCTGCTCAAGCTTTATCGGTTGAAATTTACCGAGTAAATACCGTTGCCTTTGATACAGAAGATGGAAGGATTCCGTATTTTTCGATTGTATTTAGAAAAAACGGAGAAAGTTTTTCTTCTCTTTTGGTGTATTTGACTCTATTTTGTTCATCATATACTGCTGTTGGTATATATAAAAATTTGGAATAACGAAAGGATTTGACTACATAAAATGAAAAAGCATATTGAATTTAAAACCCACGGTACTTGCTCAAGAATGGTCATACTTGATGTTGAAGATGACATTATAGAAAAATGCAGCTTTGTAGGTGGTTGTGCAGGCAATACTGCCGGAGTATGTGCCCTAGTAGAGGGGATGAAGGTAGAAGAAGCTATTCGACGCCTGAAGGGAATTAAATGCGGATTTAAGCCGACGTCGTGTCCTGACCAACTTGCGCTCGCGCTTGAAAATATAGATTAAAATTTGGGAGGTTTTTATGAACTACACATTTGAGTTTGAAAGATGGTGCAATTCCGATTCGCTTACCGACAATGAAAAAGCAGAGCTTTATTCGATTAAGGATTCGGAAGAAATCAAGGCTATGCGTTTTTCGGAACCTATGGCTTTTGGTACAGCGGGCTTGCGTTCGACCATGTATATGGGTATCGGATGTATGAACCGTTTCACTGTTGCACAGACCACCCGCGGAATTGCGGAGCTTGTAAAAAATGCAGGCGGTGCTGAGCGCGGTGTTGCAATCGCGTATGATTCCAGAAATAATTCCGAACTTTTTGCTAAAGTTAGTGCTTGCGTGCTGGCTTCTGCCGGAATTAAAGTGTATATTTTTGATGGAATTAGACCTACGCCCGAACTTTCTTTTGCTGTAAGAGAGCTTGGTGCTATGGCAGGTATTAATATAACTGCATCGCATAATCCCAAAGAGTATAACGGATATAAAGCATATTGGGAAGATGGCGCGCAAATCGGTCCTGAACAGGCAAAAACGGTTTCTTCGGCACGTGAGGCGTTTGATGTGCTCGATATGAGTGGAATAATGGACTACGATTCCGCGCTTAAACAGGGCATTATAACCGAGCTTGGAGCTGAATTTGATGAAAAATATATCAATGCAGTTTTAAAAACAGCTATTTCACCTAATGAAATTTCTGAAATCGCAGATGATCTTAAGGTTGTTTATACCCCCCTCCACGGTGCTGGATATAAACTTGTTCCGGAAGTGTTTAAGAGATGCGGATTGAAACATCTTTATACAGTAGATGCACAAATGGTACCCGATGGAAATTTCCCAACGGTTAAAAAGCCTAACCCTGAATATTCGGATGTATTCGTGATGGGTGTTGAAATCGCGGATAAGGTTGGTTCAGATCTTATTATTGCAACCGACCCGGACTCTGACAGAGTTGGAGTTATGGCACGAGATAAGAGTGGAGAATTTGTTACTATTTCGGGAAACCAAATGGGCTCGCTTCTCCTTGACTATGCAATAAATGCCAGAAGAAAGGTTGGTAAGCTTTCCGATGGCGCTTATGCAATTAAGAGTATCGTTTCTACCGATATGGCTTATAAAATTGCAAACGTGCATGGGATCAAGCTTCATGACGTTCTTACCGGATTCAAATTCATTGGTGAGGTAATTAAAAATTACGAGAAAAAAGGTGAGGCAGAAAATTTTGTTCTCGGCTTTGAAGAGAGCTACGGCTATCTCCTGGGATCCTATGCAAGAGATAAGGATGCGGTTGAAGCATCTATGATGATCCTTGAAATGACCGCATTCTACAAAAAGCAAAATATGACACTTTGTGATGCTCTCAGAGCTCTTTACAATAAATACGGTAATTATTCCGAGGGAATGATTGATATTTATATGGAAGGCTATGACGGAATAGAAAAGCGTCGCCGTGTTATGAGTGGATTGCGTGATAATCCTCCTCGTGAAATTGCAGGATGCCGTGTTCGCAGTGCCGGTGATTATCTTGTAGGTGAGGTTGTTGAGCTTGACAGCGGAAAAAAATATCCCACAGGTCAGCCGAAATCCGATGTTCTTTACTACACGCTTGAAAATGATGATAAAATTATAGTTCGCCCGTCGGGTACTGAACCTAAAATTAAAATATATATTCTTGCTCATGATGATGACAGGGCAGTGCTTGATTCAAAAATAGAAAAATATTCTATTGCGGCAAAAAAGATGACCGAGGCATAATACGCCTTGTGAAAAGGAAAAAAATAAAGTGACAGAAAAGCAAACACATATTAGAAATTTTTCAATAATCGCGCATATCGATCACGGTAAGTCCACTCTTGCTGACCGACTTTTGGAAAAAACCAGTACCGTTGCTACAAGGGATATGGAAGAGCAGCTTCTCGATAATATGGACCTTGAGCGTGAGCGCGGTATTACAATAAAGGCAAGAGCTGTAAAGTTAAATTACAATGCAAAAAATGGAGAGCAGTATATCTATAATCTTATTGATACACCCGGTCATGTCGATTTTGGATACGAGGTTTCGCGTTCACTTAAAGCATGCGAAGGCGCGTTGCTTGTTGTTGATGCAACTCAAGGTGTTGAAGCACAAACGCTTGCAAACGCATATCTTGCTATCGATAACGATTTGGAGATTCTTCCGGTAATAAACAAAATCGACCTCGCATCTGCTGACATCGAAGGTACGCGCCGTGAGGTTGAGGATATTATAGGTATACCGGCAGAGGACTGCCCGGCTATTTCTGCCAAAAACGGACTTAATATTCTGGATGTTCTTGAAAAAATCGCAACCGATATTCCTGCGCCTCAAGGCGATTCCACGGCTCCTCTCAAAGCTCTGATATTTGATTCGTATTATGATTCGTATTTGGGCGTTGTCGTATACATTCGAGTGTTTGACGGATGTATAAAGAGTGGTGATAAAATTCGCCTTATGTCCACCGGTGCCGAATTCGAGATAGTTGAACTCGGCACAATGGAGCCTTTTGGACTGAAAAAATGCGAAATGCTATCGGTAGGTGAGGTTGGATATATTACGGCATCCATAAAGAATGTTGGTGATACGCGCGTTGGCGATACTGTTACACTTGCAGATAATCCGGCAGATGAGGCACTTCCCGGATTCCGTGACGTTCATCCGATGGTATATTCGGGTATTTATCCTGCCGACGGAGCTCGTTACGGTGACCTAAGAGAAGCTCTTGAGAAGCTACAGTTAAATGATGCTTCGCTTGTTTTTGAACCCGAAACATCTGTTGCGCTTGGCTTTGGATTCAGATGCGGATTTCTTGGACTTCTTCATATGGAAATAATTGAAGAAAGACTTGAACGAGAATTCAATCTCGATCTTATTACCACAGCACCTTCTGTTATTTATAAGGTCATACTTCGCGGCGGCGAGGAAATTCTTATTGATAACCCCTCCAAATTCCCGACGGCTGATGAAATTCAAACTGCTTATGAGCCTATAATGAAGGCTACCGTTATCACTCCTACCGAGTATATCGGTGGTATTATGGATCTCTGTCAGGAT
>CAYRJG010000030.1:0-18121 GCA_964424525.1 uncultured Ruminococcus sp.
TTAACTACATTTTTCTTGCTTAATTCAATCATGCATAAATCGCCTTTGTGTAATAGGTGTTTTTTGTTTTCATAGATTAATTCGGCTGCACCACTTATTGTATAAGTGAACATATAACCAATACCATTTTCTCTTTCGTGAAAGTAGCCGCTACCGTTAAATTCATATCCACAATCAGAAAAACCAAAAATATGAGGATTTAAATCTAATTCCTCATTATTGATATGTATTATTCTTGATGTGTTTTTTCTTGTTGTTTTAAATGACTCTTTAAGCTTATAATCTTTTCTCATAATCAATATAGCAATTTTTGGGCTTTTTTAAGCAAGTAAAAGCGTTTACAGATTGCTCTCCTACTTCTATAATAGAAGCGTAAAGATGTTTTGTCAAATAATTTCGTTAAAAAGTTGCCTTTTTTTGGAAATTCTTTTTAGACAATATCTAAACAAAAATCAGAAAGGAAAATGATATTATGAAAAAATTATTATTAGTTTTAATCGTTTTATTATCAATTTTTAGTGTTTCTGCTTGTGGTGATAATAATGATCAACCAAGTGGAGATGGTGAGGAAGGAGAAATCGTTTTAAAATTCTGGCATGGTTTTACTGGAACTGACGGAAATAATATGGCAGTAATGGTTGAAAACTTCAATAATGCACACGAAGGTAAAATTAAAGTAGAAGTTAATAGACTTGACTGGGACACTTTATTTACTAAATTCTATCAAAATAAAAAGAATGCAAAATTCTCTCCAAATATAATCGCAGTTCCTGCAAACCGTTTAGGTAGTGTTGTTGAACGTGACATGATAGTTGAAATGAATGATGTTATGGAAGAATTAGAGCTATCTCAAAGTGATTTCATTGATGCAGCTTACACTGCTGGTCTATTTGGCGATACTCGTTATTCATTCCCATTAGATATTCATCCAACAGCAATTTTCTATAACAAAGAAATTACTGGTGAAATAGAACCATATGCAACTTGGGAAGAATTCTATGCTGCATGTAGAGAGTTTACTGAAGGTGATGTATATGGATGGGCTATTCCAAATAACTATTCAATCACAAAAGATATTTTTTATTCACAATTATTACAAAACAATTCAAGTATTATTGATTCAAGTAATAATCCTATCTTTAACTCATCAACAGCAGCTACTATCTTAGCTGAATTAATGGATTTGAAATACGGTTCTAATCCTGTTTCATCAACTACTGTTTCTAATGGTGGTGACTTAACATTATTTAGAGCAGGTAAATCGGCATTTTATTTTGATGGGCCATGGATGATTAATACTTTAAAAGAATCATGTGACTTTGCTGAATATGGAAATTTAGGTGTAATGCCAATGCCTGAATCTACTGGTGAAAATGGAATTTCTTTTGCTGGTTCACACCAATTATGTTTAGCAAAAAATACAGTTACAAATGATAGTATTAGAAATGCATGTTATACATTCTTTAATTATTTAAGTGAAAATGCATTAGAATGGGCAAAAGCTGGTCAAGTTCCTGCAAGAAAATCAGTTCATGCTCTAGATGAATATAAAGCTATTCCTTACTTAGATGCATTCACGCAAACTGCTTATAAAGCAAATGTTGGTGCTACAACTTATTCATATTTCTATGAAATGTATAACTATATGGGTACAGCTGTATCTAGAGGTTTAAATAACGAAAAATCTGCTCAAGCTGCTTTAGATGAACAAGTAAATAACTATAAGAGATGGTTGGCTGAGCAATAATGACTGAAGTCAGTAAGAAAAAGTTAAATAAAATTAGAGGTTATTACGAAAAATATATTTCACCATATCTTTTCGTATTACCTTACTTGTTTTTCTTTGTACTGTTCTGCTTAATTCCGGTTATTTTAACAATAGTGTTAAGTTTTACTGATTGTAAAGATGACCTAACTGTAATGCAATGGAATAACTTTAAAAATTTCGAATTAATATTTGACACCACAAGTTATACAGGCGAAAGATATTGGAATTCCATGAAACATACGTTATTGTTCGTAGGAATTCAAGTTCCAATTTTAATTATTATTCCTTTTATTGTAGCTTATCTACTAAACTTTAAACTTAAAGGTTTTAAAGCTGCAAGAGCTTTAATTTATTTGCCAGGTATTTTATCAATTACAACAGTTGGTATTATATTCATCATATTCTTAGATTCTAATACAGGTATATTTAATTTAATCTTTGGTGAAGAAATTCCTTGGTTAACAAAACAACCTTATCAGTGGATATCAATATTCTTACTATCTACATGGTGGGGTATTGGTGGTAACATGGTTCTATTTACTGCCGGATTACAAAATATACCAAAAGAACTATATGAATCTGCAGATATAGACGGTGCAAATGCTGTTCAAAAAGTATTACATATTACTATTCCTGGATTAAAAAATACATTCTCTTACGTTATTATCATGACAATTCTTTCATGTTTTAACGTAATGGGACAACCAATGGTTTTAACACCAGGAACTGAATCTACAGAAGTAGTTATTCAAAATATTTATAATACAGCATTTGGTGGAGGCTTATATGGTAGAGCTAGTGCAATGGCCCTAATTTTAGCAGCAATTATGGGTGTATTCTCATTATTATCATTAAAATTTGCCTTGAATAAAGGAGGTAATAAGGATGCGCAATAGAAAATTTGAAACAATTGTTTACGTATTAGTTGCAGTTTGCACTATACTTTCTTTAATACCTTCGTTTTTCGGATTTTTATTAGCTTTCCAAAAAGAAGCTAATATTCCTCATATGTTTGACGGCTTTAAGGAGTTTTTTTCCGGCTTAACATTTGAGAATTTTGCGAAAGTAAATGAAAGAGCGCCATATTTATTAACATGGTTAAAAAATTCATTTATTGTTTCAATAACGCAAACAGTTTTATATATCTTTATTGCATCATTGGCAGCATTTGCGTTTACTAGATTAAAATTCAAAGGCCAAAAAGTAATCTTTAGTATTTGTTTAATTTCAATGGTTATTCCAGGTGTGATTAACATTGTTCCAAACTTTGTTATTATTACTGAGTTAGGTTTATATAACTCTTTATGGGCAATGATTTTACCAGGACTTTCTGGCGTAGGTGGTGTTTTTTTATTAAGACAATTTATGCTGGATATTCCTAAGGATTTTGATGAAGCAGCGCGTATGGATGGTGCAACTAATTTTCAAATTTATGCAAAAGTTATTATGCCGATGTGTAAACCAGTTATTATCTCATTAGTATTATTTACTTTCCAAGGTACATGGAATGATTTCTTATGGCCTATGATTGTAACTGATAGCGATGAATTTAGAACTGTTGCATCTGGTTTATATTTAACAATTATGAGTGATACAGCAATGAAAGGATTATTGATGTCGAGTGCATTAATTTCTGCAATTCCAATTGTAGTTATCTTCATATTTGGACAAAAATATTTCGTAGAAGGAATGAATGGAGGAGTCAAGGGATGATTAAAAAAGAAGATGTTAAATATTTCTCATACCCTAATCCACAATTTAGAAGAGATAATTTCAAAGTTTTAGATTGTGAATGTGACTTTTTTATCTATAGCAATAGTGATGATTCTCTATTAAAAAAGACAAAAATATTAATTCCATATGCTTATGAAACACCAAAAAGTGGTGTAAATGATGAAACAATGTATCAACATGTTGCATATTATATTGATTTTGATGTTGAAAAACTAAGTAACTATCTACTTCATTTCCAAGCGGTTGATTACGAATGTGATGTTTATGTGAATAGTCATTTTGTTGGAAATCACCGAGGTGGATATACAAGTTTTAGTTTCGATGTTTCTAAGTATTTAGTAGAAGGAAAAAATACATTAGTTGTCGATGTGAGAGATTCATTCTCTAAAGCTCAATTACGTGGTAAACAAAGAGAAGTAAAAGAAAGTCATGAATGTTGGTATGTTCAAACAACAGGTATATATAAATCAATTTATTTAGAAGAATGTGGCACAAACCATATTGAAAAAGCTTATTTTTCCGGAGATAAAAACGGAAATGTTAATTATAAAATCACAACAACAACTACAGATAATTTAAAAGTAAACATTAGTTTTAAAGGTGAATTAGTTAAAACTTTCCAATTATCTGGTGCCTTAAATTACGAAGGAACATTAATTTTTGAAGAATATAAGCTTTGGAAAGAAAATGAAGGTAATTTATATGATGTTGAACTTGTTTTAGAGGGATTACAAAAAGATAAAGTTTCTACTTACTTTGGTTTTAGAACTATTGAGACTAAAGGATCTAATATTTATCTTAATGATGAGAAAGTATTCTTAAGATTAATTCTTAATCAAGGATATTATGAACATCAAGGTGTTACATTAAATAAAGATAATATTTTAGAAGACTTTAATTTGATGAGATCATTTGGTTTTAACGGATGTAGAATTCATCAAAAAGTAGAAGATCCACTATTGTATTATTTAGCAGACTGTTATGGTTTCTATTTATGGAGTGAATTACCTTCTTGTTATGAATATTCTGATGAAATGAAATCAGAAATTAATCGTGATTTATTCTTAATAATAGATCAATATTATAATTGCCCTTCAATTATTACATATGTAATTTTCAACGAAAGTTGGGGTATTCCAAGAATTAAATTTGATGTTGAAATGCAAGAATATGTATCAGGTTTAAAAGATAAAGTTAAAAAATATGATAACACAAGATTAGCTATTACAAATGATGGATGGCATAACTTATCTAATACAGATGTTTTATCTTTACATGAGTATCAACAAGATGCAAGTGAATTTTATAAAGCGTATGCAGATAAAGATTTAGTTATAAACACAAATATAATTAATTGTTATGGTAAAGCATTTGCTGAAAATCATTCATATAATAATCAACCAATTATTATTAGTGAATTTGGTGGAATTTCTATATGTCAACAAGAAGGTTGGGGTTATGGCGATAAAGCTGATAATATCTTGATTTTAAGAGAACGAATAAAACAATTATTTGAATCAATTTATAAATTAGATTACATTTCAGGTTTTTGTTATACACAATTAAGCGATGTGTATCAAGAAACAAATGGACTTGTTTATGAGAATAGAAGTACAAAATTAAGTTCTGAAGAAGTACGATACATTGTATGCGGAGGAAATGTATAATGAAAAAATTGTTAATTTGTTTGTTAGTTTTAGCAAGTTTTATTGTTGCAGGTTGTACAGATGATTCCTCACCAACTTCAAACTTAACGGATGATTTAGAGAATGTTGAGTATGATAAAGTATTAAAGTTATATTTCAATACTTCAGGAGAAATAGGTTCAGAAATTAATCCGTTCATATATGGTACATTCATTGAGCATATGGAAAAGATTATTTATGAAGGATTATGGGCAGAAGAAATAATGGATCGTAAATTTGTCGCTCCAATTGGAGAGGATGTATCTCAATGGAAAAAAGGTAGCGATAAATTAATTACAAGTGATTCAGAAAATACATATTGCGGTGGATATGCTCCTCATTTTGTTGAAGGTGCATCAATCTATCAACGTGGAATCGTACTGCATGATGCCGAATATAATGGTTATATTTATGCAAAAGGTAGTGGCCAATTAAAAGTTTTTTTACAAGCAACAACAGGTGAAAATGTAGTTAAATTTGTTGATATTGATTCAACTGATAGTTTTAGTAAATATGAATTTAGTTTAATTACTCCTGTTGAAGGTAAGTATACATTGACTTATCAAGCAGTAGATGGAGAGTTCTATATGGATTCTGTTTCTCTTATGAAAGCTGATAACATTTATGGCATGAGAAAAGATACATTAGAAGTATTAAAAGAATTAAATGCTCCTTTTTACCGTTGGCCAGGTGGAAACTTTGTATCAGGATATGATTTCTATGATGGAATTGGTGATAGAGATAAACGTGTCTCTAAACGAAATTTAGAATATGCTGGTGCATTAGAAGATTTTAAAAATGATGCTGATAGATACGCTTCAGATTTAGTTAATATTGAAAATCATGGTTTTTATGGTGTTTATGAACCAAATGATTTTGGTATTGATGAATTTATTCAAATGTGTCGTTATTTAAATGCTGAACCTAATATTGTACTTAACGCAGGTTTAGGAACAGTCCAAATGGCTAAAGATGAGGTGGAATATATTAATGGTACAAGTGGTTACTATGCTTCACTAAGACCACAAAAAGAACCATATAATGTGACATATTTCTCAATTGGAAATGAAATGAATGGAGATTGGCAATTAGGACATATGCCTTTAGCTGATTATACAGTTAAACATAATCAAATTGCTGAAGCTATTAAAGAAATTTCTCCAAATATTAAAATTATAGCAGTTGGAGATAACGTTTCTGCTTGGACACAAACAATGGTTAATGAATGTGGAAATAATATGGATTATACAAGTGAACACTTCTATGCTGTTCGCCAAGAAGAATCAGTTAGAGAACATATTTTATCTTTACAAGATCAAGCTGAATGGCGTATTAGAGAACATCGTAATCTTTCTAACGCTGATAATATTACAATGGCAATTGATGAATATGCTTATAATCAAGCAAAAACATCATCTAGATTAAAAGATGGTATGGGCGTTGCTTCGTGTCTAAATGTATTTATAAAAAATGCTGATGTTGTAGAAATTGCTTGTTATTCATCAACAATTAATGCAACGCAAGGCCAAATTGCAACAGACGATTTACATGCATATTTAGAAGGTTCTGGAATGGTAAATGCATTATATTCAAGATATATGCAAGCTTATTCTATTAATATGTCATTTAACGTTAGAGACTTTGATGACTATATTGAAGTTTGTGCAACAATCAATAAAGAAAGAAATAAAATTACTATTTCAGTAATCAATGCAACTGATTATCGTTTAAAAATTAGTAATAGTAATATCAAAAACATCCTTTCAAGAAGTTATATGACTTCAGAAAGCTTTGAAGGAATTAATAGTAGTGATGGACAAGAATTAATAATTGTGCGTGATGATACTTCATTAAACAGATGTATAGTTGAACCTCGTTCAGTTACTTTAATCGAATTTGAAATTTAGGGAGGATTTTAAAGATGAAAAAAATATTATTGCTATTGTTTGTTTGTTTTTCATTTGCTTTAGTTGGGTGCGATAAAGAAGAAAATCCATCTGAGCAAGTAACTCCTGGAACTCAAGAAACTCCAGGTAATCAAGAAACTCCTGGAAATCAAACTGGTGGTGAAACAGTGGAAGTTGTTACTGACCTAGTGTTAGATGAAGAAAGAAAATACACAGGTGAAGTTGTTGATGGTATTCCAAATGGAGATGGAACATTAACTTGGGTGAAAACTAATTGTGTATATGAAGGTGAATTTCTTAATGGTGTTTACCATGGTAAAGGAACTTTTTATTGGAATGATTTAGGTGATTCATTAGTTGGTACATGGGAAAATGGAAGTCCTGTTACAGGTAAATACACTTATAAAAATACAATGAGTTATACAGGTGAATTTAATACAGATTGGAAATTCCATGGACAAGGTTCATTTGACTGGAATACATATAATGCTGATGGTTCTGTTAAAGCGTATGGATGGTTATATGAAGGAGAGTTCCAAAATGGAACTATCGCTGGGTGTACTGGTAAAGTAACGTTTACTGTAGCTAGAGATGGCTCAAATGGAGATGGAGTTTACTGGTTTGAAGGTGAAATGGATGGATTCCCTAATGTAAAAAGAAATCAAACAGGTAAGGGAAAAATAAAATTTGGTGATAGAAGTATATACGAAGGAGATATTTTATACACTCAAAGTTCTGAATGGCTAAGAGTTGGAAAAGGTGTAATGGATTTCTCTAACTGTACATTTACTGGTGATGTAGCTGGTGGAACACCTGATTCAAAATTAGTTAGATATGAAGGTGAATTTGATCATTATAAAACTGGTTGGATGTATGGAAATGGAATAATGTATTTCGAAGATAGTATGGGACGTCCTTCATACTACATCAAAGCGTTCTATAGTGCAGTTGGTGCTATTAAAGAATATAGTGGAAACCAAGAATTATATGAAGGTTATGATGAATCTATGGAACGTGAATATTTATTCAATTATTCTTACATGCAAAATTACATTAATAGTAAATATCCACAAAATAAAGAATATAGTTCAATCATTTGTGGTGACTCATATACAGATATGATGCATCCTCACTATAATATTATGAATTTTGATACTGCTTTTACAGGATATGATGTGATTGATACAGGAATTGGTGGAACAACATATTATGAATGGCAACAATTAGCTAAGTATTTAATTGTTCCTTATAGCCCTGAAAAAGTTGTTTTACATTTAGGTTACAATGACTTACATATGGGATTGAGTGCTGAAGATACATTAGTTCAAGCTGATAAATTAGTTAAACAATTAAAAGAGGCATTACCAAATGTAGAAATTGTATTAATGACTGTTGAACCATCTCCAACTTTTGCACACTTTTTAGCAGAAGAAACTAAATACAATAATTTATTAAAAGAATATTGTACTACAAATAATATTGAATTAATTGATCATGCAGCTCTACTTTTAGATAATGGAGCGCCAGTTAGCAATATATGGAATTATTTCATTTCTGATGGTGTTCATTTAAATGCTATAGGATATGAAAGATTTGTTAATTTAATTAAAGAAAAATTATAGAAGGGAAGAATTGAAAATGAAAAAGTTTTTATTAGTATTAATTGCTTTACTATGTATTAGTCCACTAGTTGGATGTGGTGAAACTGACGAACCAGAAGCACCAGCTGAAGGTACTGTATTACCAGAAGGATATAAATTTTTAGTTATTGAAGATGAAACAACAGGTGATTACTATGAAGGTTTTGTGAATGAAGAAAACCAACCTCATGGATTCGGTAAAATGATGTATGCAAATGGTGATATGTATGAAGGTTATTTCGAAAACGGTCTTAAACAAGGAACTGGCACAATGATTTTTAATACAGCTTGTATTTACATTGGCGAATGGAACGAAGACCAAATGGAAGGTAGCGGATATATGAAATGGCCTATGGGTGACTATTTCTATGGTGAATGGAAAGATGGTAATCCATATTATGGAACTAAATATTTCTTACAATCAGGCGCTCCAATTGATGGAACAGTAGAACAACAATATTGCATTTACACTGGAACATTTGATGGTGGAGGACTATTAAGCGGTTGGGGAACTATGAGATGGCCTAATGGTGATGTTTATGTTGGTCAATGGCAAAACAATGTAAGACATGGCTGGGGTACTCAATACTGGCCAAGTGAAGATCCAAATATTCCTGAATATTCATTTGTTGGACAATTTAATGAACTTAACGGTGGATGGATTCAAGGTGAAGGAACAATGTACTATCGTGACGGTAGAGTAGTAAAAGGAACTTGGAACGGTACTGAATTAATTTCTGCAGAATAAATAAAAAAGAAGGAATTTTTATGAATTTTAATCGACCACAAATTCATTTTACTTCCAAGAGTGGTTGGATAAATGATCCAAATGGTTGTATTTATTACAAGGGGAAATATCACATTTTCTTTCAACATAATAAACATTCTAATGATCAAGTTAATGTTTGTTGGGGACATGCAGTAAGCGAAGATTTAATTCATTTTACTGAATATGATGACGCGCTTACTAATGACCAACAATATGACAAAATAGGTTGTTGGAGTGGTGGAGCAGCTATTTATAATGATAAATTATATCTTTTATATACCTCATATGGATATGATAGAGAAGGAAATGAACAGCAAACAATATCTTTAGCTTACTCAGAAGATGGAATTAATTTTATTAAATATGAAAACAATCCTGTTATAAGAAACGATAATAAACCAGATATTGCTTCAATAGTAGATTTTAGAGATCCTTATATCTTTAGAAAGAATGACAAGTTTTATGTTTTAATAGGCTCTAAAAAACCAGAAAAAGGATTAGCAATGGTTCTATTATACGAAACTTCAGATTTAATTAATTTTAAATTCATTAAAACATTATCATTGGAAGAAGGCTGTGGAACAATGTTTGAATGTCCGTCTTTACTAGAAGATGGAGATAATTCAGTTCTAATTATTTCACCACAAAATCTATCAAAAAAAGGATATGAATTCGATAATATTTCTAGTTCGATATATCAAATATCTCATACAAATTATTTGATAGAAGATATTAAATTAGATAATATTTGTGAAATTGATCATGGCTGTGAATATTATGCACCATTATTCTTCACTGATGATAATAGAAAGCTTATGATTGCTTGGAATTATATGTGGGGCAGAAGATATATCCATAAAGATTACAATTTAGATTGGTGTGGCAATTTAACTATTCCTAGAGAAATAAATATAATCAATGGAAAATTGCGTTCAGAGCCAATTTTCGAAGTTAATAATTTATTAAGAAATCAAACATTTAGTAGATTATCTTTAGAAACAGACAAAACTTATACTTTAGTTGATAATTCAAAGTTATTTAGATTATATGTTGATTTTGATGTAATTAAAGATTTGATATTAGAAATTAATTTTGTTTCTAAAGAAAATGAATATGCTAGTGTTATCTTAGATTACATAACTAATACAATTACGTTTGATCGTTCAAAAATCAAAGAACAATTATATGGTATTGAAAATAATGATACTAAAAATGGTATTAGGAAATGTAAATTGATAGAAAAAAACATCGACATTTTATTTGATGAACATATTTTGGAAATATTTTTTAATGATTATTTTGATTCGATGACAAACCTACTTTGTATGGATTTAGCTAGAGTTGAAATTACATCAAATATAAATATTAATATTGATGTTGAACTTAGAAGAAAAAATAATTATTAGATATCAAGCATGTAGTATATCTAATAGTAAAAATAAAATATTTTAATTGGAGGTGGATGCTTATGAAAAGCAAAAGGTTTTTATTTTTAAGTTTTTGTTTAATGCTTTGCTTTATGTTCTTGTCTGCATGCGATAATAGTCAAGAAAATGAAACTCCTGCGCCAACACCTGGAGATGGCACAACCGAACCTACACCAGGTTCAGGAGAAGGAACAGAACCTGTTGAGGAAGTGGTTGTGGTTGAAATCGGTGATTCAAAAATCACTTTAGCACCATATGAGTCTGAAAGTTTACAAAACTGTATGGCAGCATATGTTGCAAGCGGCGTTAGTGTGACTGCCAATTCTACAATTGTCGTTAAGAAAAACGATACTGTATTAACGAATGTTAAAGCAGAAGATGGAAATAACAACATTGTGACAACAGATGATGTTATGACAATTAAGTCTGATGCTACTGCTGATATTTATTTAAAATTATGGGCGGATAATAGTTACACATTATTGATAACATTTGAACCTGCTAAAACTGGTTATTATGAGGATTATGTTTTAGATGAAGATAGAAAATATACTGGTTATTTAGTTGATGGAGTTCCAAATGGAGAAGGTACATTAACATGGGTAAATACTAACTGTGTTTATGAAGGTGAGTTTAGAAATGGTGTGTATCATGGAGAAGGTGCTTTTTACTGGAATAACTTAGGAGATTCATTAGTTGGTACATTTGAAAGTGGTAATCCTGTTTCTGGTAAATATACATATAAAAATACAATGAGTTATACAGGCGAGTTTAACACTAATTGGCAATTCCATGGTCAAGGTTCATTTGATTGGAATACATATAATGCTGACGGAAGTGTAAAAGCTTATGGATGGCTATATGAAGGTGAATTTAGAAACGGAAGTCCTGCTGGATGCGTTGGTAGAATTACATTTACTGATGCAAGAAGAGATCCATCAAGCGAAGGTATTCATTGGTTTGAAGGCGAATTAGATGGATTCCCAAGTATTAAGAAAAACCAAAATTGTAAAGGTAAAATTATTTATGGAGATGACAGTATCTATGAAGGAGATTTACTTTATACTTCAACAGGTGCTTGGATAAGATATGGAGAAGGTATCCAATACTTCTATACTTCATCTAACTATACAGGTGCAAGCGTAGGTGGAAGTATCGATGATTTACTATATTGCTACAAAGGTCAATTCGATGCATTAAATCATTCATATATTTATGGAAATGGTGTAATGTATATTTGCGATAAAGAATTAAATCCTGTTGCTTATATTAAAGGATGCTGGGATGGAACAACACGTACAGCAGATTGGTTACCTCAATTAGGTGAATGGAACGATGATATGTTACTTCCAGGCTATGAAAATGTAGAAGAAATCCCATTTGTTCATGGATATTGTGCCACATTGCAAGGATTAGTAGATCGTTATAAAGATACAGATTTAAGTGAAAAAACATTAATAATAGGAGCATCACATTTCACAATGTGGTATGAAAGAGCTGCACAAGATTTAGCTCCTGAATATGACGTTTTAAACTTTGGTATTGGTGGATCTAATGCTTATTTCTGGGATACTAATTTAGAGTTATTAGAAGGATTAAAAAATGATCCAAAATATATTTTCTTACAAATTAGTGGTAATATCGCTGAAGGTGATGTAGAGGGGAATCAAGCGATTATGCAAAGTGTAATTACAAAACTTCATGAGATGTTCCCAACAACAGAAATAGTTTATATGTCTCGCTTTAATACAGTAGCGTATTTTGCTGAAAGTTGGAAGGTTGAGTATACTGCTTATTCAAATAGCATCATGAAAGAATGGATTGAATCTAATAATATTGAAAATGATAAATTTATAGATGTAACTCATTTTGTTTATGATGAAAATGCTACATCTGGAAGTTATTATACAGATGGTTATGGCTACATGAAAACTAACATTTGGTTAGGCGATAAGCTTCATTTAAGTGCCGAAGGTCATAAATTACTTGCTGCGGCACTCAAAGAAGCAATGAATGGTTAATCTCAATACTAATTTAATTAACAAAAATAAAATGGGGAAATGTGTAATTTGGGTAGTATTAAGAATATTATTATAGATATTACATTAGGGATGTATTTAAAACATGTTAAGTATGATAAAGCATACATAACAGAAAAATAGCTTCAAAATTTAATGAAGTGAAGAAAAAATAATATTAAAATGAGGAGGAAAAAATGAGAAAGTTTTTAGTATTATTAGTATTAGTAAGTGCTTTTGTTCTTGCGTCATGCAATTCTAATGAAGAAACACCTCATACGCATAGTTATACAACTTATGTAAGTAATAACGATGCAACATGTACTGCAAACGGAACAGAAACAGCAAAATGTGATGGTTGTGTTGAAACTGATACACGCGAAGCAGCTGATTCAAAATTATCACACAGTTTTACAACATACGCAAGCGATGACAATGCAACATGTGCTGCTAACGGCACAGAAACAGCTAAGTGTGATAATTGTAATGAAACAAATACACGTGAGGTAGCTGATTCAAAATTAACACATAGTTTCACAAATTATGTTTGTGACAATAATGCAACAGTGGAAGCTGATGGAACAGAAACAGCAAAATGTGATAACTGTGATGCAACAGATACACGTACAGATGAAAATTCTAATCAAGTTGTTACTGATTATATGCTAGACGATGAAAGAAAATATTCTGGTTTATTAGTAAATTATCTTCCAGAAGGTGAAGGAACATTAATTTTTGTAAACTCTAATTGTGTGTATGAAGGTGAATTTGTAAATGGATTATACCATGGTGAAGGTACATTTAACTGGAGTTTAGATGGTTCAGGATGGAAATTTGTTGGAACATTTGCTGAAGGTAAAGCTACTTATGGTAAAACAACAACAAATAAAGTTGAAGGATTAATTTGGTACGAAGGCGCAATGAATGATTTAAATAACATCAAGGCGGAAGAATTAGGTACTGGGTATTTCGATTATGCAAATGGATGTAACTATACTGGTCAAATGTATGCAAGTGGTGCATTAGAAGGTTGTACATTCCACGGTGATGGAGTATTCAAATGGTCATATGATGATTCTGGATGGAAATTTGTTGGTACATTTGCAGATGGTGCTGCAACATATGGGAAAACAACAACAAACAAAACAAGTGGTTTAATTTGGTACGAAGGTGCAATGAATGGTTTAAATAATATCAAAGCAGAAGAATTAGGTACTGGATATTACGATTATGGAAATGGATGTAGTTATACAGGACAAATGTATGCAAGTGGTGCATTGGAAGGATGTATATTCCATGGTGAAGGAACATTTAGATGGCCAGATGGACAAACATTTGTAGGTACATATAATAATGGTGCTACAGTACGTGGTAAATTAACTTATCCAAATACTATGACTTATGAAGGTGAATTTGATGGTGGATATACATTCCATGGTCAAGGTGTATTTAACTGGACAACTTATAATGAAGATGGTTCAGTTAAAGAATGGAGCAACCGTTATGAAGGTGAATTTGTAAATGGTGGAGCAACTGGATTAACAGGAACAATGTACTATGCTAGAGCATTAAGAGGAGAAAATGAAGCAGGATTACATTATTTCACAGGTATTATGGCTACATTAGGTGCTGCACAAACTGATCAAACAGGTACAGGTAAAATCGTATTTGAAGATGGTTCATACTATATTGGTGACGTATACTTAGATGCTAGTCATGTTGCTAGTGTTACAGGAGAAGGAACTTATTATTATGCAGATGGTTCAACTGCTGAAAGAAAAGTTGTCACTGACCATATGTTAGATGATGAAAGAAAATACACTGGTGTTTTGGTTGGTAATCTTCCTGAAGGTGAAGGAACATTAATTTTCGTAAATTCTAATTGTAAATATACAGGTTCATTCGTTAAAGGTTTATATCATGGAAATGGTACATTCGACTGGAGTTTAGATGGTTCAGGATGGAAATTTGTTGGTGCATTTGCTGAAGGTAAAGCTACTTATGGAAAAACAACAACAAATAAAACTGAAGGTTTAATTTGGTACGAAGGTGCAATGAATGATTTAAATAACATCAAGGCGGAAGAATTAGGTACTGGATATTACGATTATGGAAATGGATGCAACTATACTGGTCAAATGTATGCAAGTGGTGCATTAGAAGGTTGTACATTCCACGGTGATGGAGTATTCAAATGGTCATATGATGATTCTGGATGGAAATTTGTTGGTACATTTGCAGATGGTGCTGCAACATATGGGAAAACAACAACAAACAAAACAAGTGGTTTAATTTGGTACGAAGGTGCAATGAATGGTTTAAATAATATCAAAGCAGAAGAATTAGGTACTGGATATTACGATTATGGAAATGGATGTAGTTATACAGGACAAATGTATGCAAGTGGTGCATTGGAAGGATGTATATTCCATGGTGAAGGAACATTTAGATGGCCAGATGGACAAACATTTGTAGGTACATATAATAATGGTGCTACAGTACGTGGTAAATTAACTTATCCAAATACTATGACTTATGAAGGTGAATTTGATGGTGGATATACATTCCATGGTCAAGGTGTATTTAACTGGACAACTTATAATGAAGATGGTTCAGTTAAAGAATGGAGCAACCGTTATGAAGGTGAATTTGTAAATGGTGGAGCAACAGGTTTAACAGGTACAATGTATTATGTTATAGCTTTAGATGGTTCAAATGCTGCAGGTTTACATTATTTCACAGGTGTTATGGCTCAATTAGGTGCTGCACAAACTGATCAAACAGGTACAGGTAAAATTGTATTTGGAGATGGTTCATACTATATTGGTGATGTATACTTAGATGCTAATCATGTAGCTAGTGTTACTGGTACAGGTGTTTACTACAATGCTGATGGCTCAGTAAAAGCTTAAGTAATAGTTATACCATTGAAGGTGTGCCCTTACACACCTTTTTTGGTCTTATAGATAATTGAAGAAAGTAGTGATTGATAATGAAAAAAATAGGTTGTTGTTTTTGCTGTTATTTATTTTTATACTAATTTTAACAGGTTGTAATCAAAGCGATAGTCCTGATATTGAAGAAGTAAAAGACGATAAATATACAATTAAGATTGGTGATGAAGTTTATAATTTACATCTTAATTATTTATCAGAAGATGAGATTTATATTGCTAGCAATATTAATGTAGAAGCTGAAGAGGAAGTTTCTGTTTTTAAGAATGATGTTTTAATTAATGTAAGCGTTGATAATTACCACAATAATGTTGTTAACAATCATGATATATTAAAAATTCATAATAATGCTACATCTCAAATTGTATTAACTACAAATGAAGTATACACTTTGACAATTAGCGGATATAACGGTAGTTATGATAATTTTGTAGGTAGTGTTAAAGAAGGGTTTGTAACAGCATATTCAATAGATAATCATATATCATATATTGGTTACATAAAAAATGGTCTTCCACATGGCGAAGGAATATATATTTGGAGTTTATCGAATTGTATTTATTTTGGAGAATTTGCAGATGGTAAATATGATGGAGAAGGTACATTTATATGGCATAATGGCGATAAATTAGTAGGGGAGTTTTCTAAGGGAAATCCTGTTAATGGAGTATACACATACGCCAGTTCAGGATGTACATATACGGGTGCATTTAATTCTAATTGGAAGTACGATGGAGAAGGTGTTTTTACTTGGCTAAGTGGTTGGAAGTTTGAAGGTGAATTCGTGGATGGTAAAGCCACGAACGGAAAAACCACAACGACTAAAGAAAAAGGATTAACTTGGTTTGAAGGTGCAATGAACGATTTAAATAACATTAATTCTAGTGTTTTAGGTTTTGGTCGTTTCATTCAAACGGATGGCATTATTTATGAAGGACAAATGTATGCCAGTGGTGCTTTAGAATCATGTGTATATTCTGGAGAAGGGAAACTAATTTATCCGAATGGAACTGAAGTTTCTGGTACATTTAGTAATGGACAATTAGTTTCTAGTAATTAGATGAGGTGGAAAAATTATGATGAAAAAGATTATTTCAATTCTTTCAATTTTAACAATTGCATTCACAATAATTTGTTTAGCATCTAATAAAGTAAGTGCTTCAACGCTTACTCCTGTTGTATTTGATAAAAACACTCGTTACGAAGTTGTGAAATTATATGATAAAATGCCTAATACTTTTGAGACTGTTATTAATATTGATGAAAATTTTAAAGCTAATGGCGTTATTTTTGGTAATCAATAAAATAAACTAGAACATTTTGTATTAGATTCTATAGACTTTTCAATTTTTGGAAATGGCAATCCTCGTATTGGATATAAATTACCTAGTGGGGAAAGTAAAGAATACATCTTTACAGAGGCTAATGTAAAACTAGGAAGAGATGTACACGTTGCGATAGTTCGTGATTCAGAAAACAACTTAATTAGTTGTTATGTTGATGGAACTTTGATTCAATCATACGAATGTAAATTTGAAGATTTTATTACGACAGAATTATTTTGTATAGGTTCAGATAATAGAGCTTGGGATGCAGCATATTTTAACGGAATGATTAAATCTTTAGCTATTTATTCAGACGCTAGAACAGCAGCTGAAATAATTAAAGATAAATCTTCTGTTGATATTAATAACAAAGACTTATTAAGTTATTATGACCTTACACAAGTTTATGATGACAAAATTGTGGATAAAACTGGCAATGGTTATGATGTTGATAAAACATATTTATGGTTAGATAATTCTGGCATAGAATTTGATTATAGTTATTCAATTGATATTGTTGGAGATACTCAAATGGTAACATATTATCATTCAGAAAAATTAGCTTATATTTATGATCACATTGTAAGAAACGTAAAAACCAAGAAAACATTACATGTTGCTGGTGTGGGAGATATTACAGAAAAAAGTAGTGTTGGGGAATGGAATTTAGCATTATCACAAATAAATAAACTAAATAATGTTGTTTCATATTCAATGGTGCGAGGGAATCATGATAGTGTAGGCACTTTTAACGAGGTTTTTAGTAATCCACTTTATAAAAGACAATATAAAGATAGATACTCTGTAGGTTTTGCAAATACTGTTCATGAATTTAGTTCTGAGAAATTGGATTACTTACTTATAACGTTAGATTTTGGTGCAGATGATAAAGTG
>CAYRJG010000031.1:0-17688 GCA_964424525.1 uncultured Ruminococcus sp.
AAAATAATCATCTGAATTTTTCAGCGACGTCAATACCCCCCAAAACAACATAAACGTAATCGAGAGCGCATACACAATCAAAAATACAATCAAACAGGTAATTAAAACTTTATTAACAACGTTCTTTTCTTTTTTCATTTACACACCTCCTCAATCCGTACTCGGCCCGAACTTTTCCAAGAGCTTTCTTGTTCCGAAAGTGATAGGGAAAACAATTAACGTCAATAACAAGCCCAATGCCGCCAATTCAGAATAACTGTAAAAGCCCGAAGAAGTTATAACGTCCGACTTCAAGGATTGCAGATACATAAAATATCCAAACGTTTGCAAATGCGAGTCCGCACTCGTACCGTACAAGCTGAACAAATTCATTTGATTGGTGAAAATCCCTGCAAGACCTAACACTAAAAAGGTAACGAACGTAGGAAATATCATGGGAATCGTAATATGGAAAAATTCCTGTAACAGATTTACGCCGTCCAGCTGCGCCGATTCCACAACGGAAGGATTGATCCCCTCCATCGCGCCTTGGAATAGTAAAACGTTTACCCCAAAACCAATCCACAGGTTGAAAATAACCAATACCACAAAATTGGTATCCGGATTCGTCATTAAGCCCATAATCTGATCGCCCGATATTTTCTCAACGATATACGGAATCAACTCGTCGCCTATTTTTGCAAAAATCAAAGCGAATACAACGTGCGATAAAATTTGCGGCATAAACAAAATCACTTTGAAAAAACCTGCGGCAGGGAAGCGTTTATATAAATAGAACGACAACAACAAAGCCAACGACAGCCCTAATAACGTACTGCAAATAAACATAACCGCAGAGTTTCTTATCATAGATAAATTATCGCCTATGATGCCCAATGCAACCTTAAAATTTTCAAAACCCGCAAACGTAATATTATATCCCGTCCCCGTTTTCACCTCGTATTTTTGAAAGGCTAACATAATGGAATTAAAATTTACGTAAATATAAAATATGCAAAATTGAAGAAGCGGAATGAAAATATAGCAACTATAAAAGAGCAGGCGTTTCTTCTCACGAGACGTCAATATTTTCTTTTTTTTGTCGCTCGACTGACTCGACGCCTTTGCTTGCACAGTATTTTCTCCCATACTTATTCTCCTTTATAAAGCGTTCCCCAAGAATTTTTCATAAATGTTGCGCCGTACTCAAAAATATCCTTAGAATGTGTACCGTTGCGCATGGGCGTCAAACAATTAAAAGAACTACCGTATTTAAACATTTGTCCACCCGTATTTAACGAGAACGTTGCGAACCCGTCAAGGAACGTTTTATTGTTATAACCCATATACAAAATGTTCGCGTCTTCACGAATTTCCGTTAACGTCCGTTTGTAGTAATTCATATTTTCCACGTTTTCCGTTTGATATTTAACGCCTTTTGCCACCCCTGTCTCTTGGGTAAAGTAACTCAATTCTTTATCCGAATACAAAAATTGGACAAACTCTTTGCACGCTCTTGTCAAGCCTTCATTTCCTTTTATATTGGCATTGATATAGGTAAACGCAGAAGCGGTTTCCACCAACGTCGGCTTATTTCCCTGCTCTTTATTCGTCACGGAAACGTCAAGACTGGTAGGCAAACTCATCCAGCTGAGCTTTCTTTCTTCCGTTTTGGTCTGCGTGAAATAGTTCGTGAAATTACCAACGTTATCCGATTCGTTATACCAATAGGAACCTTCGATAAGCATACCGATCTTTTCTACCGACTTACCGCCGATCTTCTTTCCGTTAAAAATGAAATACTTTTGTTCTTCCACGTGCGAAGATCCTTGTGTGGACGTTAACGTAAACCAGCCTTTATTGACGGCAATATCCACGAAGGAAATCGCGTAATATCTCGCCGCGCTGCTATAAGCCAAATAACCGTCCTTCTCGGAAACGGTTTTGCTTTCCACGATCGGTTTCTTAACGTAATCCGTATCCGAACCGGGGAATAACGCTTCCGTTTCACTCATTCCCGTAATCACGTCTACCGT
Organism: uncultured Ruminococcus sp.; assembly: GCA_964424525.1. Lineage (GTDB taxonomy): Bacteria > Bacillota > Clostridia > Oscillospirales > CAG-272 > UBA1740. The sequence continues at coordinate 2,016 of CAYRJG010000031.1, forward strand.
TCCGTTAAAAGAATAATTGCATTGCATCTCTTCATATCCGGCAAGCGACGCCCAAAGCCCACCAACAAGATAATTGATATAATTAGGTACTTTTCCGCTAAGCGCGAAAGGCGTAATGCCAAGTCCCGACATATGACTGCATAAAATCAATAATTCTTTTAAAGACGAAGGCAAACCGTCGTCATAAGTACCAGCTTCTCCGTCGGGTCCTACGCTTTTAGTGGGATTCGCCTCGGTAATAAACGCAGCATTCCCAAACTCCGTAGTTACGTTTTGTTCGCCGCTCGCGGCAAAATACAAATCGTAATTATCAAATAATTCCACGTCGTATGTAACACCGGGATAAAATTCGTAATGCGGCAACGCATAGTACTTATTATCCGTACCGCTACACATAATACGATAATTTTCCGCTATTTTATCTTCAATCGTACCCGTTTCGCCGTATTCTTCCATGCTTCCCGTCACAATATCGCTGATATCCATCAAAAAGCCTTGTTGCGCAAGCGAACGCGCTGAAGTGGTAGATTGGTTAAAATAAATATTATAGGCGTCACTGTCCATATTCGCCACATTGATACTTTGTTGGGAAATGTAATCGATAAATACGCCTGTTTTCCCGTCCTCATAGGATTCATCCGCTTTTAATTCCTCGAAGCGAGCCGCCGCTTTTTTTAACCATTCTTCCCCAACGCCGCCGCCGAAATTGATCACGGAAATTACGGTCTCGCTGCTTGACCCGCCAGAGGAACCGCACGCTGCTATTGAACCCACACATAACGTTGCCAATAATAAACTCATCGATTTTTTAATTGTTTTTTTCATCTTTTTTCTCCTTTCTATTAAGATTTTTTTGTTTAGCGAGAATCGCTAAACAAGGGCGCGCCCTTGTTTTTTTAGCTATACTTTTCATTTTTTTAGCTATACTTTTCAACGAGTTCTTTCGTTAAAAGCTTTGCCGAACCGCTTTCGCAATACAACGTACAAGCCGTATGCTGTTTTAAAAGCGTAGCGGGAATTTCAGGCGTAAGCTCGGAAGAAAGGGTCTTATAGACCGCTTCCGCTTTTACTTCGTAAGGAACGACAGAAATAATCTCGCGACATTTCATAATTTGCGGACAAGTCATACTGATTGCCTTTTTATACGTTTCTTCGCGGTTTTTAAACCAGCCTTCCCCGATTTGCTGTTGCAGACAACGCTCGTCAAGCTCCACAACTTTATAGGCGCGTTTATCATAAAAATCTGCGGGAGGATCGTTAAACGCAATATGCGCATTTTCCCCGATACCGATCATACCAAGATCAATAGGTTTTTCATTGATGAGCTTCGTCAATTCCTCAATCGTCTTTTCAGGGTCTTGCTGACCGTTGATAAGGTGCGCTTTTGCGGGATTTACTTTTAATACGAAACGATCGAGCAAATAGCGTTTAAAGCTTGCGGGATGTTCCTCGCTAATGCCTACATATTCATCCAAATGGAACATTTCCACTTTGCTCCAATCGATATTTTCTTTTACAAATTCATCGAAAAACGGAAACTGTGAAGATCCTGTTGAAAGCAAAATACGCGCATAGCCTTGTTTTTCGATTGCCGCGTTAATTACGCTTGCCGCCTGTGCCGATGCTTTTTTTCCTAATTCTTGTTTGTCGTTGCAAATTACTAATTTCATTTTAATTCTCCTTATTTGTAATTACTTTTTTAATTTCTAAATTTTCATCGAGCAATAACATATCTGCCCGTTTGCCAATCGCAAGCTCCCCTACGTCTTTCCAACCCATCAAACGCGCGGGGGTAAGCGACGCCATTTTGGAAAGCGCGACCAAATCTTTACCAATCGCCTTCGCCATAGTTCTATACAGTCTGTCCGTCGTTGCCGTGCTACCTGCAAACGCTTGCCTATCCAGCAACTTCGCCACGTCGTCTTCTACGATAATGGGATTGTTGTCCGCCGAACTTATGCCAATCGTCGTCGTACCGTTTGGCAAACCGCAGGCACGGGTTGCGTCTGTAACCAAACATAATCTATCCGCACCTTTGCATTTATAGATAAATCGCAACAGTTCCAACGGAAGATGTTTTCCGTCTGCTATAATCTCTGCGTATAAATCGTCAAAATAAAGCCCTGCTTCAATGGCTCCTGCGATGCGATACGCATTTTTCCGTTCCATTCCTTTCATGCCCGAATATAAATGCGTCATCAAAACGTATCCGTTTTGTAAAGCAAGCTCTATATCGGAAAACACCGCGTCTGAATGCGCGACCGACATCAATACGCCAAGCTCTGCCCCCTTTCTTCCAAATTCCATTCCGCCTTCCAATTCAGGAGCCGCGCCCGCGCGAAGAATAAACGGATATTTCTTCTTTAACGTTTCCAATTCTTCACTGCTTGGCGTACGCATGAATTGTACCGCCTGCGCGCCGCATTGCGCAGCGTTCAGCCAAGGACCTTCCATATGCATTCCTTTCAAAATACTGTTCGGATGCTTTTGCGTATATTCAGAAAAAGTTTGCAGTGTGTTTTCCGTTTCTTCCATGCTGGAAGTAGACGTTGTGGCAAGCATCGTCGTTGTGCCGTGCGAAAGATGAAAATCGGCAATTTTGCCAAACTCTTCTTCGTTTGCGCCCATAAACGCCATACGCATACAGCCGTGACAATGCAAATCCACGAAGCCGGGAATCAGATAATTTCCGGCCCCGTCGATAACGTTGTCGCCCTGCACTTGTTCCGGTCCGATATAATCGATTTTTCCGTTTTGGAACGCTAAAACGCAATTTTCCAATATTTGCGTACTCGTTACTATTTTCGCATTACGAACTACCGTTCTCATTTCATTTCCTCCAAAATTTTCGCAACATTGACGTTTCTGCCTTCCTTTATACTCTTATTTGCCGCAATGCCAATCATTGCAGATTTTATTCCGTCGAAACTATCCGCACACTGTCCGAGCGGGTCATCTTTCCAATCCCCAAACAACATCGCAAACATCTTATCGTCGCCACCCATATGCGCTCCCTTAGGCTTGGGAAGAACGATTTCATCCGTTTGTCCGTCGCGATGGTGAATGATGATGCGCACGTTTTTTCCGCCTTGTTCGTAACCGTAGGAAGTATGCACGTGTTCAACGGACAACCGTCCTTTTTCTCCAACGATATCGATACGGTATCCTTCCTGCGTACTGTAAAAACATATCCCATACGTCATCATTACGCCCGATTTATAGGTTACGTTTACAGACATCGTGTCGTAAATATCCGTGTCGCTCGCAAACGCGCAATGATCGCGTTGGTATCCGTCTACCTGTTCTGCCTCCAACCACAAGGCTTTCATGGAATCCAAATCAAACATATCCGCTTGATAAGTAGGACAATCTTTCGTATATGCGCATTCCGTGCAACGTTTCCCGTGCGGTATATCGTCGTTTCCGTAAAAAAGCCTTGCACCTTGCGCGGAAACGTTTACAGGCTCGTCGTTTAAAACCCAATTCATAATATCGAAATGATGGGTAGACTTATGTAAAAGCATACCGCCGCTTTGCGCCATAAATCTGTGCCAGCGTTTCCAATAATCGCCTCCGTGAATGGGGTGCAACATATAATGGTAATTTACGTATAACGGTTTCCCTATCACACCCGAAGCCAAAAGCTCCTTTATCTTGGCAAAATGCGGTTGAAATCTGCAATTAAACGTAATCGTCAATTTTTTGCCCGTTTCTTTTTCCGCTTGACGAATAATGCGGCATTTTTCCTCGTCGATACTGACGGGCTTCTCGCAATATACGTCGCAACCCTTATACATCGCACGGGAAATATACTCGTGATGATAGCAATCGGGCGTAGCGACCAATACGGAATCCGGTTTCAACTCGTCCAACATTTTATCAAAGTCGTTCACTTCGTAAATTTTCATTGACGGGTTAATCGTCTCGCGGAAATATTCACAGCGCTTGATATTCGTATCGCAACAGCCGACAATTTCCACTTTATCGCTAAAATTATCTCTCAGCTTCGTCGCAAAAGAGTAATAACAACGATTGCCACAACCCACAATAGCAAGTCTTTTCATATTTATCACCTCTTTTTTAATATGTTTCCTCCATTTTTATCTACATCATCTTTTAATATCTACAATCGTACTATTTAATCGACTTTCTTCCGCCGCATAACAAACCAAATGTCCATTGATGGAATCATTGATATCCGTTACGCATACCGAATGGCTTAAACCGTTGAAATACTTCATCGCCTCTTGCATTAAATAATGATCGCCGCCATAGTGTCCGATAACAGAATTATCGTCTTTGTCAATATTATTAATCTCATTCAAATCAATTTCTTCTTCATGATAGGTAATTTCGTCTTTATCGAAAACGCGAAGTTTATATTTATTATCTTCGATATACCCAACGATTTCACCATACTCGCAAATAATATGAATGTGCCGCCCCGCCTTGCTTGTTCCGCCAACTACGTTCAACGTGGCGAGCGAGCCGTTCTCGAATTGTACGCTGACCGTTTGCTTATCGACAATATCCATATCCGTTTGGAATACACATTGTCCGTATACGTTGTGCTTTAAGTATTCCGCTTTTTCTTCCAAGGTAATTTCATTCAACGGCTTATCAATGCCATGCCACGTATAGAACGGAATAAAATCCTTTTCCAATTCGAATTTGTAAGCGTTAAACATACACGCCTCTTTATGCGGACACTCATAGCAATATTGCGTTGCGCCCTTAGGAGCATTCTCCTTGGTGAAAAAACTTTTTGCGCCAAAGCTCGATACTTTACTCGGCGTAGACGCATTGTTTAACCAACATATCAAATCTGTATCATGACAGCATTTTGCAATAAGCAAACCGGAGGTGGAATACGCCTGATTTCTACTCTTCCCGCGAACGTAAGAATTGACGAAATGCCCATACCATACGTGCTCGTTCAGTTGCATATTCATAATTTTACCAATCTTACCGCTATCAATAATTTCCTTAATGGAATGATAGAACGGCGTATAACGCAACACGTGACAAACAAGAATTTTAACGTTTTTTTCTTTTGCCAAATTGACAATATTCATCAGCTCTTGCTTGCTGCTGGTAATGGGTTTTTCTAAAATCATATGATAACCGGCGCCAATCACTTTCATTGCCGTTTGATAATGATATCTGTCCGTTGTACCGTTAACAATAAAGTCACAGTCTATTTTTGCCGCAATAAAATCATCCAACGACGTAAAACAATTTTCCTTGGTGATATTGTAGCGCTTCGCGCCCTCCATAGCACGAAATTCATTGGTATCAATGACGGCAACTATTTCCAGTTCCTCCGGATTTCTCAGCGCATAATCACAATATATAGTCCCTCTGTTTCCTGCGCCCAATAATGCTGCTTTCAACTTTTTCATAATTTTGCTTTCCTTTATATAGTACGTTATTTTGATTACTGCAAGAGGTAAAAATATTGGCATTTTTTTGTATGCCTCCCAGTATTCACATCTAAATAATAACACACGCTATGGGGATTTACAATATCATTTTTCCCTTCAATTAGAAAAATTACATAAATCATACAAGCAACGAGGATTTTTTTATCTGCTTTTTTTACAGACAACTTGACTTCTTATCTTATCGGTGATATAATACATTTATAAATATTCTTCGGATAAAGGAGGCGCTGTTATGAACTTCTTAGAAATTGAAAACCGCATTATGGATAAAAACTTCTCCATGTCCGAGGCGCAGTTTCACGATTATTACGAATTGTACTTTTTATTGGAAGGAACGCGCGAAATATTTATCGAAAACAGAATGTTCGTGGTTCCCGCAAATTCCTTCTGTATCATTCCGCCTTTTTATATGCATAAAACGGAGGGAAAACCGTATAAACGCATCAATTTATATATTTCCGACAATCTTTTAGACGAGAAGGAGCTGGAATTTCTAAACATCCATTCCACCCACCTTGCCTTTTCTCTTACGTCTCAGCAAGCGACGTTTATCTCCACGCTCTTGTTGGAGGCTTCGGAAATAAAAACGCAAAATTACGAATTACGTAAAAAATATCTCCTCCCTTTTACAAAAACAATTTTATATTACTTGCAAACACAGTCCTTAACACCATTACAACCTATCAGCGCGCTTCCGTCCCATAAAGAATCGGATACCATGATTTTAAAAATTGTATCCTATATCAATGAAAATTATCAAAATTCCATTACGCTGAAAGATTTAAGCGAACGCTTTTTTATCTCTACAAACACGCTTTGCAAACGTTTTCACAAATCTATGGGCTGTTCTATTATTGAGTACGTAACCTTCGTGCGGCTGAACAAAGCCAAGATGTATTTGCTTACCACCTCTAAAAAATTAGAGGAAATTTCCTATTTGTGCGGTTTTTCTTCGGCGAACTATTTCGGGTTGACTTTCAAAAAACAGTTCGGCTTATCCCCGCTCAATTACCGAAAGAAAAAATAAGCGTATAATGCAAAAGAACCGTTGAATTTCTCGTTCAACGGTTCTTTTATTTTATCAGATATAATCGACATTTTCAAGAGAAAAATTTTTCCTTGATTTCCAAGCACTCCCTTTGCGTTAACGGCGCATATGTTTTTATTGGATAGGATTTATTTTCGCCCTTTAAATCATTTAGTCGTCGCAAACTTATCCTTCGTCAAAAAAGACGCCCTATCGGCGCCCCTTTTTGTAAAATGTAGACAAATAAATTCATACTCAAAGTCAACCAATATGTAAATTAACATTAAGCCTCTCTTGCTCGTATTTTCTTACTTTCTCACATTCCTCCTCTGTAAGCACCCCTTCTTGTAAAGCTATCTTCAGATAATATTCAAACTGCTGTTCATTATCACGCTTCAACCATTTATTTGTTGCCGTATACCTATATATTTGAACTGTTTTATAAACAATATATCCTAAATACAAAGTCGATAAACAAACGCTTGCACCAAGTATTATTTTCTCCTCCGAAAAATGTAAAAACAGATATCCGTGTAACCCTATAGAAACAAACGTTAAAAACAAACAAGACAGTATCGCGATTGTTAAATATTCTACCGAAACTCCCTTATTGATTTTTTTATCATTCGCTTTATGTAACATTTCCCAACCGAAAAATTCTTTTTCACCTTTTAAAATAGAAGGCGCTTCCATAAATATGTGGATATACCTTGCAATATTTCCGACCTGTCTTAAATTATCACGGTATTTAAAAGCGCAAGGATAAACAATCAAAACAGGCGCACCGCAAAGCGTCACTACTGCAAGCGTAACCGCCACGTCCACCCAAACGTTCATACCCATAATAGATGCACTCCCCTCCGTGAACAACATACCAATCAAAGCCAAAATTGCCGCCCATAACACAAAAATCGCAGAAATAAATTTATAGCCGTGCGAATAAATCCAATCCACCCTTTCCGTCAATTCTTTCGCCAGCCTTTCATATTCCGTTACGCTTATCTTTTTATTAACGATATTCTTTTCTCCGTTATCTTTTTTCTCCATTATCATTCTCTCCTTCCCTATAAAATATGCCAACGGACAGGTGGATTCTGTGCGTCGTAATAAGAGGCTCTTATCTTCTCAAAACTAATAAATTTCTCATATAGAGGATCATGCAAAAATCTCGCATAATAAATATCATTTCTAAATATATTGCGATCCGCACGACTAACTGCATATCCTATAATCAAACCTTCCTCATAATACCCAACCTCCACCCAAGGTATCATATAACACTCCGTAATGATGTAATCCTCATTCACCGGCTCAAATTCCCTAAACGAGCACACAATTTTTCTAAAATATTCTTTACCACCAAAATGCAGACTGCTAGACATTAGGCTCTTCTCAAAACTCTCAATATCATACTTTGCTTTACCGAGAACTTCCACGTCTTTTTGTTTGGCAATTTCATTATTCATAAATCTTGCTTGTATATAACCATTAGCATAAAGCATATCATAATCTTCCATTTCTTTATCTGTAAGTACATACCTCAATACATATTGTGTGTAATAATTTCCCTCCGAATTTTCAACATACGTAGCAATATATAAATTATTCGGTTCCGTCTCCTTAACAAAACTATAGGTTCTTACATACACGTCCCCATTGCGTATCGCACTTACATCATATCCTTCAGCCTCATAAAACGCATATGGATGCGCTCGAAACTCGGGTCCGTCAAACTTTTCTTGGGATAAAAGCAAATTATAATAATCATTTTCTAAAATACCTTGAAGAATTCGAGAATATTCTCCTTCCTCTTCTTGTACACTTTGTTGCAAATTATTCTGTGAATTATCGCCGCTTGCATTTTCTTCTGTCGGTTTGGTACAAGCGCTAAAAACACCAATAAGTAAAATTAGACAAAGCCCTATTGATATCCATGATTTTTTCATAAAAACCTCTTCACTATCTATTTTTATTAGATTTTTAAGTATTATAACCGATTTTTATTAGGTTGTCAAGACTTTTTTCTAATAAAATTAGATAATATAATAAAAAGGGGGCTTATATGTTTCGAATTAAAGAATTACGCAACGAGCAAAATCTTACACAAAAGGAATTAGCGCAAAGGATACATTCCACGGATAAAAACATTTGGGCTTACGAAAACAAAATTGCAATACCACCCCTAGAAACGCTTATCAAATTGGCTGATTTTTTTAATTGTTCGCTTGACTATCTCGTAGGAAGATCTGACGATTTCGGAAACGTTAATATCATAAAATCCGTTGAACAGTTACCCGACAACGAAAAAAATTTAATCTTCCATTATGAAAAGCTCCCGCCTGATTTACAAAAACGCTTACATTCCTATCTTAAAAAGCTTCTTGAAGTGGCAAACATGGAAAATTAAAAGGTATTATTTATTGCCTCCAACGGAGCTTGTTGTTTCTCGGCGCAGAAGATGACATACTGCGCTTTGCGCAGAGCGTCGTCGCAAACGCAGCCTTCGCCCTTTTTCCTTCCTTATACTTGTTTGCTCCTCGCGTGAACTCGTGATAATTCACGGGTTCCGCAATTCGTTTTTCTGCGCCAAAAAAAGGCACCCTTGACGGGTGCCCCTTTTTGGCGCGCAAAGTGGTAGCCCAGTTGAACCCCGTAAGGAATATAAAAATAGAAGAAAGGAAAAACGGCGTTTTATGCCGCGAAAGACGCTTGATACGAGAAAGGAATGTGGTAGGCTGTGAGCCAAAGGCAAGAAAAAAGCCCCTTGGGGCTGTGGGCTTGGCGGTGTTGCCATACAACCACATTCCAAAGAGGCTCGTGTCAAGCGTACCGTGGAATAAATAGCCGTTTATCCGTATAACGCTAAATTTATAAGATACGAAGAAGTATTTTCTTCTTTAACTTTATAAAATTTGGAATAATCAAAACAATCGGAATAAAAGAGAAAAGCCTGATGATCAAAGTCATCAGGTCTTTTCTTGTCTATAAAGTTAAAATAAATTTCCATTTTATCGTCGAACAGCACGATTTCTTTCACAAGCATTTTAATCATTTGTTTGGGTTCTTTCTTTATCGCCGTTTTGATATACCGCATAATTTCTTCTTTCGTGATTTGCGATTTTTCTTTGGAACGCTCGACTAAAATCTTGCTTTCAATATCTTCCAACCGAGTTTCCAGCTCGTCCATACGTTTTTTCGTGGAATGGGTAATGATACCTTTTTCTATCGCGGTAAGTATATTGTCAATCGCTTTTTGCTTTTCGTTTTTTTCTTGTATAAGTATATTCAAAACAGATTGTTCGGTAACGATTTTCGTATGCGCTTGTAAAATCAATTCGGCAATTTTATCAATCGTATCGTAATGAGATAAAACGTTCAATGTCGTATCAATAACCAACTGCTCCAACACATCTTTTCGCATAACGGATTTATGACAATTCGAGCCGAGCTTTCTACCCGCGCATTTGTAATACCGTTTAATCGAACCGTTTTTCGCCGTTCCCGATTCGGAGGTAATGGGCTTACCGCAATAACCGCAACGAATTTTGTTTTTAAGCAAATACACAACGTTACTGTCGTGCTTGCCGTAATGATTTTCGGCTATCTTTTCTCTAACGATTTCAAACACCCGTTCGGGAACAATTCTCGGATATATATTCGTAAACACTTCGTCTTTATATCTATAAACGCCAGAATACTTTTCATTAGAAAGAATATTATAAACGGTATTTTTAGCGAACGGTTTTCCGCGATTGAGTATGCCCCGTGCCGTCAAGCTCGCGATTATATCTTTCACGTACACCCCTGCGGCGTATTGATTATAGATATACCGTACTACTTCGGCTTTATCTTCGTCTATTAAAACCTTTTTGTTTTCTATCTTATAGCCGTATAAAACGTAACCGCCCGTAAAATTGCCTTTATGTCTGCTTTCGTTCATACCGCGCCGTACCTTTTGGGAAAGCTCCGCCGAGTAGTATTCCGCCATACCTTCGAGCAAGCTTTCGAGAATAATGCCTTCGGGACTGTCGGGGATATTTTCCATAGCGGATACGAGCTTAATGCCGTTATCCCGTAACGTTTTGCGGTGCATAGCCATTTCGTATTTGTTTCTTGAAAAACGGTCGAGCTTATACACAAGTACAATATCCCAAGCCTGTTTATTGCTGTCTTTCAACATTCTTTGAAAGGCGTTGCGGTTGTCGTTCGTTCCCGTCGTTGCACGGTCGATATACGTATCGACGATTACTATTCCGTTTCTTTCCGCGTATTCCGTACAAATACGCAGTTGTCCGTCTATGGACTGTTCCGTTTGCCGTTCGCTCGAATATCGAGCATAGATAATTCCTGTTTTCATTGTGGTATATCTCCTTTGAAATTTTTTTATTCAAAGATACCACTTTTCTTTTTGTATTGTTAGGAACGCAGTCCTACGTTTTTCCGAAAACATATACGGGAATATTTATACGTTTCCGAAATAATCGAACGAAAACCCAAAGAAAAGTATATCTTCGGTCGAAAGGTCTTTCGACGGAAACGCCCGATCGGAAAACGCCAAAGCAGTCAAGGACAAAGAAAAAAATATTGTTTGGGAGAACGTTTATAAAAATTCCGTACAATAATTTTTTCCCTTGACGGCGACGGCGGTTTCCGATACAGTTTCCAACGAGAAAGACAGGCTACGTATCACTTTGTTTGGGTTTCGTATGGGTATAATACGGCAAACGGACGGGCTGTGTTTATTACGTTCGTTTGATGAAAACGGTATAATGGAAAAAAAACGGAAAAGGAAGATACTATGAAAGAAATCAAACTCGAAAACAACCCGACGGGGTTAAAAATCCATATAAACGGCATACCCGATATAACGGATATACCGAAAGACGAATTAAACGTGTGTATTGCGGTATGGGAACGGATAATTTCGGAGCATTACGAACGGGATAAAAACAAAAACGTACCGCAAAAGTACCCTAATAGTATCTCAACGGTAGCCCCAAAGTAGCCGTTGGGTTTCTTCACATTATCTACGGAAAAAGCTATAATGTTCTCGTAAATAAAAAACGGGGTTGAGCTGTTATGAAAACGTTAGACGAATTAAGAGAAGATTTGAAAGAAATACGGTATTACTACGCACGGAAACAAGCAATGGAAAACGGTTTTTTAAGCACGGGCAAAAACGAAGTCGTTAAAAAGGTAGAAAGGTATAATACGGCAATGAAAAGCGCGCCGATACGCTTATACGATATATACGTGGGCTTGTATTTGAATAACTACACGCAGGAGGCGTATTCAATGGAATTAAACTATACGCCTGAATATATCCAACGGCTGAACAAGCAACTACTGAAATTTTTGCAAGGGGCGATAAAAGAATGAAAAACAATCGCAGGCGAAAAATCTCCGTGCGACAAATCCGCACGCGGAAACGCGTAGAGCCGTCAAGCGGGTTAGCGACGGGCTACGCGTTCCGTCGGTGGCGCACGGGTTCGGGCTGTTTTCCTTTTTTATCCCGCAAAAGGCGTGTGCTTGTCGTGGCGGCGCGACAGCGCCGCCACTTGTTTCAAGACAAGCACACGCCTTACACTCAAACAACCTGTTTTTCGTTTTAAGGAGAGATTATGAAATACAATATTTGGTTAGAAGAATGGCTGAAAAATTATATAAAACCGTCCGCAAAATCGCGCACCTTTGATAGATATTCGCAAATCGTTTCTTCGCATATAGTCGATACGCTCGGCGTTTACGAGATAGACGAGCTAACCCCATTTTTGTTGCAACAATACGTTACCGAGCTTTTACAATCGGGAAACAAGAAAACGGGTAACGGCTTATCCGCAAATACCGTCAACTGTATTATTTCCGTTTTACAAGGCTCTTTGAAAACGGCGCATTTGTTGGGGATAACCAAAGAATACCACGCAAACAAAATTACCCGTCCGAAAATCAACGAAAAACAGGTTTCTTGCTTTTCCGTCGTCGAGCAAAAGAAAATAGAAAACGCTATCGTAAACGGCAAAAAAACAAAACTATACGGTATCTTGCTTTGCTTATATACGGGCTTGCGAATAGGCGAGCTGTTGGCGTTGGAATGGTCGGACTTCGATTTTGAAAAGGGCGTTTTATCCGTCCATAAAACCTGCTCCGACGGGAAAAAGAAAAACGGCGATTTACGCCGTTTAATTGATAACCCGAAAACGAATACTTCCCGTCGCATTATTCCCTTTCCGAAACAACTTTTACCGATTTTGAAAAAATGGAAGAAAAACAACGTTTCAACGTTCCTTGTCGAAGATAAAGGAAAACCCGTGTCCGTGCGCTCCTATCAACGCAGTTTTGAACTGTTATTAAAACGCTTGAATATTCCGCATAAAGGCTTTCACGCCCTACGGCATACGTTCGCCACTCGCGCGTTAGAGTGCGGTATGGACGTTAAAACGCTTTCCGAAATTTTAGGGCATAAAAACCCCACGATTACGCTAAACCGTTATGTGCATAGCCTAATGGAACACAAGAAAGAAATGATTAACAGGCTCGGTAAATTACTATAAAAAATGTCCATCTATTATTGTAATAGATGAACAACTATTAAAAATATTATATCAAAATCTACATAAAAAGTCAATGCAGACAGCCGTATGATACGGAAAATATTTCCATTTCTTTCTTTTTTATGAACAATCCCCGTTAATTTGTACACCGAATACAATATTCGGTGTACAAATTTTTTCTTTTTTGTTCATCTAAATTAAGATTTCGGGGTGTTTTACTATGGCAACAAAATCTTTCGATACGGCTAAAAGAAATAAGGCTGACGAATTTTATACGCAACTTTCGGATATTGAAAAAGAATTGTCGCATTATCGGGTGTTTTTCAAGGGGAAAACGGTATTTTGCAACTGCGACGATCCGTATGAAAGCAATTTTTTCAAATACTTTGCTATGAATTTCAATTACTTGGGCTTGAAAAAGTTGATTGCAACTTGCTACGATTCGTCGCCTATCATAGGCGAACAGCTTTCCTTATTCCCCGATAAACGCTCGTATAAAATAGAAATCACGGAGGTTTTGGACGAAAACGGCGACGGGGCTATCGACCTTGCCGACGTGGAATATTTGTTGAAAAACAAGAAAAATACCCGCGCGAAATTGAAAAGCGGAGATTTTCGTTCGGACGAGTGCATTAAATTACTCAAACAATGTGATATAGTCGTTACAAATCCGCCGTTTTCGTTATTCCGCGAATACGTTGCCCAACTGGTCGAATACGATAAAAAGTTTATTATCATAGGCAATCAAAACGCGCTAACATACAAAGAGATATTTTCTTTGATAAAAGATGATAAAATTTGGTTGGGTTATCATTGTGGCGATATGGCTTTTACTGTTCCCAGTCATTACGAGGCTCGTGAAACACGGTTTTGGATAGATGAACACGGGCAGAAATGGCGCAGTATGGGCAATATTTGTTGGTTTACGAATATCGAAATTTCTAAACGCCACGAAAATTTATTATTATATAAAAATTATAGCCCCGAAGAATATCCGAGATATGAAAACTATAACGCTATTAACATAAATAAGACACAAGATATTCCCTATGACTATGACGGGGCTATGGGGGTACCTATTACATTTTTAGATAAATATAATCCCGAACAATTTGAAATTGTTGCTTTGGGTATCGTCGGTAGTATTGAATTTTCAAATGAAAGAAAAATGGAAATTCTAAAAAACGGGCAACCAACAGGAAAATATACGATTAACGCAAAAGGTACGTTATATAGAAAGTATAATCCTACGGTCGATAAAAAGCCCCCTGCGTTCAAAGATTGCGAAACGGGAGAACTGTACGCAAGTATATACGCGAGAATTATCATTCAACGGAGAAAGAAATAAAATGCAAATAGAATTACACGAGATAAAAATACGGGAAGTAGTAAACGGTTATAAAGACAGCGCGGAAAACGGCGTTGTGGGTTATGGTGGCAAGCTCAATATCCGTCCTGCGTTTCAACGGGAATTTGTGTATAAGGAAAAACAGCGTAATGCCGTGATAGAAACGGTTATGAAAGGCTTTCCCCTTAACGTTATGTATTGGGTGGAGGACGAAAACGGCAATTTTGAGCTGTTAGACGGTCAACAACGCACCATAAGCATTTGTCAATACGTGGACGGCGTATTTTCTTTGAATAGTCGAGCTTTTCATAATTTGACGGAAACGGAACAAAATCAAATTTTAGATTATCCGTTAATGATTTATATTTGTAAGGGCAACGATAAGGAAAAGCTCGATTGGTTTAAGATTATCAATATAGCGGGCGTACAGTTAAAGGAACAGGAGCTGCGAAACGCGATTTATACGGGCGAATGGTTGTCCGACGCAAAGCGTTATTTCTCCAAAAACGGTTGTGTGGCTTATAATTTGGCGAATAAATATTTGAACGGAGAAGTCAATCGACAAGATTATTTGGAAACGACGTTAAAATGGATTTCCGCAAAAGAAAACAAGAAAATAGAAGATTATATGTCCGAGCATCAACACGACACGAACGCAAGCGCATTGTGGCTGTATTTTCAAACGGTAATAAATTGGGCGACGACGATTTTCCCGAAATATCGCAAGGAAATGAAAGGCTTGGAATGGGGTATTTTGTATAATACATACGGCGATAAGGCGTATAACCCCCAAGCGTTGGAAAAGGAAATTGCCCGTTTAATGCAAGACGACGATATTACAAAGCGTTCGGGGATATACGAATATTTATTAAGCGGAAACGAAAAATACTTAAATATACGGGCGTTCACGGATAACGAGAAACGGCAAGCGTATGAACGGCAAAACGGAATTTGCCCCCATTGTAAAGCGGAAAAGCGCGTAAAAATACAATATGAATTATCCGAGATGGAAGCCGACCACATAACCCCGTGGTGTGAGGGCGGTAAGACAAATATAGACAACTGTCAAATGCTTTGTAAAGAGCATAATCGAAGAAAATCGAATAAATAAGTATAACCGCACGCATTTTCCTTGCGTGCGGTTTATCATTCATATAAAAAAAGTGAAACTCAATCAAATCCCTTTCGGGGTTCAACTGAGTCCCACTTGGCGCAGAAGACGAGATTTGAACTCGTGCCACCATTACTGATGCTACTCCCTTAGCAGGGGAGCCCCTTGAGCCACTTGGGTACTTCTGCATAG
>CAYRJG010000032.1:0-7879 GCA_964424525.1 uncultured Ruminococcus sp.
TGTGCTGACCGCCCGCGCCGCTTGAACGGTGCGCGGTGATTTCAAGATCCTCGTCACGAAGGACTATAGAATCGTCATCCTCAAATTCGGGCATAACCTCAACAGATGCAAAGGACGTATGACGTCTTCCCGATGCATCAAACGGAGATACTCTTACAAGACGGTGAACTCCGTTCTCGCTTTTTAGATAGCCGTAGGCGTTGATGCCCTCTATCATAATCGTTGCACTCTTGATTCCTGCCTCGTCACCGTCAAGCCAGTCAACGAGCTTGACGTTGAAGCCGTGCTTCTCGCCCCAGCGTGTGTAAAGGCGGTAAAGCATAGATGCCCAGTCCTGTGCCTCTGTGCCGCCTGCACCGGGGTGGAAGGATACTATCGCGTTATTCTTATCGTAAGGACCGGAGAGGAGCACCTCGATTCTCTTGCGCTCTGCCTCGGTTTCGATATATTCGGTTTCGCTGATAACCTCTTCAACAGAGTCCTCATCGTTTGCTTCTATCGCCATTTCGCAAAGCATATAGGTATCCTCAAGCTTTGAGCAAAGTGCTTTATAGCTTTCAACCTTATCCTTGAGCTGCTTAATTTCGCGGAGAATGCGCGAAGATCTTTCTGCATCGCCCCAGAAATCGCCTACCATTGTTTCGCGTTCAAGCTCTGCCGCGCGCTCCTCGGATTCTTCAATTCGAAGTTGGCTTTTAAGCTCTGCAACAACGTCTTCAAGTGCTACGAGTCTTCTTTTTGCGTCTTCAAGCGCAACTATCATATAATTCTTACCTTTCCTTTTTACTCGGAATGAAATTGCTTTAACGTGACTTTTGCCGCTCAGGCTACCACGAAAAAACACAATATTTTCGCATTTTACGTTATATTGTACCATAAACAAGCAAAAAAGTAAATACCCGAGTTGAAAATTCTATTGATTTTTTCGGCTGGATGTGTTAAAATATAAAATGTGAAAATATGCGGCATTACCGCAAGACAAAAAGGAGATATACAAAAATGAACGTAACTAAGAAAACTCTTATCGGTGATATTCTCGACTATGACGTTGAAACCGCACAGTTTTTCTTTGAGATAGGAATGCACTGCCTTGGCTGCCCTCATTCAAGAGGCGAGTCTATCGAGGATGCCTGTCTCGTTCACGGAACCGATGCAGATGCACTCGTAAAGAAAATCAACGAATTTCTTGCAACAAAGAAATGAGAGTGCCCTCTCTTGACGAAAGGCTTCTCTCGGTAGCACGGCTTGTGAGGCAGGGAGCGCAGTTCGCTGACATTGGAACGGACCACGCTTATCTGCCTCTTTGGCTTTTAGCCGAGGGAAAAATCGAGCGCGCCATTTGCTCGGACATTAATGAAGGTCCTCTTCAAAGCGCGAAGGAAAACGCGCGCGAATGCGGTCTTCTTTCGAAGGTTTCTTTCTTCCTTACCGACGGTGCAGCGGCTCTTTCGAGCGAGGGGATAACCGATATTGCTATTGCCGGAATGGGTGGCGAACTTATCGCTTCGATTATTGAGGGCGCACCTTTCCTGAAGGATTCAAGCATTCGCCTTATTTTACAGCCGATGACAAAGCAGGAGCATTTGCGCCGTTATCTCGCAAATTACGGTTTCGCAATTGCCGACGAGGTTTATTCCTACTCACAATGTAAATATTACGTTACAATTTGTGCGCATTACGAGGGAAATTCGCGGGATATTTCGGACGTTGAGGCGACGTTTGGGAACGAAAAATTTCACACGCCCCCCACAAAAGAGGCTCGTGGGTATTTTTCGGAGAGGATTCGCGCAATCACGCGCCGCCGCGACGGTCTTATTGCCGCAGGCGAGGATGCGAGCGCGGAAGAAAAGCTTATAGAATATGCGCAAGAGGTGCTATCACAAGCGTGAAGCTATAAGAACGGGGGCGTTCTTTTGGAGTCCAAAAGAACCAAAAAACGTATATATAGCAGGTTCATTTCGACTTATTGATACTGTGCGTGACATAGCTTCGCAGCGTAGCTGCGAAGCCTTGATATACAAAGCGTCACTATGTCGATGTGTTTGCACTATTTATAACCTTTTTCGCCCTTTTTCGGGAAAAAGGGCACTCCTAGTAATATCTAAAATAACCTCAACAAATTAAGGGAACATACGGATTATGAACGTTTTAAAGCTATACGAAAAGTTAAGCGAATTTATGCCCGAATATCTGCGCGAGGATTGGGACAACGACGGCATTATGTGCTGTGCGGACACCTCGCTTAACTGCAAATCCATACTTGTAACACTTGACGTTACCGAAGAGGTAGTAGACTACGCGATTGACCGCGGCTTCAACCTAATAATTTCGCATCATCCTCTGGTGTTCAAGCCACTTTCTTCGCTCAACGTAGAGAATCATATCGCGCGAAAGGTAATCAAGCTTTTAAACAACAATATTGCGGTTTTCTCCTTCCACACCCGTGCCGACAAGGCGGTTGGCGGAGTCAATGACCGTCTTGCCAAGATGCTTGGAATAGTCGACCCTGCTCCGTTTGGTGAGGGCGGTCTTGGCAGAATAGGCGATATTTCCTCGGAGTGCGACCTTGACGTTTTTACAAGACGCATAAAGAAGGTGCTTTCTGCCGAAGGCGTGCGCATAGCCGATGGCTACACTATGGTAAAGCGCGTTGCCGTTGTCGGCGGTGACGGAAAGGATTTCGTGCGCGAGGCAATTGCCGCAGGTGCTGACACCTACGTTTCGGGCAGAATCGGATACAACGTGATGGAAGAGGCTTCCGAGATGGGCATCAACCTCATTGAAGCAGGTCACTACTACACCGAGTTCCCTATAACCTCGCATTTCTCCGAGCTTATCAACCGTATAGACCGTTCGGCTTTCGTCGAGATTGCCGATTCAAATATGATAAAGCTCGCTTAACTCGAAATAAGAATAAAAAAGAGCCGAAAGGAGCATTTTATGCCTTATATTGAAACAAAAACCACCGCAAAAATATCCGAACAGCAGGAAGCCGAGCTTCGGCGCGAACTTGGCGCGGCTATCGAGCTTATCCGCGGAAAGAGCGAGCATTGGCTTATGCTTTCCTTCTTTGACGAGTGCCGTATGTCATTCCGCGGCACGACCGAGCCGCATATCGCAATAATCGAGGTCAAAATTCTCGGCAAGGCATCAAGCGAGGAATATTCCGCACTCACTGCCAAGATAACCGAAATAGTCAACCGCACCCTCGCGGTATCGCCCGACCGAATCTACGTTAAGTATGAAGAAATCTCCACCTGGGGATATAACGGTGCGAACTTCTGATGCTTTTCCCTAACCCGTTTTGTTCGTTTGGGGATATCCGAAGAAAATGACAATGAAAAAAAGCTCTATTGCTTTTCTTCTCAATCCTTCTCGTTTTCTCTCTTTCCGTAGGGGCAAAGAGTGCAAAATACAATAGCAGGAAGAACGATGGCGTGCTTTTTCTCGAAAAAGCACCAAAAAGGTTATAAATGGCGTATTCACATCGACTTATTTAAGCTTTAAAGAACATATAAAGATATAAAATTGTATATTCACAGTATCTTATATTTCTGCTTTGCTCATCGCGACGAGGCGGAGCGATGTGCAAAGTAAATAATGAGATTCTTTGAATATGCATCTTTATAAAAAACCGAGGCGCACCGATTGGTGCGCCTCTTACTTTGTCACAGCAAACATCTATTAAGTCGATGTGAAAATACAATTAATTTGTTTTTTTGTCCTTTTGGACTCCAAAAGGACACTCCATTCGCATTTTCTAATCGGACGCGCGATCAACAGATGCGCGCACGTCCGCATAGGTGTAGAGTGAACCGAGGCAAACAACGGCTTTGCCCTCTCTTTTTGCCGTGGCGATGGCGGCATTTACCGCCTCGGGAATCGACTCTGCCGCGGTCGATGAAACACCGAACTCGGAAAGGACAGTGCTATACTCGGCGGCGGTGAGTGCGCGAGGGTTTTCTGGGGTGATAGTTACGGCATAGGATGCCACCCGTGCGAGAGTTTTAGCTATAAAGCGGTAGTCCTTATCGCGAAGAACACCCGAAAGAACTATCACCTTTTCATCACCGAAATAGTGGAGTATGCTCTCAACTGCGGCAGAAATGCCTTCGGGGTTATGCGCTCCGTCAAAAATGAAAAGCGGATCATTGTTTATTACTTCAAACCGAGCCTGCCACCTTGCGAGGGCGAGTCCCTCCGTGACAGCAGATTCGGGAATATTGAGCCCTGCAAGCGCACGAAGGGCATCCACCGCTTCAAGCACGAGTGCTGAATTTCGCGGCTGATAGAGTCCGAGCAGATTAATTTTAACACGGGTATGCTCTTTATAGTCAAAACTGCTTCCCGAAAGGTCGGATACAAGATTTTCTATCTTCTTATAATCGGGGCGAAGAAATTCTGCGCCCATCTCACGCGCACGTGAGATAATAACGTTTGCGGCAGATTCGTCTGTGCCGCCAAAGAGCACGGGTATGCCGCGCTTGATAATGCCTGCCTTCTCTGCGGCAATCTTCTCTACCGTGTCACCTAAAAAGGCGGTGTGGTCGAGGGCGATACCCGTGATTACCGAGAGGAGGGGCGTTTTTATTATATTGGTGGAATCAAGTCTGCCGCCCATTCCGGCTTCAAGCACTACGATGTCCACTCCCTCGCGCTTGAAATACTCAAATGCTATTGCCGTGATAAGCTCAAACTCGGTCGGTTTATCGGTCATAGAGTCGGCTATCGGCTTGACGTAGGACGTTATCTCGGCAAGCACTTCATTCGGGATATTCTTGCCGTCAACACGCATTCGCTCTCCAAACTCGGTGATGTAGGGCGAGGTATAAAGTCCAACCTTATATCCTGCCGCGCGAAGCACCGAATCAAGCATTGAACAGAACGAGCCTTTGCCGTTCGTTCCCGCAACGTGGATAAATTTTAAAGAGTCCTGCGGATTGCCAAGCCTCTTGCACAGCTCGTCGATTCGTTCAAGACCGGGTTTACAAAACGTCCAGCTTATTCCGTGGATATATTCAAGTGCTTCTGTGTAGTTCATATCTTTTTCCTTTATAGTGAATTTAGAAGAGGGAACGAGGGAGTTCTTTTGGAGTCCAAAAGAACCAAAAGACGTGTATATAGCAGGTTCAAATCGAGTTATTGGAGCTATGAGTGACATAGCTTCGCAGCTACGCTGCTCCGCGGTGTGGTATTACGGTGGATTCACAGAGTCATATTTTATGCTCTGCTTGCCGCTATAACAAAAATCTCATCTCGGTTTTGTGAGAATTTTTAATTTAGTTAAAAATTCTCAGCAGTCGCCAATACTGTGTTAGCACAAATTTACGGCGACTATGCCCTCCGCGGCAAGATTTACCGCTATGTATTTATAAAATTTCCATAGTCAAAAACATCATCGCGACGCGGCGGAGCGATGTGCAAACTCAAAGTGAGATAATTTGAATACGCAATTTCAAAAAATCATCGCGGAGCAACGGAGTTGCGGAGCCTTGATACACTACGCCTCACTATGTCGATGTGTTTGCACTTTTTATAAGATTTTTGGTTCTTTTGGGCTCCAAAAGAACATTAACATCTATCCCCTGTCACTTTTTTCTTTTTGGCATAGCGCGGGAGATTTCATTTGCGATTATTCTGTTGTTTATGAGATAGAAAAGAATAACCGACTCAAGCGAGCCTACTATGAGGTAGTTAAGCGTGCGCCAAAGCATGAGTGCAAAAAACGGCATATCATAGAACGCGGCAAGACCGAAGGTCTTGACAAAAACGGAGCCGACAGCATGCGCGAGAAAAACGAACCCCAGACAGACAAAAAAACGCGACACGCCCCCGCCCTTCTTCGGAACATATCTATAAATTCCAGAAATTGCGCCTATCAGCGCGGCACCTACCGTGATAATGGGGTTTATGGCATATCCGACGAGAACGCAACCGACAAGATCTGCAACCGCGCCCGACACAGCACCAACGATGGGCCCGAAGGCGAAGCCGATAAATATTATCGGCAGGTTTTCAAAGCTGAATCGCAGAACGTCACCTACACCGATAGCGAGGTATTTGCCGAGCACTATCGAAATTGCGGCAAAAAAAGCCGAAATCACGGCAACGCGCAGCACCCGTGAGAAATTATTTTTCCTTTTCATGATAAAAAAAGCACCTCCCAATACAGAATTACATCTCCGTACCGGCAGGGCGCAAAAATCGATTATCAAGTCCTTTGGGTAACAGTGGGATGCGAAGGGTACACCGCAAGGAATCAATCAGTCCTTTTCGTCCGCAAGACAACTCCCCGTTCAGGCGGCACTTTGTAACGCGTACTCTCCTACTCTGTTATGTATGTATAAATTTTTGTAATGGGTTAGCAAGGCAGATCACCCTACTATCTTTATATGCAGATATTTTAGCACATCACTTCGAAAAAATCAAGAGTTTTCTTCATATAGCAAAAAGTTTTTTCCGGGATTGTGGAAAACCTTTCGAAAATACGACATTTTGTCGGGCTGAATTTGTCGGGGTACAACGCCAATTTGTCGGGTGCGATACGCCAAAATGGCGGACAATACTAAAAGAATACTAAAACTAATCAACGACTACTACGACTTTTAGCGCGCGCACGCGAGAGCCTTTTTTCCACACCTCGGAAAGCAGACGGAAAATCTCTATTCCGAAACCAACCGGATAACCAAAACGAAGGCGCGGCTTCTATCCTATAAAACAGCCAAAATCACCCTCTTTGGCTTTTTCACTCTCAAAAGTCGGTATTTTTTGTTTATGTTGCATAACAAGTGACAAATTCCGTAATTAAAAGTTTGGAAGGGTATCATACTTACAAGCGCGATTTTTTCTGTTAAAATGTTATTGAAGACAAATTCAAGGAAGGGGGTGGCGGATATGCCAAAAAAGAAGCAAGCAAAGCTTGGAAGCTATCACGTATATTCATTTTTCAGAAATCTCAAACTTTCGCGCACTGCAACGCAGGTATACGCGATACTTTACTCATTTACTCTGGGAGAAGCAGGTCTATATTACGGCTCACAAAAATATCTTTCGGAAAACCTCGGTATATCCGAGCGCACCGTTCAGCGCGCCTACCGAGAGTTGCGGGAAAGAAAGCTTATCGAAAAAGTGCGGATTGGCAAATTTTCGGGGATAAGATGCAAGGATATAAGTACCCTCTCCCTCTCGGATGAGCAAAAGAAATGCGAAAGCGAAGCTATTTCGGAAACAAAGCCTGCAAATGAGACGCACACGCCCTCAAAATATCGCTCGGATACAAACATTTGCACAAATGAGCCGAAAGAGCCTTCAAAATGCGGCGGCACTATTGATTTTTATAAAAACCCCTCACCGAAATATCAGCCAAAGAGCTTTGGCAGATTAGGCTACGTCTGTCTTACTCCGGAGCAATACAAGAGCCTTTGCTCTCTGGTGGCAGAGGAAACGGTTGAGCTTTACATACAAAAATTTGAACTTATGCTTGCAAGGAACCGCGATGCTCCGTCACTCAAAACCCCCGCCCCACATTCGCACTACCGAACTATAAAATCCTGGCTGATAAAGGATTTCGGAACGTAGAATAGCCATCCGGATGAACAATCGGCTCCATCCATACACCGAAAAGACAAAAGCGAGGCACTAACTGCGCCTCGCGTGGGAATAATGCTATATTTTAGATATTATTTAAAATTATAAAACGGAAATTTATGCCGAAATTGTCGCGCATCTTGAGGCGGAGAGAATTTTGAGCAGAAATTTTTGTTCGCGACCCGAAGGTGTAGTTACCTACATCGAATGGGAGCGAGCGAAGATTTATGCCGAAACTGTCGCGTATCTTGAGGCGGAGAGAATTTTGAGCAGAAATTTTTGTTCGCGACCC
>CAYRJG010000032.1:8131-13097 GCA_964424525.1 uncultured Ruminococcus sp.
TACGGCAAGACAGGGAGCGAGTGAAGATTTATGCCAAAATTGTCGCGTATCTTGAGGCGGAGAGAATTTTGAGCAGAAATTTTTGTTCACGACCCGAAGCCGTAGTTACCTACGGCAAGACAGGGAGCGAGTGAAGATTTATGCCAAAATTGTCGCGTATCTTGAAGCGGAGAGAATTTTGAGCAGAAATTTTTGTTCACGACCCGAAGCCGTAGTTAGCCGTAAGAAAGCCAAAAGCAACTAGGTTTTTATAGGCAAAATTTTCGATATTTTTCGGATAATCCCTTTACAATATTGTTATATTTGTTGCAGGAATTCTCCTTAACTATCAAAAAATTTTGCTATATAAAAACTTCGCAGAACCTTACGGTGAAAAATTTTTTGATAAATTTTGGCTAGATTTGTTGCAGTCAAGTAGGACTTGACAAAATAAAGCTTGTCAAAAGACGCGAAAAATTTCCGCCGTAAGGCTTGTTGATTTGGCTTCCTTACGGCTTCCGTCAAGTGGGAGCGAGTGAAGATTTATGCCGAAATTGTCGCGTATCTTGAGGCGGAGAGAATTTTGAGCAGAAATTTTTGTTCGCGACCCGAAGGTGTAGTTACCTACATCGAGTGGGAGCGAGCGAAGATTTATGCCAAAATTATCCCGACTCAAATCAAAAGCCGAAGTGAACGAGGACAATATCATCATCCCAATAGTGGCGGATGTCATGGCAATTTTCATCTGCTCCGCGGGCGTGGTTGAACACGCAGGATTCGCGGTAGAATACGTTGCGGTTTACGGTGGTTATTTCACCGTCTTTATGGTGGTGGGGACCTTGCATATTGCGGAGGTTATTTCTTATAGTAAGCTCGATTTCAACGGTTTTATTCTTCGCTTTTGCAAGAGCGTCGGCAAGCGAGATTTCGTAGGGCGGGAACATTTTTGTTCCGAGGTCTTCACCGTTCACCTTTATGCCGACGGAGTTCATTCCTCTGCCGCAAAGTTTTACACGGTAGGCGGTATCGGCAAGATTGAAGTTCTTTTTCAAGGTAAGGCAGCCTGCAAACTCGGGGTATCCCGAAGCATCAATGCACTGAATATCCACCGATTTGGGTGCTTTCGTGATGGCGAAGCTATGACCGCCCTTGACGGCAAGCTCCTTTACTCGGTAGGCATCGAGCCGAAGCTCCTCTGTCGGTGCTGTTACTTTTACTCCGAAATTGCCTGCGATATAGATAGGCTCTATCTCGATATCATAGGAGAGGCAGTTGGACATCGTTTCAAATTTCCAGGACTTATCTATATGCTTATAGGTCTTCTCGCTCTGCGAGATTGTCGACTCAAATTCTACCGTGTTTTCGCCCTTGATAAGAAGCTCGCTTATCGGCAGCTTTCTGAACGAGATATCGATAAAATCACCTGCATCGCGCTTGGTAAGCGGCTTGCCGTTTACCTTTATATCGAAAATTTCGGGGGTTTCTGTAACGAGATAGATCTCGCCCTCGGGCATCTCTTCTATCATAAAGCGGTATTTTTGCCAAAGCTTTACGGGGCGGCGGTATGCGTTGATTCGCGGAAGAATATCGAGAACATATCCGCGCTCTGCAATAAGCTCACCGTCAAAGGAGTAGTCGCATCTGTCAAGGGTTATTGAGTTAAGAGTTGCGCCCTCAACACTCCACTCACCCGAAAGTGCGAGGAGTTTTTCCTCTTTTTCGGCAGATAATGACGCACGGGGTGCGCCCGATTCGATAAGAATAAGGCTCTCGTAGGGAGCAAAGGAGTAGAATCCCGCGAATGGGGAGGTTTCTCCGCTTACGGGATCAAGGACGAGGTTGCCGCGAGTAAACACTGCACTCACCGGGTTTTCGGTGGAGTTGACGAAATAGTGAAGCTTGAAATCATCGTATGTACGCATAGTATAGGTGAGGTCATTCTGCCCGGTTATCGGGTTTTCGGGAATATCCTCGACCGTGGTTATCTCACCGCCCGCCTCTCGGAATTCACGGAGCAATCTTTCTGTGTTCTCAAAGAGTATAGCATGCTCGGGAACTATTACGCGCGAGTATTTCATCTCACCGATAATAAGGCATCCGTTCTCTACCCTTCCGTGGCGCTCCATAAGTATTTCGTCACCGAGGTGGTAAAGTATGTGCTTACGCTCAAGCGCGCGCATATCGGAAGCGAGGGCATTGTTTACCTTACGCATTTCGTCTGCCGCTTTGCGGTTCTCTACAAAGCCATCATAGAGCAGCCATGCAGTGGAGAGAGTATGTATAAGAAGAGTGTCGGGAGTCTGCTTTCCCTCACCGAGAAGGTTGCCTATACGGGATACCGCGTCAAAAAATATCTTCACGTCATCCCACCAAGGCTGCTGATAATATATTGCGGCAGGGTAATCTCTCTTTCTTATTCCGCGGTTGGAATATCCCTCAAGGTGAGTACAAAGAAGATTGACGCCGTTAACCATCTGCCACTCGTAAATTCTTTTAAGCTCCGCGTGAGAAACGTTGTGACCTGTGAGCGCGAAGGTTTCGGAAAGAACCTGACGCTTGCCGAGCTGTGCTGCGGCACTGCCAAGCTGCTTTTCGGTGAGTCCGATTTCGAGAAGAGGTCTTCCGAGCCAGTCCATGCCCGGAATCTGGAAATACTCGTAATGCGGCATACACGCACCGTTTGGAGGAATGAGCGAGTCCATAACGTCTTCGCAAACGAGGTGACCTGTGAGCTTATAACCCCACTTTTCGCACCAATCGTAAAGGCGCTTGAAATAGTTCTTTGAAAACAGCTCGGTCGTCATCTTCCAATAGTCGAATCTGACCTTTTTATAGTCGCCCACCTCAAAGAAGAGCGAGGGGATAACCTCTACAAGGTCATAGCCGTAGGTCTTAAGAAATTCATCACGGGTAACTATGCTCCAAGGGTATCCAACGGTACGAAGGAGTTGGGGCTCGTCTGTAAAGAAGCCTGCGATTCTCTTTCCGTAGCGGGTGCGGTATGGCTCGTATGCAACCTCTATAAACGCATCCGTCACCGCGGGGTTAAGAAGGTCAACGTATAGCTCGTTAACGTTATAGTAATAGGTATATCCGTCACGCACGAGGAGAACCTTTTCGGGCGCACCCGTGTAATTTTCCGTTTTTATATAGGTGAGATTTTTGATATGGTAATCCTCACCAAGTTCAAGAACCTTTCCGTCACCGAATCCCGAAGGCCAGCCGTTTTCATCATAAGCCCAGGAGTCCATTCCGAGCGTTTCGCCTTCTTCTACTGCGGCAGTGACGTTATCGAACCACTCCTCTCCCATATACTCGGTGAGAAGACCACCGCGCGCGTGCATAAAGTATCCGCCTATACCCGCCTCTTTCATTAGTCCGACCTGGCGGCGCGTTTCATTCACGTCAAGCTTTTCATTCCACGACCAAAACGGTATGGGGCGGTATTCGTTTGCGATTTTTTTGAAATCCATAATCAAAGCTCCTTTATTATTTCGGTGAGTTTTTTGACGTCTATTCGTTTTTTGTTGCCCTTTATTGCAAGGGTGAGGTTTTCGGGGCGGAAGATGCACTCTGCCGCCGCCCTTATATTTTCGGCGGTTATCGACTTATATGCCGCGATTCTATCCTCAAGCGAGGTATAACCGAGCCCCATTATAAGGTTATCGTATGCGAAGGTGAAGTTGAACTCTCTTGCATCGTCATAGAGCAGGTACGCATTATCAACGTAACCGCATTTCATACACTCGGACTCCGAGAGTTGGCGGTTTTTGAAATTGCGAAGGATTTCAACGCTCATTTTCACAGCATCGCAAAGGTTTTTCTCCTTGACCTCGTAGGTAAAATACAGAACTCCGATATTGCGGTATCTTTCGGTTGCACCGCTTATATCGTAAAAGAGTCCGCGCTCCTCGCTCATCTCGATAAAGAAGGGCGAGGAATATCCGCCAAGCAGATAATCGTAGATCAGGTCGAGAATTTGCGAGGGTACTTTACTCATATCAACGTCAAAGGTGAAGCGAACCATTGTATAATCCGCGCTCTTTGTGACAATATTTGCCCCTCGGTTTCCGAAATTTTGCGGCACGGGTGCACAGTTATCGTTGATTTTTGCCATAGCGGGCGAATCGAGCGACAGCTCATCAATTCGCAAAAGAAGATATTCGATATCCTCTTCCGAGAAGCTTCCCGTGAGGTAAAAGAAGATATTTTCGGGCGTAAATACGCGCCTTCTGTATGCTTCGAGTCGGCTTTTGGTTATCCTATCTACCGTGCGTGAGGTGCCCATTATACTGCCTGCAAGAGTCGTGCCCGAAAAGACCTCCTCGGATGAAAGAGTGGAGAGCGAGCCTTTATCGTCGCTTTCGCGAATCTCCGCTTTTATGCGGCGACGCTCGGCGTCAATCTCGGCAGGGCTCAAAACTATCTCGGATATTATTTCGGTGAGAATATCCGCGCCAAAGGAAAAGCTTTTATTCGCGCCCGACGTATAAAACTGCACCATTTCGGCATAGGTCGAGGCATTGAACTCAACACCGCGCGAGTCAAGCTCGGAATAAAGCTTGAGATTACGCCTTTTATTTACGTTTCGCACCAATGCGTGCTCAAGAAAGTGCGTTATACCGCGCTCACCCTCGCCCTCATACATAGATCCTGCGCGAAGGAAAAGCGAGAGGTAGAATCCGTGAAGCGCGGGATTTTCGTAGGTATAAAGCGATATTCCGTTTTTGGATTTATAGCATTTTTGCAATTTTTCTTTCTCTCTCCTTTCCCGATTCGGTTGGTTTTTATGTTTGCATTTATTTGGAGGCGACGTTTCCCTTTTCACCTCGGTTTTTCGAGAATTTGGTACCGCCCTCGGCGGCAATTTGGCTAAGGTTCCAAATTGCAAATTCTCGGCAGTCGCCAACACTTTGTTTGCATTTATTTGGCGGCGACGTTTCCCTTTTTATCTCGGTTTTTCGAGAATTTGGTACCGCCCTCGGCG
>CAYRJG010000032.1:13197-17603 GCA_964424525.1 uncultured Ruminococcus sp.
GGTTCCAAATTGCAAATTCTCGGCAGTCGCCAACACTTTGTTTGCATTTATTTGGAGGCGACTATGCGTACAGTTTCCATAGCATCCTTGGCGTAATAGTCTGCGCCTATCATTTTCGCAAGTTCGGCTGTAAGAACCGCACCGCCTACGATAACGCGCACGTCGGGCAGCTCTTTGTGAAGAAGCTCGATGGTTTCCTTCATTGACGGAACGGTAGTGGTCATTAGTGCGGAAAGTCCGACAAGCTGTGCTCCGTGCTCGCGCGCGGCGTTGAGAATTTTCTCTTTCGGCGTATCTTTGCCGAGGTCGATTACCTCATAGCCGTAGCTTTCAAGTATTACCTTGACTATGTTTTTGCCGATATCGTGAACGTCACCCTTGACGGTGGCAAGTATCACGGTACAGCTTGATTTTGATTTTTGTTTAGGTAATTTTCCCTTGATTACCTCGAATGCGGAACTTGCCGCTTCGGCAGACGCGAGAAGCTCGGGAAGGTATGCTTTGCCCGACTCAAATTCACCGCCTACCTCATCAAGGGCGGGGATGATTTCGTTATTTATCAAGTCAAGAGCGTCACGCAAGGAAAGCTCCTCTTCCGCCCTCTTGATAGCCATATCGCGCATACCGCGCCTTACCGCATATTTAAGAGTGATTTCGGGGACGGTGGTTTTTGAGGTATCGGTCAGGGGGCGTGTCGAGTTTTCGGTGACACTTTCAATATATTTACGGCATCCTGCGTCAATACCTGCAAGGGCGCAATACGCGCGATGCGCGTCCATCATCGCCTCCGAGTGTGGGTTGAGGATAGCCGCCGAGAGTCCTTCGGTCATAGCGGAGATGAAGAATGCGGAGTTAATTTTCTCGCGCGCGGGGAGTCCAAAAGAGATATTTGAAACGCCAAGACCGGTCAAAAAGCCTCGGTCGGTGAGCATTCTGACCGAGTCAAGCGTTACACGCGCGGCGCGCGAGTCTGCCGAGATAGACAATGCAAGCGGGTCTACTATTATATCCTTTTTCGAGATTCCGTATTCAAGGGCGCGCGCGGCAATCTTCTCGGCAAGCGCGACTCTTTCCTCGGCATTTTCGGGGATTCCCTCATCACCTATCGTGAGCGCGATAAGCGTTCCTCCGTATTTTTTGACAAGAGGAAGGATTGCTTTTAGGCTTTCATCCTTTGCGTTGACCGAGTTTACAAGCGGTTTTCCGTTATATATACGCATAGCCGCCTCGAGTGCTTTCGGGTCGGATGAATCTATCTGCAAGGGCAGGTCTGTGACGCTCTGAATTTCGGTAACGGCTTTGCACATCAAGGTCGGCTCGTCAATTTCGGGAAGTCCGACGTTTACGTCGAGGACCTCTGCTCCCGAATCGACCTCGCGCAGAGCTTCGGTGATTATATAGTCCATATTGCCTGCGCGGAGTGCTTCTTTGAGCTTCGGCTTACCCGTTGGGTTGATTCGCTCACCGATGATAACGGGTGCTGCGCCAAACCTTACAGCGTGGGTATAGGATGAGATATGAGTGATGTTTTTCTCTGTAATTTCTTTACACGGGATAGACTTTGTTGCTTCAACGAGCAATTTTATATATTCGGGGGTAGTTCCGCAACAGCCGCCGAGGATATGCGCACCGCGCTCTGCCGCCCCGGTCATTATGCGCGAAAATTCGCGCGCATCTGTATCAAAGACGGTTTTGCCGTCCTTTACCTCGGGCAGACCTGCGTTGGGGTTCATAATGATTGGCAGACTTGAGGATTCAAGGAATTTATCGAGGTGGACAAGCATTTTATCCGGACCGAGCGAGCAGTTCATACCTATGGCAGAAACACCGAGTCCCTCAAGCATAGCTATCATAGATTCGGGGTCGGCTCCCGTCATCAGCTTGCCGCGCTCGTCGTACACGCAGGTGACGAATATCGGAAGGCTTGAGCCTTCCTTTGCACCGAGGACTGCGGCTTTGGTTTCGTAGCTATCGTTCATCGTTTCGATAAGGATGAGGTCGGCTCCACCCGATTCGGCAAGCTCGGCAATCCTAGAAAAGGACTCGACTGCCACCTCAAAGTCGAGGTCACCAAGCGGTTTGAGAAGTTTTCCGCTTGGACCTATATCCAGCGCGATATATTTATCACGGCGCGAGCCGATAGCAGAGCGCGCGATAGCAAGCGCGGCATTTATATATTCGGCATAATTCTCATATTTGAGGGGGTTTACGCCGAAGGTATTCGTTTTAATTATGTCTGCTCCTGCGTTGAGGTATTCCTCGTGCAGGGCGCGAATTTTTTCGGGGCGCTCAAGATTCCATACCTCGGGCGGTGTGCCCGACGGAAGCCCTGCGCTTTGAAGGCAGGTGCCTGTGCCACCGTCAAAATATATGCGCCTCTTTCGTATAGCTTCGGTAATTTTCATTATAATCTCCATATTCTGTCGCCCGTGGCGACCGCACAAAAAATTCCAAATAAACTCGATTTTTTTCAAATAAACTTGAAAACTTTCCAAATAAACTCAAAAATTTTCCAAATAGATTTTTTATTTGAAAAAATCGATGCTTTTAATAGGGTGCTGTAAGGCAACACCTTCAATTTTTTTCAGTAATATCTATCCGCGTATGCGGCATTTAGCCCGATATTCCGATTACGGCAGTAATGCTTTTTCTCGGTGTCATTAACAACGATTCGCCGACGAAAATGCCGAGTCGTCTGTCCGCATCAAGGAATTTTAGCAGATAGGGTTGATGCGAGAGTGGAAAATCCGCATATCCCGGGCTGAATCGGGGGCGGAGGGTGAGTCCTTTACCAATCTCCGTTTCGCAAGCATCTATAAGTGCCTCGGCAAGTGCGGATGCGCAAGCATCGAGGACAAACGCGCGGCTCGGTGAGATCTTGGCAGAGAGAACGAGCCTATCCGCCTCTGCACCGAGAGTACACGCGACAACGAAAGCCTCGTCTGCCGAGTCGAGATTTTTGAGAAGTGCTTTACTCTTCACCTCTCCGAATCCGAAATCGACGCCATCGCGCGTGTAATTTAATTTAACACGGGCGGCGGCATATCGCGGCTTTATGAGTGCTTTTATATCAGAGAGTGCCGCTTTTACCTCGTTTTCAAACTCGGAGATAGGCGCGCGAAGACGCGCTTGAAGTTCGCAATCGGAAGGATTGAGAGAAAGGGGATCAAGTGTTCGATAAACAAGCTCTGTCATTATATTATCCCTAAAAGATTATTCTTGATAGCCTCGGCAACATCGGGCTTGTTCATCGAATAAACGTGAACCGCATTTATGCCGTTTGCATAAAGGTCAACTATCTGCGAGGTCGCGTAAGCAATTCCCGCCTGCTTCATCGCAAGAGGGTCATCACCGTATCTGTCAACAAGGCGAATGAAACGCTGGGGCAGCGCGTTACCCGATATTGAGATTATTCGCTTTATCTGCACAGCGCTCGTTACAGGCATAATACCCGGAACAACGGGAATATTCACGCCCTTTTTCATAAGCCTATACATAAAGTTATAGAGGATATTATTATCGAAGAACATCTGCGTGGTGAGGAACTCGCATCCGCACTCCGCCTTTATGCGAAGCGATTCGATATCGCGCTCCCCGTTCTCACTTTCGGGATGACCTTCGGGATAGCACGCACCGCCAATGGTAAAGCCACCGAAATCGCAAATCTCGCACATAAGTTCGGAGGCATATTTATACTGCATCGGAGGACGCTCCATATCGCGAGGAATATCTCCGCGAAGGGCAAGGATGTTCTCAATTCCGCGCGAGCGAAGGTCTGTAAGAAGGCTATGTATTTCATCCTTGGTCGAGGATATACAGGAGAGGTGCGCAAGCGGTGTTACTCCGCGCGAAAGAAGGCGGGATGCAATCTCCGCGGTATATTTCGACGTGCCGCCCCCTGCACCGTAGGTGACACTCATATAGGATGGTGAGAGCTCAGCAATCTTCTCGGTCGCCGCAAGCACCGACTCGAATTTATCGGTGGTTTTCGGTGGAAACACCTCAAATGAAAGACTCGGCTTTTTTCCGTTTATTATCTCGGTGATTTTCATTTCTGACAAACCTTCTTTTTCAAAAGAATTATTATTTTTATTTATTATAGCACGCGCAAAAAAAATGTGCAAGTAGATTTTATATATTTTAAGGCAAACAGAGAGAAGGTGTGTTCTTTTGGGGTAAAAAGATATTACGGGAGTGCCCTTTTTCGAGAAAAAGGGTATAAAAAGTGCGAACACATCGACATACTAGGGCTTTGTTAACGTTCTTTTGGAGCCCAAAAGAACCAAAAATCGTATAAAAGGTGCGAACACATCGACATAATGAGACGTAGTGTATCAAGGCTCCGCAACTACGTTGCTCCGCGGTGATTTTTTGAAATTGCGTATTCAAATCATCTCACACTCGAC
>CAYRJG010000033.1:0-17115 GCA_964424525.1 uncultured Ruminococcus sp.
ACGGGATAGTCATAAATGAAGGTAGGCTGTATGAGCTTATCCTCTACGTATGCATCAAAGAATTCAACGAGAACCGTACCCCGTGTAGCATTTTCGGGCACTTCAACGTGCTTTACCTTTGCCGCTGTGCGAGCATCTTCGTCGGTTTTCCAATCGTTGTAGTCAACGCCTGCGTACTTTTTAACAGCCTCTACCATAGTGAGTCTTTCCCAGTTGCCAAGGTCGATTTCGATTCCCTGATAAGTAATTTTGGTCGAACCGCAAACCTCAAGTGCGAGCTTCTTGTAAAGCTCCTCAACGAGGTCCATCATTCCGTAGTAATCGGTAAATGCCTGGTAGAGTTCGATAGTAGTAAATTCGGGGTTGTGCTTCGGATCCATTCCCTCGTTTCTGAATATTCTTCCTACCTCGTAAACCTTGTTCATACCACCGACGATAAGTCTTTTGAGGTAAAGCTCGGTTTCTATACGGAGATACATATCCATATCAAGGGTATTGTGGTGAGTAACAAAGGGGCGCGCTGATGCGCCTATCTCAAGCGGAACGAGTATGGGAGTGTCAACCTCAAGGAATCCCTTGGAATCAAGATAATCTCTGATTATGCGAAGAATCTTTGATCTCTTGATAAAGGTGTCCTTAACCTCGGGGTTAGCGATAAGGTCAACGTATCTCTGTCTGTATCGCTGTTCAATGTTGGTGAGTCCGTGGAATTTTTCAGGAAGGGGAAGGAGTGACTTTGCAAGAAGGGTGGCACTCTTTGCGTGAACGGATATTTCGCCTGTTCTTGTGCGGAAGAGGATTCCCTCAACTCCGATAATATCACCTATATCCCATTTTTTGAATGCAGCGTAATCCTCGTCACCGAGATCGTCACGGGAAACGTAAAGCTGAATCTTTCCATCCCCGTCAAGAAGATGTGCAAAGGATGCCTTACCCATAACTCTGCGTGCAACCATTCTTCCCGCAATTCTTACGGTGATAACCTCGCCCTCGGCGAGAGTTTCTTCGCGCTCTGCAAACTCGCGAAGTGCTTCTGTGCTAGTGTAGGTTACGTCATATTTTGTTATTTCAAAGGGGTTTTTGCCCGCCTCACAGAGTGCGGCAAGTTTTTCTCTTCTGACCGCAAGCTCGCTTGTGGAATTGGGTTGTTGAGTCTGAATATTTTCGTTAGCCATTTTTAAATATCCTTTCGAAGAGTTTTCTTTGAAGATTAATCCCTAGCTCTTGAAACGTTCTTAACGCGAAGAAGCTGTTCTTTTGCACCGCTTACTACAACCTCATCACCTGCTTTTGCTCCGAGGAGCGCAAGACCGATGGGAGAGGAATCGGAAATCTTGCCGTTTGCCGGGTCGGTTTCGTATGAGCCTACTATATGATAGGTAAAATCGCGACCGCGAGTTACGTTGTAAAGCTCAACAATAGAGCCTACGCTTACTACGGACTCGTCTATCTGAGATTCGTCAATAACCTTTGCGTTTGCTATCATCTCACGAAGTTCTGCTATGCGAGAGTGAATCTTGCCCTGCTCAGCCTTTGCTTCATCATACTCCGAGTTTTCAGAGAGGTCACCGAAAGCGCGAGCTGTCGAAATATCCTTCTTGTTTTCCTCAACTTTTACGTTAACGAGGTAGTCAAGCTCGTCCTGAAGTGCTTTAAAGCCTTGAGGGGTGTAAGTCTTTGTTTCTGCCATTTTTATATATCTCCTAAAAATTTATCATATATTTATTTGTTTATTATATAATCACTTGATAAGCTTTACTATTTCTTCGTATGCTGCCGCAAGTTGTGTATCCGCATCATTCTCAATAGCTACCGTGCGGTCCGGTTTTATTCCCACATCGTGGTAATTTTCACCCGACGGAGGATTGTAGTAGGCAACGGTAAGTGTGAGCGTTGAGCCACCCGAAAGGTGGTAGGTGTTCTGCATTATACCCTTGCCGCGAGTAGTCGTTCCAACTATCGTAGCATCAAAGTATCCCATCTCCGAAAGATCTCGGATACCTGCGGTAAACAGCTCTGCCGCAGAGGCTGTGTTGTTATTGCAAATTACAACCGAGGGAACAAAATAGGTGTGCGAGTCCTTTGCTACGTAGGGATCGTCATAATCGTTTGAAAAGGTAACGAGCGTTGTGCCCTTCGGTGCTATATATGCAAGCATATTTTCAACCGATTCAAGATATCCGCCGCCGTTTGAACGAAGGTCGTATATCACACCGCACGCACCGTTCTTTTCCATATAGTCGATGGCATCTTTAAATTGCTCGTCGGTATTGGATTTAAAACTTTTGATACGTATATATCCGATTCCGTCTTCAAGAGAGTAGATAACGCTCTTTTCAACGACCTTTTTTCTTACAACGTTAAAGGAAAGCTCTTCCTCACCTCTCATAACCGAAAGGAGAACGTATGTTCCGGATTCGCCCGGGATAAGGTCGATTGCGGCAGAGTATCCTATCTCAAGGACACTCTTGCCGTCTATTGCTACTATAATGTCACCGGGAAGAATTCCTGCTGCCGCAGCGGACGAACCCTCGTCGGCACTTATAACCTCAATAAAATGCTCTTCGTTTTCAACAACGGTAACGCCTATTCCGATGTATTTTCCACTCATATTCTCGGAATAATCATCGTATTCCACGGGTGTTCTGAATATAGAATATCTATCTCCGACTGCATCAACGTAGCTTGTGATAAGTGCATCTGTAACAAGCTCTTCATCGGTAAGATCGGTTGTTGCATAGTATTCCGCGAGGAATATCCTTGCGGTTTCCGATGCAGCGTCAAACGGTGTCGGAAGCTCTTTGTAATAATGCTTTTCGAAAATCTTTTCTACCTCCTCAAAGCGCGAGGCGGAGAAACGAGGAAATTCCCATTTATCAAGATATTCCCATACGAAATCAAGACTGTAATCGGTTTCGTTTTGTGCGTTGTTTTCAAGAATGCTGTTTTCGTAAATAGTGTCACTGCCTGCCGAGCGACAGGATGCAAGGGTGAGTACGGTGATGATTAGCAGAAAGAGAAATAATGCTTTGGATAAATAGTTTGCTGTTCGCTTTTTCATACCCATAAATATGCCCTTCGGTGCCGCGCTTATTCTGCGCGGAGCTTCGTATTAATTCAAAATCCGCCACCAAAGGCGGATCTTGTTATTTGGTACTTTTATTATTGCCAACACCGCAATAAATTTAACGGTGTGGGACTTATTTATCAGAATTTTGTAGGCTTGCTGGTGAGATATTTCTTAACCATAAGCGCAACCTTAAACGTTACCGCGTGATCAAACTCGCGAAGGTCAAGACCTGTGAGCTTTCTGATCTTTTCAAGGCGGTAAACAAGCGTGTTTCTGTGAACGAAAAGCTTTCTTGAGGTTTCGGAAACGTTAAGATTGTTTTCAAAGAATGACTGAACAGTCATAAGCGTTTCGCGATCAAGTGATTCAAGAGAGCCGCGCTTGAACACCTCTTGAAGGAATATTTCGCAAAGAGTGGTGGGAAGCTGATATATAAGTCTGCCAATGCCGAGGTTTTCGTAAGACATAAGCGGCTTTTCAATATCGAATACTTTTCCAACCTCAAGAGATATCTTTGCTTCCTTATAAGCTCTTGCGAGATCGCGAAGATTTTCAACAACAGAAGAGATTCCTATAAGAAGCTTTGCTCCCGATTCCTCGCTTGCGGTTTTGAGTATTCCCTGAGCATATTCCTGAAGATCTTCCGAGGTGGTATCCTCGGAAACCTCTTTTACAATAACTATATCCTGCTCGCTTATGCTGATAACATAATCCTTGTTCTTGTCTGTAACAAGATTCTGAATTATTTCGTACGGAGCAGGGGAGGTCGAACCTTGAAATTTGATAACGATAACTGCGCGATACTCTTCATTGTTAAAATGAAGCTCATTTGATTTTATGTAAATATCGCTCGGAAGTATGTTATCGAGAATAATATTTTTTATGAAAGAACTCTTGTCATATTTTTCATCGTAAAGATTCTTAATATTTCCAAGAGAAATTGCCATCATTTGGCACATGGTTGAAGCGTGCTCATCATCACCCTCAACAAAAACTATACAATCTGCCTTTTCGGCAGCGTTGATAAAGCGATAGGTGTATCCCTCGTGAACGAGATTTTCGAGAGAGTAAGGAAGCTCCTCCTTGATTCTCTGCCTTGATTCGCCTATTCTTGTCAGCTCACTTGATGCTATAATTATACCGTTTTCGTCTATAACGCCGATGGTGCGACCGACGACGTCCTTCATTTGATGAACTATCGTCTGGAATAATCGGTTGGACATAAAAACCTCCAAAGTGTTGTATTGTTTATCTATTAGACAGAAAATCCGCCGAGATTGCTGTTTTGGCAACCTTCGCGGCGGAAACCGTAAAGAATTTGCATTGACGAATTCAAAATTACCATTTATGTGATATGTTCAGAAACGTCGTATTTTTACGATTTTGGTGATACTGTACTATATTCTACCTTATTTTTTGATATTTTTCAATAGTTTTTTTAAAAAAAATTACGAAATACACAAAAAATTCACGATTTGTTTGTATATTTTCACACAAGTTCCAAAACCGAAGAACAAAATTACAAAAGAAAATATTAAATAATATCTATTTTTGTAAAAATAAGGAAGAATTCAAAGCAAATTCTTCCTTATATATTCTTTACAGCTCATACCTGTAAGATAGGCAGGAAAGAACGTAGGCGGGGGCGGTTTCGCATCGGAGTATTCTCTGACCGAGTGTTACCGTTATGCATTCCGCTTCCTTCGCCATCTCTGCTTCCTCAATTGAAAAACCGCCCTCGCAGCCTATGATTACTGCAATATCATTTGGGGAAGGATTTTCGTCAAGAATCTCGCGCAGAGATTTTCCGCCGCCCTCGTAGCAAAAGAGGGTAAGCTCGCATTTTTTTGCTTGGGCCAGCATTTCCTTGAATGATATGGGAGAAGAAACGAGTGGAAGCTTTGATCTTCCGCATTGTTTTGCCGCTTCCTCTGCTATGCGCGAAAGGCGCGCGGTTTGTTTATCCTGCTTTTCCGCCTTCGGCTTTTTTATACAGCGCGAGGATTCAAAGGGCACTATTCTTGAAGCTCCGAGCTCTACCGCCTTTTGCACAACAAACTCAAGCTTATCTCCTTTGGGATACGCCATAAAGAGTGTTATTTCGTGCGGTGGTTCGCTTTCGCCTTTTTTTGAATGAGTTATTTCGCATTCGCAAGCCTCGTCGCGTATTTTTGTTAGATTGCAGGAATATTCTGTGCCGTGCATATCGCAAACGGTAATTTCATCTCCCTCTGCCATACGCAAGGATCTCGCTATGTGCCGCGCATCATCACCTGTGACGGTGATGAGCTTGTCTGTTATATTCTCATCCGTAACAAAAAATCTGGGCATAGTTAAATTTTATCTCCTTGCTTTTACATAACCAAAGCAATATTTTTCTGAATATGTTATATGTTGACGCGTGCGAGTTTTTCCGTTATCATTCTAGGCTTTTTTAATCATTAAAGCAAGCCAATCGTTTTCGCGCGCCTCGCGAACTACTTTGTATCCGCATTCTCGAATAGAGGAAAGAACCTCGTCTTCACGCATTGATATAATTCCCGAAAGGATTATCGCGCCATCCTCTTTAACGTACTTTGATATATCGGGGAGCATTCTTATAATTATATCCGCTACGATATTTGCAACGCAAAGATCGTATTTTCCTTCGGAAAGGTCAACGCCTAGCAGAAGGTCGGAAAGCCCTACCGTGATATTATCGCATCCGCCGTCGCGAGCATTTTCGCGCGCAACCTTTACGGCAACCGGGTCAATATCGTAAGCACAGCACCAGCCTGCACCAAGCTTTGATGCACAAATCGAGAGTATTCCCGAGCCTGTTCCAACGTCAAGCACTCGGTCACCCTTTTTTATTTCGTCCTGCATAAGCTCAATAACAAGCCTTGTCGTTTCATGAGTTCCCGTTCCGAAAGCCATTCCGGGATCCATTCTGACAACGATTTCACCTTCGCGTGCGGTGTATTCTTCCCAAGCGGGAACTATCGTAATTTTTCCGAGAGGCACGGGCTTGTAGTATTGCTTCCAGCTTTCTGCCCAATCCTCTTCGTTAACACCGTCTGCCGAAAGGCTTGCGGATATTCCGAGAGTCAAAAATCTTTCTTCGAGAAATGATTTATATTCAAGAAAATTCTTTTCTTCGGGAACAAAGAGCGATACGCGCACGGTTTCCTTGTCTGCATTGAGAATTGCATCGTCAACCAGCTCACCGTACATTCCCGAAAGAGAAAAATCCGAGAAATCTTCTATCATAAGTCCGTTGTCGAGCATACTCATAACCGCGCATATCTGGTCGAGGTCACCCGTTTTTCCCGTTGCGGTAAGTTTAGTCCAATTTCCTGCCATTTTTAGTTACTCCTTTGTATCTTGCTCTTCACGGCATTTTTTAATATCTCGCCCAATTTGCTCTGTGAGCTCATTCGGGGAAGAGAATTTTTTCTCCTCTCTCAAATAGGCGATGAAGAAAATTTTGACTCTTCTGTCATAAAGGTTGCCGTTATAATCAAATATAAAGCTCTCTGCGTGTGTTGGATGAACTCCAAAGGTTGGGCAGGAGCCAATGTTGGTGAGGGCGGGGTACCGTATACCGTCTATTTCCACCTGCGTTTTATATACTCCGGCTTGTAAAAAAGCTACACGCCCCCCAAGATCGGTGTTTATCGTTGGATATCCAAGCAGATGACCGACACCTCTTCCGTGTACGACCTGCGAAGCGATATAATAAGGTGAACCCAGCATTTCATTTGCCGATTCTATATCACCGCGCGAGAGGTATTCTTTGATTTGCGTGGTGGATGCCTTTTTAGATTGGATTTTTACGTCATTTTCGGCTACAAAAAATTTCCCTTGCTCGGAAAGAATTTCTTCGAGTAATGCCGTATCCCCTGCGGCATTTTTGCCGAATCTGAAATCTTTGCCCGAAATCGCGGCACGGCATCCAAGTTCATCTATAAGAACTCTGTTTATAAAATCCGTGGGAGATATAGCTTTAACGCTGTTGAAATCGGCAATAATAATTTCGTCTATTCCGCAATCGGAGATAAGCGCAATTTTTTCATTTGTGTCATAGAGTCTGCCGCCTGTAGATTTTGGTAGTAAAGATTCGGAGTGAAAGGTGAAAACCGAGGACGGTATTCCGAGGGATTTTGCAAGCTCTACCGTTCTTTTGAGAAGCCGGCGGTGACCAATATGAACTCCGTCGAAAAATCCAAGTGCTATTACTCTTTCGCCCGAAGGCTGTGATGATGACGGGTATTCGTATATTTTCAAGCTATCCCTCCTTTTCCTTTTTAATATGCGTTTTATATAGTATACTACTATTTAACAGAAAAGTCAATTTGCAATTCACTAATAAATTCTGTCTACATATAAATTTTAAAGTCTTTCGGTGTAATTGCTTTTAGAATTGACAAAGAGGCTATTATGTGTTAAAATAATCGATAAGAATAATATTTCGGAGGTAATATGGATACCGTTTTTATTGTGTTGATATCGGTGCTATCACCGATTGCTTTACTCTGTATAATATATCTGATTCTGGCTGCTCCCAAAAAGAAAAGAAAGCGCGATATACTTCGCTTTGCCAAGACAAATTATGCTCATCGCGGACTCCATAATGCCACCCGTGCAGAGAATTCTCTTTCTGCCTTTGCCGCAGCGGTGGATGCAGGATACGGAATAGAGCTTGACGTTCGCCTCTCAAAGGACGGCGAGCTGGTTGTTTTCCACGATGATACGCTTGACAGAGTTACCGAAGGGGAGGGAAGAATAGATAAAAAAACTCTTCGTGAGCTGAAGGAGCTTCACCTTCTCGGAACGGATGATACCGTGCCAACCTTTTCGGAGGTGCTTGCACTCGTAGACGGCAAAGTTCCTTTACTCGTCGAATTAAAGGAAGAGCCATTCAAGTATGGCGTTACAGAAAAATGTGTTGAAATTCTCAAGGAATATAAGGGCGAATTTATAGTAGAATCCTTCAATCCGTTAGCACTTTGGAAATTCAAGAAGCTAATGCCCGGAGTTCTTCGAGGCGTACTTTCGGATCATTTCTTTGCACAGCAAAAATACAAAAAGCCAATGTATTTTATTCTCCAGATGTTTATGTTGAATTTTCTTGCATCGCCCGATTTTATTGCTTTTAATCATGAAAGATATAATTCACTCGGTTTTAAAATTCAGAAGAATGTTTTCAGACCTGCTCTCTTTGCTTGGACAGTTCGTTCCTCGGATGCTGAAAAACTTGCAAGAAAACGCGGCTTTGACAGCGTGATATTCGAAAATTACAATTCGTAACAAAAACTACAAGGAATATAAAAATGAAATTTCAACTTGTTGCAACCTGCCTTTTTGGACTCGAACATCTTTTAGGTGAGGAGATAGATGCTTTGGGCTATGAGCGAGTATCGACCATAGACGGCAGAGTTACCTTCATCGGTGATGAGGAAGCGGTTGCCTTATCAAATATATTTTTAAGATATGCCGAGCGAGTTTTTATTAAACTCGGCTCATTTCGCGCGGAAACCTTTGATGAGCTTTTTGAAGGCACCCGTGCGCTCCCTTGGAGCTCATTTATAGGAAAAAACGATGCCTTTCCTGTTAAGGGGCATTCAATAAAATCCAAGCTCACGTCAATTCCCGATTGCCAGAAAATAGTTAAAAAAGCGGTAGTTCGCTCACTTGGTGAGGAATATGGAATGACTGTGTTCCCCGAAGAAGGAGTAAAATACCAGATTGAATTTTTTATTCTTGGTGACAATGCCACTCTTATGATAGATACATCGGGAGTTGCTTTGCACAAAAGAGGATACCGCCGCGAGTCAAACGCTGCTCCCATTCGTGAAACTCTTGCGGCTGCAATCGCGGCAACCAGCCGCCCGCGAGAAGAGGTTCTGCTTTGGGACCCTATGTGCGGTAGCGGAACTATTGCTATTGAGGCAGCTATGATGATGAAAAATATAGCACCCGGAGTGCGCCGCCGTTTTGCGGCAGAGTCGTTTCCATTTATTCCTCCTTCAGTATGGAAATCTGCGCGTGAAGAGGCAAATGACGGCATCCGTGTAACGAAATTTGAGGTTTTTGCATCGGATATTGACCCCGAATGCGTAGCTCTTACCAAAAAGAACGCAAGCCTCGCAGGTGTTTCTGATATAGTCACATCTTTTAGCTGTGATGCCAGAACCGTGCGCGCGGATGGAAGGCGCGGAACGATAGTAACAAATCCACCGTACGGTGAGCGACTTGGTGAGATAAAAGAGGTTGAAAAGCTTTACCGTGAGATAGGCGAGCATTTTCGTTCACTCTCGCCTTGGCAGGTTTATATCATAACCTCGCATCCGTCATTTGAAAAATTGTACGGCAAGCGTGCTGATAAAGTAAGAAAGCTTTATAACGGTATGATTCCGTGCTATCTTTATCAGTATTTCAAAAAATGATATTGACAAAAAGTGACACGGGGTGACGTTTGCGCTCCAAAATGATGAAAAACAAGGCGAAGGCACATATCGTGTCCTCGCCTTTTTGATTTGAGATTATTTACATTCTACGATCATATCCTTTGTAACGGTATGCTCTATTGTCATTTCCTTTTCGCCGCGGAGGATTTTAAAGGTTATCTTACTGCCTATTCTTGCATTAAGCAGTGCATCTATCACTTGATGCTGGCGGTTTATTATCTGCTCGTTTCCGTCAATGTTTATTGAAATAAGCACATCTTCAAGTTCCAGCTTGCCTTTTAGCGGTGATTCAATGATTTTTTCGTTTTCGTCTGTATAAGAGAGCGAAGCTACACGTGATTTTTCATATTTTTTGATTTTCCCGGTTTCTGTGTCATATTCGGTGTATAATTCGAATGCTTCTATAGTTATACCGAGCCTGCATTTGAATACCGATTCTCTGTCGGTGTCGTTGCAGTAATAAATTATATTTTCGGCAATATTTTTAGCGATATTTGAGGGGATCGCATAGCCTATTCCGTCAACAGATGAACTGACTATTTTTGCGTTAACTATTCCTATGAGTTCGCCTTTCGTGTTAAAAAGTCCGCCGCCCGAATTGCCGTGGTTTACCGCAGCATCCGTTCTTATAACTCGAAGCTTTATGTCAGTGCTGTTGTCTGCCCCTTTCATTTCAAGGCTTTCACTGTCAACGTTAATGTGACCGAGGGTTGCGGAAATTCCACCGCCTTCGGGGTTTCCTATTGCTATTGCGGCATCAAGGACTGCAATATCATCTGAATTTGCGATATCGGCAGCCTTGGCGTTGCTTTTCATAAGAGTGGTGCTTTCCGTAACCTTGAGAACCGCAAGGTCATATTCCATAGAGCCGCCGATGTATGTTGCGGGAATTGCGTAATCTATATGTTCCTGTCCGTATAGGAGAATCGATATATCGTTGCTTATCTTGTTTGCGGTTTGAAGCGATTTATTGTAAACTACGTGATAGTTCGTTATTATAAAAGCATTTCCTTTTTCTTTGTCAAGCTTATATATAACGCCGGCACCGGTGCCGGAGCCTGTGGCATAAACGCTCACTGCAGAAAGAAGAGCTTTATTTGCCGCAAGCATATTGGTGTTTTCCTCGGAGTTTATTGTTATGTCTAAATTATCTCCGCCCTCAACGTTTATCGTTGTGTCCTGATTGCCTTGACCACCGGCACCGTTAAGTAATCCCGAATAATTATCACCGTTAAGTAGGTAGCAGGATGACATTGAAAGTGTTCCGAAAATAATAGAAACACAAAGTAATGCTGTTGTTATTTTCTTTTTCATAATTACCGTTTCCGTCAGAAATAGTTCCAACTTATCTGTATTGATTTTTTGTTTTTTATATAGTATACTCCTTTTTTGTTAATAGGATGTTACCAAATCTGACTTTTTCAA
Source organism: uncultured Ruminococcus sp. (assembly GCA_964424525.1). Classification (GTDB taxonomy): domain Bacteria; phylum Bacillota; class Clostridia; order Oscillospirales; family CAG-272; genus UBA1740. The sequence goes on from CAYRJG010000033.1 coordinate 10,945, forward strand.
AAAATATTTTATTTTGTCAAAAAACAGGCGATACACAAAGAAAATGTAAACAAAGTGTAAACAAATAGCCGATTCAAACAATTTTGGTTGACAAAATGAATAAAAAATGATATAATCCTATAAGAAATTAGTGCGTTGTGTATCTTTTTGTGAAAAAATCAAGAAAGCAGAGGTAAAAAACGGTGAAAAAATACGAGCCGATTGAGATAGAAATTAATATCTTGGACGTTGTGGACGTAATCACCACCTCGCCGGTCAACACAGGATCTGATACTCCGTTTATTGATATTGACGATTCTCTTCTTTCATAATTTTGTTTTTTCGGCATCCCGAACTTTCGGGATGCCATTTTTGTTTATCTTTGGAGCTTGTCCGGTATATATTTTTGTAAGGAATAAATTTTTAATTGACAACGCGTGTATATTATGTTAAAATAAAAGTTAAAGATTTAAAATATAGGAGCGAATGTTATGCTTTTGGTTGAAAGAATTTGCGTTATGAATTTTGAAAATGCAATAAGAGGTGCAAGAAATCCGCTTAATAGCTGGGCAAAGATGGATAGCTATTATAACGAGCGTGGGGAATTTGTTCTCGGAGAGAACGACCTTTCTCTTGCAACGCGCCTTGCACGTGCCGGAAGCGACCATAGAAAATATCTTCGCCAGATTATGGTAAGTATGGATATTACTGCTCCACTCTATTGGTGGAAGGAGTTTGATACTTACAAGGTTGGTACTGTTGCAAACTCAACCTCGACTATGCATAAGATTCAGGCAAAGGAGTTCTCGCGTGAGGATTTTTCTTGTGAGAAGCTTACGGGCGAGTCGGTTGCGGTTATGGATGCGGTTATTTCCTGCCTTGAATCCGAAAGGCAGAAATTCCTTGAAACGAAGGATAAGGCGAACTGGATAAATATGATTCAGCTCCTTCCCTCGTCGTATAATCAAATGCGCACCGTTACTATGAATTATGAGGTTCTTATAAATATTTACTATGCAAGAAGGAATCATAAGCTTTCCGAGTGGCATACTCTTTGCGATGCTATTAAAGAGCTTCCTTATGCAGAAAATCTCATCCTTGTTAAGGAAGAAAACTGAATTTTTGATATACCCTTTATAGGAGAAAGAAAATGAAGGACGGATTTATAAAAATCGCGCTTGCCGCACCGAAAATTCGTGTTGCGGATCCGGAGTATAACGTAGAATTGTGTATTGAAGCGGTGCGCTCTGCGGCAGAGGGGGGAGCAAAAATAGTTCTTTTTCCCGAGCTTGTAATAACAGGTGCCACCGCAGGGGATCTTTTCTATTCCGAGGCACTTATCTTGGCCGCCGAGGAGGCAATCAAAAAATATAAGAGAGCAACCGAGGAGCTTGATATTATCAGCTTTATCGGACTTCCCGTGCAAATTGACTCGTCACTTTATAATGGTGTTGCCTGCATTTCTCACGGTGAGATGCACGCAATTTCCTTTGCAGAAGAAATAAGCGCGGAGGGCAAGAGATATTTCGCAAGTGCAAAACGCCTTTATGACGGCTCAAATGCGCGCTTTGTTCAGTATGCGGAAGATGAAATTCTTGTCGGCGAGCCTGATATTTACGAACTGGATGGCATAAATGCAAGAATATTTGTTGAGGTGGGAGCCGATTCGGAAGCTCTTGTTCCTACGAGCGCACGCGCGGCACAGGCGGGAGCAAATATAATACTTAATCCGTTTGCAAGTGCCGAATATCTCGGAGTGCATGAGCGACTCGTTAATGATACAAAGGCATTTTCAAACAGACTTACAGCGGCATATATCAGATGCGGTGCGGGACTTGGCGAAAGCGGAACCGACGGAGTATATGCTGCCCCCCGTGTTGCGGCTGTACTTGGAGAACTGATGCTTGATGCTTCTCGTTTCGGTGAAGCACTTGAATTTGTTACGATAGACGTTAACGCTTGCGAACAGATAAGAAAAAGAAATTCCGAAAGATTTTCATGCCGAAAAGGATTTTTCAGACCGTTTATCTCTATTGAGAGTACCGAAACCGAAACTCCCCGTGTGAAAAAATCTCCGTTTGATTATGGAGATGAGGGATGTGCGACAGCACTTGACCTTCAGGCTCGCGCACTTTCCGAGAGAATGGTGAGAGCTTATGCGAAATGCGTTGTAATTGGCGTGTCGGGCGGTCTTGATTCAACTCTTGCACTCCTTGCGGCGGTGAGAGCGCAGGACCTTTTGGATAGCCCCCGTTCATCGGTAATCGCAATCACGATGCCTTGCTTTGGCACATCAAAGAGAACAAAATCAAATGCTCTCGTGCTTGCAGAGGAGCTTGGCTGTACTGTGCGTACGATAGATATAAAAGCAGCGGTTGAACGCCACTTTAAGGATATATCTCACGATAAGGATAATTACGACGTAGTCTATGAGAATGCACAGGCGCGTGAGCGCACGCAGATACTTATGGACGTTGCTAATGCGGAGGGCGGTATCGTTGTCGGAACCGGTGACCTTTCCGAGCTTGCGCTCGGCTTTGCGACCTATAACGGTGACCACATGTCGATGTACGGTGTAAACGCATCCATTCCCAAAACCCTTATGCGTGCTATTATAAGATGTGAGGCAGAGAGATACCGTAATGAGGGCAAGGCGAAGCTTTGGCGTGTTCTTATCGATATAGTGGAAACTCCTGTAAGTCCCGAGCTTTTGCCGATAAGCGGTGAGGAGAACGCGCAATACACCGAACAGATAGTAGGCCCATACGCTCTTCACGATTTCTTCCTCTATTACGCTGTTAAATTCGGCTTTACGAAGGAAAAGATATACCGTCTTGCAAAAGCGGCTTTTGAGGACGAATACGCAGGCGAGGATATAGCAAAGTATCTTGATATATTCTTCAGAAGATTTATCTCCCAGCAGTTTAAGCGCTCCTGCCTTCCCGACGGCCCCCGTGTGAGTGAAATTTCGCTTTCACCGCGCGGAGCTTGGTGTATGCCATCGGATGCATCGAGTGCACTTTGGAAAAATAAACCTGAATAACAGAGAATTTATATGAGCAATATTTTTGACCTCTTTAAAAAGATAGAGAAAAAAGAGGATAAGACACCAATAACACATATCATTGCAGGACTTGGAAATCCGGGTGCCGAGTATGCCGATACCCGCCATAATGCAGGCTTCCTTGCAATAGACTATATTGCGGAAAAATGCGCGGTAAGGATAGACCGTGTGAAATTTCACGCACTTGTAGGCGAGGCAAATATCGGTGGGGTCAGAGTGCTTCTTATGAAGCCGACAACCTTTATGAACAATTCGGGGCAGGCGATTGCCGAGGCAGCAGCGTTCTATAAAATTGAAGCTGAGAATATAATAGTTTTGCACGATGAGATAAGCTTCTCCCCGGGTCAGAACAGAATAAGACGCAAGGGCTCGGCAGGAGGGCATAACGGACTCAAAAGCATAATCTCCTCGCTTGGCTCGGATGCTTTTCCGAGAATCAAGATAGGGGTAGGTCAGAAGCCTTCGCCCGATTATGACCTTGTTAACTGGGTACTCGGAAAATTTCCAAAGGCAGACAAAGAGAGTCTTTGTGCAAAGTTTCCCGAAATTCATTCTTCGGTAGAGCTTATTCTTCTTGGTAAGATAGATGAGGCTATGAACAAATATTCCAAATAAGGATGTGCGAATGTTAAAGTATTCCTCTCTTATTCGCCTTGATAAGGAGTTTTCGCATTCGGTAGATGTGGCTCTCCGCGAGATGACAGCAGAGAAGCCGCTTCCGATAGTGATAAACGGTCTTACGGGTGGTGCGGCGGATGCTTACGTTTGCGAGGCTATATCCGAGCTTACGGGCAAGGGATGTCCCGCACTCGTTCTCACGCCGTCGGATTCCGAGCGTCACCGTGTTTGCGAGATGCTCAATTACGCAGGGATAAGCGCGGTTGAATATAAACCGAGAGAGCTTGTTTTCCATAATATTTCCGCCTCTTGTGACATTGATCGCGAGAGGCTTTCGGTGCTTTTGTCAATTCTTTCGGGTGCGAGCTCGGCTGTGGTTACTACTCCGTTTGCCGCACTTGGATATACTATGCCATGTGATATTCTTTCAGAGTCATCGTTATCTCTTTCTATCGGAGATGAGGTAGCTATTGATTCTCTTGTTACGCGTTTGTGCAATCTTGGCTTTGCAAGAGTGGATATGGTTGAAGCGTCCGGTCAGTTTTCCGTGCGCGGAGGTATTGTCGATATTTGGCACAGCGCAGACCGCGATCCTGTCAGAGTGGAGCTTTTCGGTGATGAGATAGACCGAATGGTAAGCTTCGATCCCGAAACACAGCGCAGTATAGAGCGTTGCGAGCAAATATCTCTTCTTCCTGCAAGAGAGGTTCTTTTTACTAAAGGAATTGCCACCCGTGTAAAGAATGAGATTGAAAAACTAATAAAAAAAGAGCCTGAAGAGGAAATTCTCGAAAGACTTATTGCGGAGCGCAGTCTTATTGAAGCCGGTGCTACGCTTGATTCGCGCGATAGATTTTTAGGCATCATATACAAGGAGTGCGAAAACCTTCTTTCCTATCTTTCACGGCTTGATACCGTGCCGGTGTTTATTCTCGGCACGAACAAGATTCGCGAAGAGGGAGAAGCGAAAAACAAGGCACTTTTAGAGCTTAAAGATGAGCTTGTTGAAAAAAAGCTTGTAAGCGAGTCGGCGGCAAAATATGCCGCGCCTTATTCCGCACTTGAAAAATTTCTTTCTAAAAATCTTCCCATTCATATAAATCCATTTGCGGGTGGCGTCGGTAATCTTCGTACGGCAGGACTCTTTGGCTTCCGTTGTCGTACAACTGCGGCATATGGTGGAACTCCATCGCTTCTTTTTGAAGATGTCAAAGCGTTTCGCAAGGGAGGATACCGTACTCTTATAGTTACCGATACAAAGCAAGGTGCCGATTCTCTTATAGAATCACTCGGAAAAGAGGATATTGTTGCAACCGAGATATACTCTAAAGATAATTTCGATATTTCAACTGCCGAAGGCGGCAGAGTGTTTGTTGACGTTGGTGCATCCGAGGGCTTTGACCTCATAACACCCAAGATTGCCGTTCTTTCTATGATACGGCCCGATGGCAGGCGCATAATGCAGGAGCGCAGGCAAAAGCGTATCCTTCGTCGCGTTGGTGGTGCCGGTCAGCGTCTTATGAGCTACGCCGATCTTTCTCTTGGCGATTACGTTGTTCATGCAAATTACGGCATAGGTCTTTTTGAGGGGATAGAAACCGTAACCGTTGACGGTGTTACAAAGGATTACATTACTATAAGATATGCGGGTACGGATAAATTATTTGTCCCCTGTGACAGACTTGAGCTTATAGGAAAATATATAGGCGAGCGCGACGATAGCGGAAAGGTTAAGCTTTCCAAAATGGGCGGCGGTGACTGGACACGCGCGAAGACTCGCGCAAAGAGCGCGGCAAAGGATATTGCGAAGGACTTGATAAGGCTTTATGCCGAAAGGCAAAGATTGCCGGGCTTTGCATTCCCTGCGGATTCCGAGCTTGAAGAGGAATTTGCTGCTTCATTTGAATATGAAGAAACAGAGAGTCAGCTCGTTGCTATTGAAGAAATTAAGCGCGATATGATGCGTAGCGTTCCAATGAATCGCCTGCTTTGCGGTGACGTTGGCTTCGGTAAAACCGAGGTAGCTTTGCGTGCGGCGTTCAAGGCGATAGTTGCATCAAAGCAGGTGGCACTACTCGTTCCCACCACGATTCTTGCGCTTCAGCATTTTCAAACAGCAACCTCGCGTATGCGCTCATATCCTATTAATATTGAAATGATTTCCAGATTCCGCACTCCCAAAGAGCAGGAGAAAATATTAAGGAGGGTCGCGCGCGGTGAAATAGACCTTTTGATAGGCACGCATAAGCTTCTTTCTTCAAAGGTCCAATTCCGCGATCTTGGACTTTTGATTATTGATGAGGAGCAGAGGTTTGGCGTTTCCCAAAAAGAAAAATTGAAGGAAATGGCAAAATGCGTTGACACGCTCACTCTATCGGCAACTCCGATACCGAGAACGCTTAATATGGCGATGAACGGTATAAGCGATATGTCAATACTTGATGAAGCTCCGGGCGAGCGCAGACCCGTGCAGACCTACGTTCTTGAATATGACGAGGTAATACTTAATG
>CAYRJG010000034.1:0-16777 GCA_964424525.1 uncultured Ruminococcus sp.
TTGGTAAAGAACATCCGCTTTTCCTTTTTTGGGGTTAGCTTAATGAGCTAGCCTCTTTTTTAAAACAAAAAACAGCAAGCATTACGCTTGCTGTTTTCTGTTTTACTCTTCTGAAGTTTTGTTATTTTCGTTTTCTTCATCAAATTCCGAAGCAGAAGATGTATTTTCGTTGTTTTCTTCTTTTGCTTTATCTGATGATTCGGAATCTTCACCTGACTCATCTTCAGGAGCTTCCCATACATTTTTAAAGAATTCCTCACTTGAAAATTCGCCTTCCGAAGCCGCTTTTTTAGCCTCTTGCTCAGCCTTTTCTTTTGCTTCTCTTTCGGCTTTTGCATTATTTTCGTGTGCAGTTTTATTTTCCGCATCACTCTTGTTTTTCTTTTCAAGTGCTATATTTTCAATTTCCTCAATCGTGGGATTCTCGCTCGACATAGCCGCATTAAATTGCTCCTCATCCATTGACTCATTCTTAAGAAGGAATTCAGCAATAAAATGAAGCTTATCAATATTATCATTGAGATAATTCTTACAGGTTTTATACGCAGAATTTACAATGTTTCTTATCTCATCATCAATCTCTGCGGCTGTTTTTTCGGAATAATTCTTACCTGACGAAAAATCTCTTCCAAGGAACACTTCATCTGCCGAATGTTCGGAGTCATACAGAATAGTTCCAAGCTTTTCACTCATTCCGTATCTTGTAACCATATTGCGAGCAATAGATGTAGCACGCTGAATATCGTTAGAAGCGCCTGTTGAAATATCATCCAGAACGAGCTCCTCGGCAGCTCTACCTCCAAGCGCAAGAATGATATTGTCAATCATAGCATTCTTTGACATAGTCATTCTATCTTCCGTAGGCACAGAAATAGTTACACCGCCCGCGGAACCCGCAGGAATAATTGTAATGTGCTTAACCGGGTCTGTATGCTTACAAAAATATGACGCAACAGCGTGACCTGCTTCGTGATAAGCGCAAAGCTTATTATCAGCTTCCGTACGCATTTTGGTTTTCTTTTGAGGACCAAGAAGAAGCTTCATATATGATTCTTCAATATCCTCCATACCAATCAGCGCTTTATTTTTCTTTGCGGCTCTAAGAGCTGCCTCGTTCATAAGATTGGCAAGTTCGGCACCCGTAAAGCCTATTGTTGTTTGAGCGATCTTTCTAAGATCAACAGTTGCTTCAAGCGGTTTATTTCTACAATGAACCTTAAGAATTGCCTCTCGACCATTCATATCAGGATAGTTAACCGTTACACGTCTGTCAAATCTTCCGGGACGAAGCAGAGCCGGATCAAGTATATCGGGGCGGTTTGTAGCCGCCATTACAATTACACCTGAATTCGTACCAAAACCATCCATTTCAACCAGCAGCTGGTTCAGCGTTTGTTCGCGCTCGTCGTGTCCTCCGCCAAGACCTGCACCACGGTGACGTCCAACTGCATCAATTTCATCTATAAAGATTATACTGGCATTTGTTTTTCTCGCATTGTCAAAAAGATCACGCACGCGAGATGCACCGACACCAACATACATTTCCACAAAATCCGAACCGGAAATTGAGAAGAAAGGAACTCCCGCCTCTCCTGCAACAGCTTTTGCAAGAAGCGTTTTACCTGTACCGGGAGGGCCTACAAGAAGAACACCTCTGGGAATTCTTGCACCGAGCTTAATAAATTTATCGGGATCTTTAAGGAACTCAACAACCTCTTCAAGCTCCGCCTTTTCCTCATCTGCTCCTGCTACGTCTGCAAATTTAACAGCATCTTTATCATTCAATGTAAGTTTAGCCTTTGATTTTGCAAAGGTGTTCATCTTTCCGCCACCGGGAGCTTGACGCATAAGGAAAAACCAAAGAACTCCAAAAAGTATAGCAACAATTATATATGGCAAGTACATTTGCCACCACGAAGCTTCCGCGGCAGCATCAAAATTGAAGCTTTGAAGGTTTGTATCTCCGGCATTGATCATATCAAACGCTGTTTGATTAAGCCATTCCATTTGAAAATTGTAACTCAATTCAAACGAATGAGTGACAATTACATATTTGCCGTCCGCCGCCTTTTCGAGAACAATTTCGTTTGTTATATCATCTCTGACATATTCTCCAAGGCTATTGAGCTTAGGCTTCAATGCATCAATATTAAGATTAAGTTCACCATCAACCTCAAACGACTGAACCAAATCATTTTCAAACAACTCTAATACGTCGCTCCACATAAATTGTTCTTCTTGGGTCATTCTTGATGTAAAGAATGAAACCGCAACAATAACCGCAACCACGATAAAAAGAAGCATCAGTATGCTTTTAATATTTACCTTCATTAAGTAATCCGTGCCTTTCTTACGATACAGTATATACTAAAGATTTATTTTTTAAAAAATAATTTATTATTCGATGATGAATCATCAAGCAGATCAAGAATAGATATATATAATTTTCTCTCTGATGAACTTACCTTCGTTCCTCTCACACCGAATCCCGGAACCCAAAGTATTCCTATCTCGTCGCAAATCACAGGAACACTCATACGTTTATTACAAGGAATCTTTCGATCACAAAATAGCTTTTTCAGCTTATGTGTCATATTAGAGTAGTTATACGAATCGCCATCAAATTTAGACCGCAAATACAAATTCCCATTTATTATATCAAAAGGAATTTGCATTTGTATTGATATTTTGTAAACATTTGAATAACTGTCAGCATATTTGTCTTCAGACAACAATACTGCCGATGAAAAACCCTCTATTCGATTTAATCCCATTTTCAGCGCAGTTTTCGGTATAGTCAAATCATTTGCTTGGACAGATGTCTTTTCGATATAACATTTTCCATACGAAGATACAAAAGACATTCCACTCGGTAAGCAATACGAAAAGTTACCGTCTTGAAGTTTTGAATATATAAGATCAACATGTGTTTTCTCTGGAGAACAAAATTGAAAAATTCCTTTTGAAATACAATACTGCCGCATCATATATGTAAGTATTCTAAAAAAAACAGCTTTATGAACCGCAGACAAGTCACTGCATTTAACGCAATCGTCAACGAATTTTTCTTTAATAAAATTCTTAACATAAGAATCAATGAAATCTGCATCCTCGCGCAGATTCTCGGACAATCTTGTTCCCATTGTTTCCGGATCCGAATTGAGCTTTTCAAACTTGGGAATTATTTCATGACGAATATAGTTTCTGGTATAATCAGAACTTTGATTGGTCGAATCAAGCATATAGATCACACCGGTTGTATTGAGCGCATCGCGAATATCATCCTTTGAAGAATATATGAGAGGTCTAACAATATTATCTCTAATCGGTTGAATCCCCGAAAGACCGCTAATACCGGTGCCACGCATCATATTTAATATAATAGTTTCCAGATTATCGGTAGAATTATGTGCGACTGCAATTGAAGAATATTTATCACGATTTTCGGATAGTGTATAAAAAAATTCAGAATACCGTTCTTCCCTTGCAGTTTCTTCAATCCCTTTATGCTTTGTTTTTGCTATCGTGGGGATATCAATTCTGGTACATTTATAATCAACACCAAGCTGTAAGCAGAATTTTTGAGTAAAATTTTCATCACGTTGAGCTTCTTCACCGCGAATCATATGATTAACGTGCAACGCAAGGATAGGAAAATAACGATGCCGCCGTCTGTATTCCAACAGAACAAGCAATAGCATTACAGAATCTGCACCACCCGAAAAGCCAACAACAACTCCACCTTCAATAAGATCTTGCATATTGTTTTTTTTGATGGCTAATTCAGCGGCAGAATAAATTTTACTTGCTTTCTCTGCATCAAATATATTAAAAAAACAATCCATCAAAGTCCTAAATCTTCCTCAAGCGTTCTGAATTTAGTAAACTGTCCGATCCATCCCATTTTAACATTACCAACCGAGCCGTGACGGTTTTTGGCAACAATAACCTCAGCGGTGTTTGCGCTATCAGGAACATTAGGATCGTTATTTTGTGTTCCACTGATATCTTTATAGTATTCATCTCTATAAAGGAACAAAACAATATCTGCGTCCTGCTCAATAGAACCGGAATCACGAAGATCGGCAAGAGTGGGTTTTTTAGCATCTCCTCCACGTTGCTCGGTTCCACGGTTCAACTGTGCGCAACATACAATAGGAATACCAAAATCCTTTGCCATAATCTTTAGATTACGAGAAATTTCGCCAACCTGTTGAGCGCGGTTATCGGTATTCGATGTGCTTTGCATAAGACCGATATAGTCAATTACAACGAGTCCCAAATTGGGAATTCGACGCAGCTTTGATTTCATTTCGGTTGCGGTAATTTGCGATGTATCATCAACATAAATATCGCATCCCGCGAGTGAAGATGCAACACTTGCAAGATTCTCCCATTCCTCTGTTTTTAGCTGACCTGTTCTGAGAGTGGATGAATTAATCAATGCTTCACTTGAAAGAATACGTGTAACAAGCTGCTCACCGGACATCTCAAGAGAGAAAATTGCAACTGCTTTTTTTGATTTTGCCACGTTCACTGCAATATTCATGGCAAACGAGGTCTTTCCCATACCCGGACGCGCGCCAACAATTATCAGATCACCCTTACCCATTTGAATAAGCATTTTGTCAAGCCCGGAAAATCCCGTTTTAGCTCCGGATATTGCACCGCCTGTTTCGGAAAGTGTTTCTATCTCGCGATATACATTTTGGAGTATATCCTTTATATGACGAAAATCTTTCGTTTCATTATTATGCGAAATATTAAATATCTTTTGTTCTGCATTATCAATTATTGTGCGTACAGGGGACGCCTCTTCATAGGCTGTGGAATTAATTTCATCACAAGCATTTATAAGATGGCGCAGTACAGACTTGTCCTTTACAATTCGCGCATAATCTTTTACGTTTGCGGTAGACGGAACCGAACTGGCAATAAGGGATATATACTGAACTCCGCCGGCTTCATCGCGATCACCTTGTTCAACGAGCGCGTTAACCAGAGTAACCGTATCTATAATTTTACTTTGAGTATACATCGACATAAGTGCCGAAAAAATATGCTGATGCTCTGGAACATAAAAATCTTCGGTTGTTATCATACCACCGATAAGATCGAAAGATTCCGGCTTGATTATTATCGATCCGAGTAATGCTCTTTCGGCTTCTATTGCCACAGGCATTTGCTTTATAAGGCTCGAAGAGTCCATTAGGAAAATCTCCTATTCGTATTTTTGGAAAAATATTATTAGTTATGCACCTTTACTGTAAAGGTTGCTACCACATCTGAAAGAAGCTTAATATCAACCGAATAATTGCCGTATGCTTTTATAGGATCCTTTAAAATGATCTTACGCTTATCAACATCGGTAGAGATTGCTTTCTTTAACTCTTCCGCAATATCCTTTGCAGTTACCGATCCGTATAAACGACCCTCTGCACCATGCTCCATTTTTATATCAACAACTACCTTGGATATTTTTTCAGCAAGTGCCTGTGCAGCCTTCTTTTCTTCGTTGATTTTATACTGCTTTGATTCTTCCTTGCTTTTCAACTCGCTTGTAGCCTTAGCATCTGCAGGGATAGCTTTTTTCTGAGGAAAAAGGAAATTACGTGCATATCCATCAGATACATTAATTATCTGATCTTTTTTTCCCTGTCCCTTTACATCACAAAGTAATACAACTTTCATATTAACAACTCCTTAATTGTATAATTCAAGATATTCGTCTATACTGGATTTCAACGCTTCCAATACAGTTTCAACCGAATCGGAAATAACCTGTGCGCCGGCTACGTCGAAATGACCGCCGCCGTTCAATTTTTCAAGTATAAGCTGAACGTTTATAGTTCCGTTAGAACGTCCCGATATATGTATCTGTTCACCGATTCTGACAAGAGTGAATGCTGCCGAAATACCACTAAGTGTAAGCATTTTATCAGCTGCCTTTGAAGCAATAACTCGATATGTTTCATCAGTATCACCATCACAACAGGAAATAGCGATATTTCCTTTATAAGTGGTAATAGCCGTATGGAAACGTGCTTCCTTTGAAAGTTCGGAAGGCGGAGTTTTAAACATATCGTAAACGTCAGCGGGGCTCGCACCAGCACCGCGCAAATACTGGGCAACACCGAACGTACGTGTTCCCGTGTTTCTTGTAAATTGCTTCGTATCAAGAAGAACTCCCGCAAGAAGCATATCCGCAACCTCTTTAAGAAGGTTATGCGAGCTGATTGCATTTTCAAGCATTTCACTAACAAGCTCGCACGCGCTTGACGCAGAGGGTTCAATATATGCAAGTTTAACAACCGGTGCAACAGCCTCAGTTGTTCTGTGGTGGTCGATAACAGCAATAGTATCAACCTTATTTGCGATATTTGCAAACTGCGCTCTACCTATCGAACTATGGTCTACAAGAATAACCAAGGTATCAGGACCAACGAGGTCAAGACCCTCTGCATTATCAACAAAAACTTGCGAATAAGCGTCGGTTCCTTGGAGAAGTCTAATGCAAGGTTCGAGGTTCTTATCACGCAGGTCTATTGCAATATTAGCCTTAACTCCACAAAGCATACAAAGTCTTACAATACCAACAGATGCACCAAAAGAGTCAAAATCTCCATATCTGTGACCCATAACAATTACGTTGTCAGCGCGAGCCATCATAGATGTAAGATTGGTTGCAAATGTACGAGAACGTACATTCGATCTTTTATAAACAGATTTTGTCAAGCCGCCATAGTATTCGGTAGTATTTTCCGCTTTATATACCACCTGGTCACCACCGCGCTGAAGTGCTATATCAATTGCTTCTCTCGCAGCAGCTTCTCTTTCTGCCAAAGAACCTTTTATTCTTGAAACACCAATAGAAACTGTGATAGATACCTCATCACCTACACGAGTATCACGAATAGAATCAAGAATAGAAAATCTATCCTCAATACATTTGTCAAGATGCTTTGAATCAAACATCATTATATATTTATCATTATCGTATGACTTTATAACACCGTCAATTGATGCTGCCCATTTTTTGAGCTTATCATCTACCGTAGCAACGGCATCACGAAATTTTTCGTGAACGTATTGGAGTACATCTTCAACGTTATCAATAGCGATATACGCCACCGCAACTCGTTCATCGGAATAACGTTTTTCGCATTCGGTAAGCTTTGTAACGTCGGTGAGCATGGCAATATACAATCCGTCACCATCCTCGGAAACAGTAAATCCCTCAACATTATAAATCTTATTACCGATGTTTAGCGTTTCACCTTCAAAAAGCTTATCAACAGTTTCGGCATCAAAAACAGCACTGATATTATCTCCAACAAGATTTTCGCCTTCCGGACGAGTAGCACGCATAGAGTCGTTATACCAAAGCACCGTACCATGCGAATCAATAGCAATAATCGGTGAGAGAGAATTCTTCATCACAACACTTCCGTCTTCATTAAGAAGATCGTGAATATCTCTTTTGGGAAGCATTCTTGAATCGGCAGCACGACTCAATCCAAGTAAAGTGATTTCAAGAAGATATATTATTGTAAGACCAACAGCAAAAATGGCCGAATTTACAGTTTCGAACAACTCCGAAAGAATAGCGAACAAAACAAGATTCAGGCATCCGAGCCCAATCGAAATAACAAACTCAAGACGAGATGCATACGGTATTCGAAGCTTTCCAAGAAATGTAGTATTTTTTGACATAACTCAATGTCCTTTCCGAACTTAAAGTGAATTATTCACCGACGATCTGTTATTAGAGGATATAGTGAAGAAAACGCCCAAAAAAGTGAGCAAATTAAAAGCAAGGGACGGCATTAAAAAAACAACCGCAATCGTAATTATAATAGCAAAAGCTCCTGCCCTGGTTTGACTAAATAAGTATCTAAAAAACTTAATTCCCATATAAGCAAAAACCAATGAAAAAACAAGATTAATCCACATTACAGATTCAGCAAATATTCCCTCGGTCACAAAGCAAGAAATCAAAAACACAATCAAATAAAAATATGCAACGATGGAACTTGGACGAAAATCCCATTCGGAAACTTTGTTTCTTTCATCAACATGATGTGCCGCTTGCTTTGAGAAAATTTTGAGTGATACTCCAACTATTAAAAAAGAAAAACAAATCAAAATTGGAAACAAAAGCTTGACCGCGTCAATAAACAAGGCTTCCGCCACGGATGCATTGTATGGATATACCACAATGTTATTTTCGTTTTTAGTTGAAATTGCCAATGCGAAATCAAGGAATTTTTCTTTTTGCGTAATATAAAGATCACTGTAAAAAGAGTAAATTGAAGAAAAATTCAAATCCGCCATTTGTTCTAACGCAATTAAAGAAGCCGAGATAATCATCATTAGAATAACAACGAGCGTAAGCCAAAAAGCGCTTTCTCCCTTTGACTTGCTTTTTTGATATAGCAAATATATCAAAACGCCAATAGCGGCATAAGCACCCCCCTCAATCGAATATACACCGTTGAGGAAGAAATTGGCTACGAGAGTTACGATCGGTATAATATATGACACTACTATTCTTTTCTTCTTTTCCGCCAAAATAAGTGCCGCATATATACCTGCAGCAACAGGAAGAAAAATATATCCTAAAAGCATACATCCGATAGCAGAAAGCAAGCACAAAAATGAAAGCGCCACTATGGATGTTTCTTTTAAACGCGAACTATTATAATTCATTAAATTCTCCGAAAACAAACAGTAAAAATAAAATATTTTGTAAATTACATTATATCACATTATCATCATTTTGTAAAGATTTATAAAATATTTTTTATTAAAATACTGTAAATATTTTCAAATTTAATTTTATAATAGCCTTGAAATCATACGAATAATGTAGTAAAATAGAAATATATACAAATCAGGAGCAAAAAATGAAGGCTATAAAACCAGAAAGCCCTATTGAATCTTTGCAGGGTGTAGGTCCCACAAGAGCAAAGCAACTAAATAAAATGGGGATTTTTACCGTTAACGATTTGATATTCAATTTTCCGCGACTATATGAGGAACGCGGAAATGTTTTGCCGCTTGCATACGCGGATATGAATACGTCGTACAGCTTCGTTTTAACAGTATCAACAGAGGTCAAAAATGCAACGATACGAAAAGGTATGACAATTTCCAAATTCAAAGCATTTGACGAAACCGGTACTGTTGAAATAATATTCTTCAATTCTCCCTATGTAAAAGAGCTATTTCATGCCGGAATGCAATTTAGGTTTTGGGGTAAGCTTTCTATACAAAAAAATACACTTCAGCTTACCAATCCTAAATACGAGCAAATTGTTTTAGATGCACCTCTTCCCGATTTCGTGCCTGTGTATTCTCTTACCCAAGGTATTGGTACCAAGTTTGTCGAAAAAATCACCAATTATGCACTTGATGCTGTTGTAGCTCAAATCGAAGACCCTCTGCCAGATAATATACGTTTAAAATTTGGATTTCCGACCATTTCTTATGCCCTAAAAAGCATTCACAACCCCAAAGATGCCATTGAACTGAAAAAAGCACTTGAGCGTATTGCTTTCGATGAAATGCTTTATTTTGGAATTGGAATATCTCAAGCCGAAAAGCATAAGCAACTTGGGGATGGTATAAAATTTTCTCCCTGTGATATTACTCCGCTTATATCCGCACTCCCCTTTTCACTAACCGAATCACAAAAGAAAACCGTAAATGATATATACAAAAATACTGTTATCGGTGAAAATGGTATTATTTCGCCGATGGCCAGAATTGTTGTAGGTGATGTTGGATCCGGAAAGACAATTTGTGCTACAATTGCTATGTATATAGCCGCAAAATCAAAATATCAATCAGCACTTATGGTTCCAACGGAAATTCTTGCAAAACAACACTATAACGATTTAAATAAGCTCTTTGCAAATTTCGGAATTAAGGTAGAGCTTCTTTTGGGTTCTACATCACAAAATGAGCGCAAGCGTATATATTCCGAATTGGAATCCGGCGAATGCGACGTAGTAATCGGAACACATGCCATCATTTCCGACAAAGTAATTTTTTGTAATCTTGGTTTAGTAATCACCGATGAACAGCACCGTTTTGGTGTAAATCAACGAGCATTACTCAAGGATAAATCCAAACGGGCACATATGCTCGTCATGAGTGCAACTCCAATTCCAAGAACGCTTGCACTAACAATGTACGGTGACCTTGATGTTTCACAAATTACGGAAATGCCAAAAGGTAGGCAACGCGTGGATACTTTTGTTGTTGATGAATCTTATCGAACAAGGTTGAATGACTTTATCCTTAAGCAAATTTCAATTGGCGGTCAATGCTATGTCGTATGTCCTTCTATCGAAAACCAGGATTCCGACAATTCCCTCGTATCAACCGAATCGATACTACTTAAAAAAACAGAAATCACCAAGCACAAATCAATAAAGAGTGCTACAGAATGTGCAGAAAATCTCAAGCAGTGCTTCCCTAACATATCCATTGGTCTTTTACATGGCAAAATGAAAGCGCAGGAAAAAGACGAAATAATGTCAGCTTTTGCTTCCGGAAATATCAAAATTCTTGTTTCAACTACGGTAGTTGAGGTTGGTGTAAATGTGCCAAACGCATCTCTTATGATAATCGAAAACGCAGAAAGATTCGGCCTTTCTCAATTACATCAGCTTCGCGGTAGAGTTGGACGAGGCACAAGAAAATCATACTGTGTTCTAATAAAAGGTATCGAAAGTGAAAAATCAGACGCAAGACTAAACATTATGAAAGAAACGTATGATGGATTTGAAATCGCAGAACGCGATCTGATTTTGCGCGGTCCGGGTGACTTTTTCTCGGATAATTCAAATAATAATTTGCGTCAGAGCGGTGGATTTAATTTCAAAGCAGCAAAATTATGTAGTAACAAAGAATTATTTGATCAAGCATTCTGCACAGCAAAGGAAATAATATCCGAAGACCCAACGCTCTCATTGGAAAAACATCTTCAGTTAAAAAAGCAGTTAGACAAAATAATCAAACCTAACTACTCGACAATTTCCTAACAATCGAAAGGAATGTTCACAAATGGCACAAAAACCATTGGCAGACCGAATGCGTCCACAGAGTTTCGACGATGTTGTCGGTCAAAAGCACCTAGTTTCAAAGAATGGAATTTTACGTAGACTAATCGAATCGTCAAGAATTCCCAATATGGTTTTTTTCGGTCCCCCTGGCACCGGAAAAACAACGGTAGCAAATATAATAGCATCTTCATCGGGAATGCAATTATATAAGCTCAATGCCACTACTGCATCTCTTTCGGATGTGAAAGATGTAATTGCACAAACCGACAATTTATTTTCGGACAGCGGAACTCTTCTTTATCTTGACGAAATTCAGTACTTCAACAAAAAGCAACAACAATCTTTGCTGGAGTTTATGGAAAACGGAAAAATTACATTAATTGCTTCCACTACAGAAAATCCTTATTATTGCGTATACAATGCATTACTATCGCGTTCATCGGTTTTTGAGTTCAAATCTGTTACCCCCACCGATTGCGTGCCAACACTCAAGCGTGCGTTAAAATTATTGAATGAAGATTTTAACGATTCCAAAACAGCAGATGATAAAATTTTAGAATCCATCGCCGAGGTTGCCGGTGGAGATGTACGAATGAGCATTGGAATACTTGAAAATTCCTTTTATATTTCCGGGCAGACAATTGATGTAGAAACCGTTTCATCTCTTATGCCATCTGTTGTCGGGCACTATGATAGAGATGGTGATGTTCATTACGATCTTCTATCATGCTTACAAAAGTCAATTCGCGGTTCAGATCCCGATGCTGCAATCTTTTATTTAGCCAAAATACTCGCAGGTGGAGATTTATTATCCGCTTGCAGGCGACTTTTAGTAATAGCAAGTGAGGATATCGGACTTGGATATCCTTTAGCCTCGGCAATTACATACTCTTGCGTAGAAAGCGCAAAGCAACTCGGATTGCCAGAAGCCGCTATTCCGCTTTCAAATGCTGTATGTATGCTAGCTACTGCACCAAAATCAAATACAGCTTATATGGCTTATCACGCTGCAACTGAAGACATTAATTCCGGCAAAGGATTACATATACCGGAACATCTAAGCTCACCGTTATTCAAAGGATATATCTATCCGCATGATTACGAAAACGACTACGTTCAGCAAACATATCTTCCGGCAGACCTCATTGGAAAAAAATATTATGAATTTGGTTCGAACAAAACAGAACAAGCAGCCAAGGCTTATTATGATTTTATTCGCTCACAGCCAAACCGATTAAAATCTAAATAATATACAAATATTTTAAATATATTATTATTTCTTGACAAACTGCTATTCCTTTGTTATAATGTATGTAGACCTTTAATTGCATTCAATTTCAAAAAGCACCTCTTGGAGGCGAACAATGATATATCATTTTATTTTAAATCCTAAATCAGGCAGAAACAGAAAACATAAAAACATCGAAGAGCTGATTAAGGTCGCTTGCAAAAGCAGACAACTTAGTTATCATATATATTATACAACCTGTCCCGGAGATGCTACGGAATACGTTTCGTCAATGGTTAGAATTTCACAAAAACGTCAGCGTTTTATTTGCATTGGCGGTGACGGCACTATTAACGAAATAGTAAACAGTGCTCCTTGTAATGATAACATTGAATTTGGCGTTATTCCCTGCGGTTCTGGCAACGATTTTGTTCGTAATTTTACAAACAAAGAGCTTTTTTCTAACATCGATGCTCAAATCGATGGAACTGCAATTCCACTTGATCTGCTGAAATGCAACGATAAATACTGTGTTAACATGGTAAACATTGGTTTTGATTGTGCGGTTGTCAAAGAAGCCTACAAACTCAAAAAGCTCAAATTTTTCCCGGCAGGACTTTCGTATATCGGTGGAATCGCCGTTACGATTTTCAAAAAAATCGGTACAAAAATGCGTGTCATTTATGATGACGGCACAACACTCGATAAAATATTTACACTTGTTGCAATCGGAAATGGAAGATATTGCGGTGGTGGATTCTGCGGAGTCCCCAATGCTGTATTAAACGATACTTTAACCGATGTTTGTGCAATAGATAAAGTGTCTATATTTAAATTTTTCACGCTCGTCGGTCTTTACAAAAAAGGCACACACCTCAAATCAAAGCGTGCCTTAAAAGTTATAGATTACAAGCAGGTTTCTCATTTTAAAATGGAATTTGATGAGCCTATTCCTATCTGTATTGACGGAGAAATCTCCGGAGCAAAAACGATTGACTTCACTGTCATTCCGCACGGTTTTAATTTTGTATTACCTAAAGGTACACAATATAAATTCTAATTTTTTTATTCTTTGACATTACCGGGGATTTTATAAAATGGGCATTTTCGACAAAAGACCGCTAAGCTTAATACTCAGTGTTATGCTTGGCGGCTTTGTCTTTTTTAGTTATGCCTCGGATAGCAATAAAATCGTAATTCCTTCTATTGCGGCAATAATTTTCGCAATTTCGTTTTTTCTTAAAAATACTGAAAAATCAAAAGCTATTCTAATTAGAATTTGTGCGGCAGCCCTTTTGTTTGCATCTATGATGTCATACGTATTTTTTGATCTGTATTTCTCAATCTACGAAAGATACGAGGATGAGGTCGAAATCATCGCAACCGTTAAAGAAATAGAAACAGAAAGTTACTTGAAGGAAATTACGGTTAGTACGGATACCGTCAATGGTGAGGATGAATCCGGGATTAATCTTATCCTCTTCTCTGAATTTTCTAAATGTGAAAACATCTCCGAAGGCGCAAAGATTAAGATAGTCGGTACTCTTTCAAATTTTGAAAGTACCGATTCATTTGATGCATCTCAATACTATAAATCACGTAAGATCTCCGCAGAAATAGTAAATTTTTCAAAAATTGAATTGCTCGAAACAAACGATTTTCCTTTAAGCAACAAACTCGAATCATATCGAACCGATTTGTGCGGAAGAATTATTCTTAATTCCGACAGTGAATCCGGCGGTCTTCTTTGTGCCCTGCTTTTTGGAGAAAAAACACATCTTCCGAATCAAACATCCCTTGATTTTAAAAGAATAGGAATTTCACATATACTCGCTTTAAGCGGTATGCATATTGCTATCCTCACAGCAGTCCTTGAACGAGTGCTTTCGTTTTTCAGATTAAACAAGAAAATTCGTAAAGTTGTCGGAATTATCTTCGTATTAGTATATATGGCTTTAACCGGATTTCCGGTTTCGGTAGTGAGAGCCGGTGTTATGTTGATAATATCTTCCCTTCTTTTCCTTCTGTCAAGAAGGGGCGATTCTGTAACAACTCTATTAATCTCCGTTACATTTATTTGCATAATCGATCCTTGTTCGGTCTTTGATATTTCTTTATGGCTATCTGCGCTCTCAACTCTTGGTATAGTTATGCTAGTTGAAACACAAGAGAAAAGCTTGGAAAGAACAGAAAAGAGCTCGCTTCTTACTCGTATATTAAAATTTATTTTATTCTCTCTTCTTTCTTCCGTATTTGCCATTGGAACAACTTTATTACTAACAACATCAAATTTTAAAACTCTTTCCCTACTCGGTTTATTCGCTACACCTATATTTTCGATTTTAACAGAAATTCTTATGCATGCCGGAATGCTGTTATTAATTTTCGCAGATATTTTTCCAATTGGGTTTATTATAAAATTTCTCGGCGAAATTATTATGAATCTTTCCGGGATATTTTCCTCAATCAACGGTGTATACTTATCAGCCGACTCACCAATTGTTCAAATTTTAGTATTTATATTCACGATTCTATTTTTTGCATTTTTCATTTTGAATATAAAGCGAAGAAAAACGGCTATTGCGGTGCTTTCATCTTTTCTTGTCATGATATTTACAATATGTCTAATTGAATCGCATATAACAAAAAACACCGATGTGTTTGACTATACTGCAAATGAAAAGAACGAAATATTCTTCATTAACTCTGATGCAGAATCTGCTGTCATCGATGTTACTACAAGCAACAAAAATACTGCATATATGAGTTTGGATAAAATCGAAGAACAAAAATTATCGGAAATAAATAAGTATATATTTACAAACTATTCAAAAGATTTGCCAAGTGCACTAGATATTATTTTACATAACGTCTGCATTGACAACATTTACATTCCATCGCCTTCGAATGATGATGAATATATTATATACGAAAAATCCAAAGAAATCATCGATTCATACCGTACAACTTTATCTCTATACGGTACAGACTCAGCACCCGAAATGATTTGGATTGGTGATATTACATTTTTCCCATTTTTTAATTCAGATGATGGAAAAGTCGCATTTACAATTAAATACAAAGACGAATTCTATTCATATCTATCTTCAGGTATGATGGAGGATGAAACAAAAACCGCGGCTTTCCCAATAATCAACGGTTGTCACACATTGATCTTTGGAAGCCACGGTTCTGCATATTCGAATTATGAATTCATATATGAAATTGATGGAATTGACACTATGATAGTTTCATCAAAGAATTTATCAATCTCCGATGAAGTTTTGGAGTTTTATAAAAATACAGAAATTCTTAAATCTCCAAAGCGTGTAAGCTTTATACATTAAAGAGAAATTCGACGATATCGCCATCCTTCATAACGTATTCCTTACCTTCGCTTCGAAGCAACCCCTTTTCCTTGACCTTGTTTCTATCACCTTCGCGAACAAGGTCATCGAAGGAAACAACCTCGGCACGAATGAATCCGCGCTCAAAGTCGGTATGTATTTTACCGGCAGCACCGGGAGCTTTCGTGCCGCGTTTTATTGTCCACGCACGAACCTCCTTCGGTCCTGCAGTAAGAAAGCTGATAAGACCAAGCAAGGAGTATCCGGATTTGATAAGCTTATCAAGTCCGCTTTCATCGATTCCAAGATCGGAGAGGAAACCTTCTTTTTCCTCACCATCAAGCTCAGCAAGCTCGGCTTCTATCTGTGCGCTTACCGCAATAATCTCGCTTCCCTCTGCCTCTGCATGCTCACGAAGCTTAATATAGCCGGGATTATTTACATAATCGCCGCCAACCTCGTCTTCGGTTATATTGGCAACGTATATAATGGGCTTCAATGTAAGAAGTCTTGATTCTTCAATATGTGCGCATTCGTCTGCATCAAGTCCCAAAGCTCTAACGCATTTTCCTGCTTCCAGTCCTGCCTTAACCTTTTCGAGAACAGCAAGCTTATCAAGAAGCTTTTTATCGCTTTTAGCCGCCTTTGTAGTACGCTCAATTGCGCGCTCAACGATTTCAAGGTCGGAAAGAATAAGCTCAATATCAATAGTTTCAACGTCACGAAGCGGATCAATAGATCCCTCCACGTGAATTATATCACTATTCTCAAAGCAACGAACAACATGAACTACTGCATCGACCTCACGAATATTCGCAAGGAATTTATTTCCAAGACCTTCACCATTGGATGCACCGCGAACAAGTCCTGCAATATCAACAAATTCAATAACAGCAGGGGTAAATTTTTCGGGCTTATACATTTCCGCAAGCTTATCAAGTCTGGCATCAGGAACGGCAACAATACCCACATTAGGATCTATTGTGCAAAACGGATAGTTTGCAGACTCCGCCCCTGCATTTGTAAGCGCATTAAAAAGCGTACTTTTACCTACGTTTGGTAAACCTACCACTCCGAGTTTCATATTAAGACCTCTTTTTTTACAAATTTATTTATATACTTATTCATTT
>CAYRJG010000035.1:0-16689 GCA_964424525.1 uncultured Ruminococcus sp.
CCTTCTTCAAAGTCTGATGCCTTATACACAACAACATCGGAGCTTGTAGCTGCGGATACCGCAACAACGACGCCACATGCGATAAGCACCAGCGAGAGAAGAAGGATTAGAATTTTGCTGGATCTTTTCATAGTGAAATTTCCTTTCTAAAAAAATATTTTGATAAAGATTTTAAGAATAATTGAAAGCAAACCTCCCAACTTGCTCCAAACTACTATTCTTATGGAATACATTTTATAATATATTATAGAAAAAGTCAATAGTTTTGTTAAAATAAAATCAAAAATACATTATGTAAAATCTTTTTACCAATTGGGAATTTTATCATTTTTCGCTCATTATTTTCAAAAATCCACCAAAAAAGCCGAAGCAATTTTTATGAAAAAACAAAAAAAGCACGGAATTTACAAAGTCTGTTTTTGTAAATAATTATTCACATTTTGCAGGTATAACCCCCAAAGCGTGTAAAAAAACGCGACTTACTCGATTCGTTTTAAACCTCCGTAAAAAGAGCGAGGATTCCGCTTTTTTTACAACGGAATTCTCGCTCTGATTTTAGCTTTTTGATTTTTAGGTTGATTTATATGATTTTTTAATGACTGCCCGTAAAAGAAGCAAATCATACAAATCTTATGCGTTTTTACGAGCATTAATAAACACGTCAATATCTTCTACAATATAGGCTCTGCCCGTAGTATGCAAAACGTCAAAGCACGTGCCGAGATAATCTAAAACCCCATATTTTTTTGAAAATGCTCATAGCTTCTCTACCCGAAAGTTTTTTATCTGCACGGTACGCTTCAAAGCAAAAAGCTTTGAACTCTAAAGTTTTACTCATATCACACCTCCGGCAAAGACAGTCTTCCGGCTCGTTCTTCATTAAAAAGCTCTGCAAGCATTAACGTGCTGTATTGCCACACCTTTGTTTCTTCTCTTTCAAGATAAGAATACAATTTCGATCTCGTAAATCTCTCTATTGCTTCATCTTCAGACCAATCGTTTAACTCCATAATTTTAGCTACCGTATTTGCGGTAATGCTGTAGAGGAGAGTTTCGCAACTGCGTTCGTTCATTCGGTGATAACCTCCGTATCCACGTATTTCAAGTATTCAAGCGACTTTTCTGTATGAAATAGAATTTGATTACAGAGAGCTTCCGCCTTTAGATTTTTAAGTGCGGTTTCTCTGCACTATTATACACCGCTTTTTTTGAATTTGTCAACGATTTTGTGGTACAGCTTATCAAAGTAAAATCAATGCAATGCAGTGCATTGTATGGTATCCGTCGCAGACGGTATGGAATCTCGCCAAAGGCGAGTATGGAATCAATGCAACGCAGTGCATTGTATGGTATCCGTCGCAGACGGCATGGAATCCCGCCAAAGGCGAGTATGGAATCAATGCAACGCAGTGCATTGTATGGTATCCGGAATCCGCTGCAAAACAAAAGGAACGGCTTTCACCGTTCCTTTTGTTTTGCAATCGTTTTATACTTTGTTTTGTTCGTTAAATTTTATTTTTTAGTTTGTGGTTATGATAAAAACCGAAATGTTTTAGCCGAATATTACTAATTAATAGTTTGCATCCGCAATTGCAACACCGTGCATAGCCTCAACGAAGTTAAGGGTAGCATCAGAAGCTCCGCCAGCCGCGAGCTGTGCGTAGTAGTTAGCAAGAGTGTAAGTTACTACAATAGGATCGCCCTCTGCAGGAGTTACTGTAATCTTGGTATTATTGATGTCACGGAAGTATGCCTTCTGAACAGTGATAGTGCCTTCGCCTGCTGTTCCGGAAGTGATAGAAACGTTAGCACCATCAGCAATCGCGAACACGAACTGAGGACCGTAACCATCCGAAGGAATGGTAAGAGAAAGACCGGTAACAGCATCCGCGATAGCAGATGTATCGGGAAGCGTTGTCTTTTCTGCCTCAGTAAGCTTGATAAGACGAGAGGTATTGTTCTCAACTATAGTCGCAAACAAATCTGCCTTTGCACTGCCAACAGCAACAGCACCGCTGTAGATGTAGTTTGCAAGGTTAGCCGCAAGAGCCTTTCCGTCTTCGGAGTAACCCTCGGTATCAAGGACATACTGAACGTAGGTTGCAGAGTTGTAAGTAGCGGTTGCAGAATAGGTCACGCCTTCGTAAGTGAAGGAGATGGACGCTGTGGCATCATTCGCAGAAGCGAGCATACCGGGCCATACATTAACCATTCTGTAACCCATGCCGTTAATGGTCATCTGGGGTGCGGTTGCATAGTTTCTATTGGTAGTACCCATCTTAAGAGCGGTAATCTCGATACCGTCAACAACTTCGGGAACGAAGAGGTTGGTTCTGAAGTGAGACTGAATCGTGTAGCTCAAAAGAAGCTTGGGTGCTGCCGAAAGAGTGTATGCACCGCCTTCCTTTTCGGTAATGGTATACTCGGTTGCATCCTCGGGAATTTCGAGAGATTCATTCCACTCTGCGGGAACGTAGTTGAGCCATCCCTCAATAAAGGGTGAGCCCTTAAGTCCTGCGGGAACTGCAGCGGTAGTACCGGGAAGAGCCTCGCTGGTACCGATAACCTCACCTGCTGCATTCTTCCAGGTTATGGTAATGGTCTGGAGAACCTTATCGGAGGTCTGCTTTGCGAATGTCAATGCCTCGGTAACAGTGGTTACTACGTAAGAATCATCAAGGTATACGGGAGCAGAACCTGTGGTATCATATGCCCACTTATGCGTGTAGTAGGTGAACTCCTTTGTTGTGGGAACATCATAGAGGCTGTATCCCTCGGCATAGGTAACGTTCTCTGTGATATTACCGGAAACGTACATACCCTCACCGAGAACTACGGTTGCGGGAGTGTTAGCCTGGTTGAGAAGATCACCCGAGCCGTAGGCCATGGTTTTGTAGGTGCCGGAGATAGCTGCGGTAATATTGCCGTATACGTAGGAGTTAGTCATATTGATGACTACGGGATAAACGACGCTAGCAACGGCATTACCGATGAATACACAGTTATCAACGGTAACGGTAGCATCAAGGTCGGTGGGAGTATTTCTACCCGCATAGCTTATAACGCAAGTATGAGTGGAGTAGAATATTGCATTCTTAATGGAAGCGTCTGCTCCTGCCTTTCTAAGGTCGATGAATCCCTGTTGGTCACCGGTAACACATACGTAGATACCGCCGTCGATGTGGTACTCCATAGCGTTGCCGTAGCCCTGAATAAGGTTACCGGAGTAAATGGAGAGCGACTGATTGCCGTCTGCATCCTTACCGAGAAGGGTGAGCTTAGAGGTGTCGTTATTGGTGTTAAATACACCTGCGGCACCGATAGAGGTTGCGTTGCTAAATCCGTTATTGAATATCTTACCGCCAACAACGCTTGACTTAACGGTGAGATCACATCCGCTTCTGAGAAGGAAAATCGACCACTTAGTAGCGGTGGTAGCCATAGCCTTGATAGTTTTACCGTTAAGGTCGATAGTGATGGCCTTTCCATTAACGGTAACACTACCGGTAACGGTAATGTCGTTAAGAAGAGTGATGGTAGAACCTGCATCGGCGTCAGCTACAACGTCGTTAAGAGACATGCCCGAGCCGGTGTCAACGTAAACGAGCTTGCCGTCCTTGATATAGGTCACATCAACAGTTGCAACCTCGTATACGGGCTCAAGGATAATACAGCCCGCGGAAACGTCTTCATAAGTAACAGCGGTGTCAATGTCGATCATTTCGTCGGTATCGGTGTTCTTCCAACCCTTAAGGGTGTAGATAACGCCGTCGTCACCTACGTAGCCGGTGTACGTAGGATTGTAGAGGTTGAGAATCTTTGTGTAGATAGCAGCCTCTTCAATATAGTAGTAAAGAGGATGCTTTACAGAAACATCGTCGCACGGGTCGTCGCACCAGCACTCGTCGAAGATAATCTCAACGGTCTGACCTGCGCTGCTTACGATCTTATATACGCCTGCAACAGAATTATCAACTGCAAATCCGTCAGCTGCGCGGAAGTCTGCGGTGTATTCACCTGCATTAATGGTTACAATCTTACCAACGGTAACGGGAGTATCAACGTTTGCAAGAAGAGTAATGGTTCCGCCCTGAGGAGCAGCCTCAACAGCCTTTTCAATGTTATCATACTTAACGCCGTCTACCTCTGCGAGAGCAACACCAAAGGGTCTGTTCTCTGCATCGTAGGTAAGAACGTCATCAAGAGTGGTTTCGGAGTTTACGGGAACGGTAAACCACTGAACATTGTCAAGAGCGAGAGAAACGGTATTATCGTTTCCTGCCTTGTAGTTAACTCTTACCTCAACGAAAGCCGCGTGGGGCTCATTGTTGTAGTAGGTAACGGGAGTCGAGCCGTTAGTAGTAAACGTGGTTGCAGCCTTAGAGAACCAAAACTCACCGTTTACGTAAACGTAAGAGGTAACTCCAAGAGTAACCTCGCCTTCAACCTCGGTAGAGGTATTCTCAACAACTACCTGAATGTTGGTGAACTCGTAGGGGTTGATGTACTTCTTAACGGTTGAATCGGCACCCGAGTAAAGATATGCTCCGCCGGCATCGTTGCCGAATCTTACAACGTACTGGGTAGCATCGGTATACCAGAAGTTACGGGAGGTTGCACCCTCGTAGAAGCATCTGCCGCCGAAGTCGATGTTACCCTCGGTGATCTTGCCGAGAGGAGCCATAACGTCAACGGAGAAGGAGAGGTACTTGTGCATTGTGATGTCGTTAGTACCCTTCGTAAGAGTTTTGGTGCTTGCATCAACAGAAGCGTTTCCGCCGGTAGTGATATAAGCGTAAGGTCCGCTTGTTGAATTGTTAACCTGATCCTCCTGAGTAATAAGAACATACTGGTTGCCGTCAACAGAGTTCTTCTTAACAACGACCTTACCTGTACGTCCACCCTGCTGGAATGTCACGCCGTCAACACTGGGGTTCGTGCTGTCAGATGCGGTACCGACCACAGTGTCAGCCACAGCAGAGTCAAAGTTCGCTGTCTTAGTTCCGGTTGCATCTGTAGGAGTTGCTGAAGCAACCATCGCTACAACACCGAAGATAAGTACAAGCGAAAGAACGAGAGCGAGAATTTTTGCTGTTCTTTTCATTTTTTCTTTTTCCTTTCAAAGAATGTTTTTATAAAACCAGCTCCCCGGGAATCTCCCTATTTCCGACAAGAGCCAAAGTCTTATACTTTATTTTATAATAAATATTCAGAAAAGTCAAGTAAAAGTCGAAATAAAATCATATTTTGAAGATTTCGCGTCTTAAAATACAAATTACCAAAACCGACTGAAATTCAAAAAAACTATGCATTAAGTATCTAAAAGTGCAAAACAAAAAACAATAATGTTACACAAAAACCCGCGCCCTTGACGGTGCAAAATGTTTGTTTTGTTATATTTTTGAGAAAATTTGGAGCAAAGAAGACCAAAAACACAACCATTAAAGACGGTTTTGTCCGACAGAATGCGCAACATATCAACAGAAAAAGGACGAAGGTATTAAAATCCACCGTCCTTTTTGAGAAGTGCTACTGCACTAGCAGAAGCATATAGTAAAAACATTTGCTATCGCGAAACGCGAAACAATATGTTAACGCATATCACAAAAAATATTGCAAGGTATTTATTTCGTTGCGTAGTATCTTAAAGGGGATATACTACAACTCTACTTTAATTTATTTTCAATCGTGATGCAAGATGAAGTAAGCATTCTTTTTATTCTTCCGCAAAGATTGCGGTGTGACTTAAACGTTTGCTCATCAATCACACCGGTCGCAAAAATGAGCTTGAGCCAACTTTCCGTTTCGGCACACTCTTTTCTTGCAATTTCGAGCTTTGAATGCATATCCGCAAGGCTTTGCGGGTATTGCGTTTCTGTTATGTTAGCAAAAACGCTTGACGATGATTTTTTAATTTGAAAAACGGTGTTGGAGTCTACTTTATATTCGGCACAAAGCTTGGCGATTTTAACAGACAAATCTTCGCTATATTCCAAGAGCAAATTTTTCTTCGCCATATTCATTTCCCTTTCTCGTACCAAATCAGACCATAGGTCTGCATGGGATCCGTCGTAAGGCGGTATGGAATCTCGCCAAAGGCGAGCATGGAATCAATGCAACGCAGTGCATTGTATGGAATCAAGACCGAAGTCGAATAAATACAGTCTGCCGACTGATGCCATTCGCGCCAGAGGCACAATTCCATACAATTCGCAAAGCGAATTGATTACATACACAAGCCCTTCGGTCTTGAATAAAAACAACCTAAATCGAACACGATTTAGGTTGTTTTTATGGTGACCCGTGGGAGAATCGAACTCCCGTTTCAGCCTTGAGAGGGCCGTGTCTTAGCCGCTTGACCAACGGGCCGGATTTTCAATTGCCCGATTATTGTATCATAGTTTTTTAGGTTTGTCAATACTTTTCTAAAAAAATGTTAAACTTTCTTTCAAGTTTTTCGTTTCTTGTTGCTTTTTTGCTGTTTTAATGCTAAAATATACTCATTATAAAGTTTCTATCGAAAAAATACTATAAGCCAAGATAGAAATTATCTTTATTCGCTTTTAAAGCCAATATACCTCGCACAGAAAGGACAACAATAAAAAATGGATTTCAGAAGGCTAAACCCCGTTATAAGAAGCGCGGGAATTTATGAAAGAATAAACAATTCCGCCCCCTGCCGTGCATACGATGCAAGACTAATTTACCTCATTTCGGGTGATATAACGGTCGGAATAGAAGATGAAAAGAAATTTCATTTGAATGTAGGAAATCTCCTTTACATTCCTGCAGGGGTAAAATACTCCTTAAAGTCGAAGTATATGCGCGCTGCGGTATTCACCTTTGACCTAACGAGCGAAAACCCCGATCCCGACTATCGCATTCCGCCCGTAAGCGAGGAAGAATTTGACCCTGCGTTGCTTCACTTGTTTGAAGATTCGGCACCGTTTGACAAGGTATTAAAAAACGAGGATATGGAATCCGAGCGCGACAGATTTATAAAGCTCACAAACATAGCAACCTCGGCAGAGGGCGAATGGCGCGCGCAAATATCCGCAGAAATAAAATTGATTCTATTAAAGCTTGCGGAAAGTGAAAGCGAGAACGCCCTGCCCTCCCAGATGGTTGAAAACCTCGACAGCTACATCAGAGAAAACTGCACCGAGGAAATTTCAAACACCGAGATTGGCGCGATATTCGGCTATCATCCTTTCTATGTCAGCCGTATGCTCAAGGAGAAAAAAGGTATCACCCTTCGTCAATACATTATTTCCTACCGTTTCAAGGCGGCAAAAAGAATGCTTGAGTTGACCGACAAGTCAATAGGCGAAATTGCCGAGCAATCCGGCTTTACCGATGCTTCCTATTTTGCGAAGTCATTCAAAGCAACCTTCGGCATGACACCCAAGGAATACCGTGCACAATTCAACGAGGATTTTATTTGATTTTTCGTGCAATATGCAAACAATACTTTGCATTATGGAGTAAAATATGCTAAAAAAGAATGATATTGTCACATTAAAAATTTGCGACCTTACCAACCTGGGATTCGGTGTCGGGCGATGTGAGGACGGTTTTGTTATATTTGTTTCGGACACCGTCACAGGTGACGAGTGCGAGGTAAAGATAATCAAGGTAAATTCATCTTATGCCGTGGGGCGTGTGGAGAAATTTATAAAAAAATCCGACATCAGATGCGAAGGAAGATGCGCCGTTACGGCTTGCAAAAGCTGCACCTACCGAAACATAGGCTACCAAGACGAGCTAAGGATCAAGCGCGACTCGGTAAAAAGCGCATTTATGCATGAGGGACTTTCGGATATAGAGATTTTGGACACGGTGCCCTCACCGACAGAACTGGGCTACCGCAACAAGGCGCAGTACCCCATTTCAAGAACAAAAAACGGAGAATACGTTATCGGCTTCTACGCGCCGAAATCGCACAGAGTCACGGAGGCGAGGAATTGCCCACTTGCGCCCTCTCGTTTTCCCGAAATTCTTGACACGCTTGCCACCTTTTTCAAAAAAAGGGATATTTCCGTATATGACGAAGAAAGCGAAAAAGGACTTCTTCGCCACATTTATCTTCGCCGCGGAGAGGTAAGCGGTGAGGTGCTTTTAACTCTCGTTATAAACGGCAAATCCATTCCGGGCGAGGATGATCTCGTGAAGATAATAACCGAAAAATTCCCCGACGTTGTCGGTATTCTTATAAACGAAAACCGCGAAAACACAAACGTAGTTCTCGGTGAGGATTATCGCAAGCTCTTTGGCAGAGATCATATATTCGATACTCTCGGTGGCGTGCGCCTAAAGATAAGCGCCCCATCATTCTATCAGGTCAACCGCGGGGCGGCAGATCTTCTCTATGCCGAGGCAAAAAGGCTTGCCAGACCGAGGCGGGATGACATAATGCTCGACCTATATTGCGGTGCGGGATCAATAGGTCTTTCAATGGCAGACGAGGTCGGTGAGCTTATCGGAATTGAAATTATAGACAGCGCAGTGAAATGCGCGACCTATAACGCAGAACAAAACGCAAAAAACAATGCAAAATTTTACACGGGTGATGCCGCAAGCACAGAAAATCTACTTTCCAACGCAGAGCGCGAGCTTGGCAAAAGAATCGAGCCAACCCTCATCGTGCTCGACCCACCGCGCGCCGGCTGTGCAAAAGAGCTTATCGAATATGCCGCGCGCCTTTATCCCGAAAGGATTGTCTACATCTCCTGCAACCCGACAACGCTCGCACGCGATGTGAAGGTCTTTATTTCCCTCGGATATACCCCGGGAACAGTAAAACCCTTCGATCTTTTTCCAATGACAGGGCACGTTGAGTCGGTCGTGTGTCTGACACGACGACTCAACGTCGATATGCGCCGCTGACGCGTCACTCGATATGTCTTCGACTCGATATAGCGCTTCGCGCTCGATATGCGTTGCACACCGAGCAACGCGAGAGATGAAATAAAAGGCTGCTCCGTTTATGTGAATCAAATTGTCCGTTCCTCATCGTCTATCGAAACCAATATACACGAAGCGAAATATGCGCAGAGTATGAAAGGGGGTTGAAAACACAATGAATAATATTAAAGATATAATGTCTCGGGAATCGAATTTTATAGATGTGTTTTTTACCAGAAACATACCCGAACACATTCGAGATTTTCTTATCGGAGCAAAAGCCACCAAAAATGAATACAAGGATGTAATCATTTCTTATGACGGTGAGTGACGCGAACGCGATTTTCAAAGGGGTGGGCGCGCCTACCCCTTTGAAAACGGAACAACCTGCTTAATCGAATCTTCATAACAAGAATGCGGCTGACAGTTTCTGTTACGAACGCTAAGCTCAGAGAGAGGAACGTCAGACCATTGCATTCCTATTATAACAAAAATAAGCACAACTCTCAATCCACTTTTGATGAATCGGATTGTGCTTATATTGTACCAAAAGAGACACGCTGTTAAAATGAGGGATTTGCAAAATGAAAGCAAAAATGATAATTCGGTATAAAAGAGCGCCTTTCTTTATTTTAATATGCGCTCTACTCTTCCTATTGCTCGGAGTTATGGCATTCACTTTTATTACAGAAGACAAAAATTACGGATTGGCTACCCTATGTTTTGCCCTTATCACGCTTATTTTTGTTGCTATGTATTTCAGATTTAACTACGGCATAAGAATAAGCGAAAAAAGAGTGATTGCTATAGAGCAAGGGAAAATGAAAATTTTAAAATACGATGATGTCAGCTCTATTACCATTAAATTTACAAACGAAAAAATTATCGCTTACATAAAAATGAAATCGCATAAGGAATACACCTTCGTATGGGATCACGTCTTCCTGGGAAGCAACGTATTTCTGCCATCAAAGCTAAATATCGCTCTTGACGACAAATTTGTAACCAAAAGTATAGAAAGCCTATCAATCTGTGACAAGGTAAAGATACAAAACTTTTACACGCCTCGGGGGTAAGACATAAAATGACGGACAAGAATAAAAAAAGCAAAAGGCGCAAAATTGCCGAAGGGATAGGAGAGGTGATAGGTGAGATAATCATCTCGCTCGTATTATTCGGCATTGGCGCACTTGCAGTGACGCTTTTTGGCGGAAGTATTGATTCCGAAAATATGGATTTTGATTTGATTATGCTTATCGGAATAGCAATTGTGTTTATATTTGGCGCTTTAATATTTGTTCTTTGGCGTCTTTTCAAATCAAAGCGCAAAAGCAACGCTCAAAAAGATTACACGGGTACGGCAATTCGAAAAACAAACACCCAAAAGCACACGCGCACCTACTGCTTTACCGTTGATGATAATATACGCTTCTTACGTGAGATAAGCGAAGCAAATTACGAGAGCATTTTTGAGCATCCGTATCTTGCCGAATACAAGCGGCTTAACGAAATATTCGGAGTGAAGGTTCAACTTAATCTTTTTTATGAGGATGAAAAATTCAACCTTTCCGAGATGACCGACCGCTACCGCGAGGAGTGGCGAAGTGCATCTGATTGGCTCAAGCTATCATTTCATTCAAGGTGCGAAAATGTGCGCCCTTATGAAAATTCGGGATACAATGAGGTTTTTCGGGATGCAGAGATGACAAGGCGCGAGATTATACGATTTGCTACCGAGGATGCGCTCGCCGAAACGACCACGATACATTACTGCCGACTGACCGAGGATGGGTGCAAAGCTATCAGTGATCTCGGAGTGCGCGGACTGCTTGGACTTTTCGGAACAGAAGACGAGCCGAGAAGCTCATATCAGTGCACTTCGGAGGAGGCGAAAAAAATACGCTGCGGAGATGTGATTTTACGCGACGAGATTTCCTATTCGGCAATCGACGTAATTCTGAATCTCTATCCGCTTTGCGAAATAAGAGATAAAATCGCACCTTTTTTGGAGCGCGACAGTATAAAAATAATGATACACGAGCAATATTTTTACAGCGATTACAAAAACTACCAGAAGGATTTTAGCGCAAAGCTTTACGATGCATTTTATTTGTTAAAGGCAAACGGATACGAAAGCGTATTTTTTGAAGAAATTATATAAAAGCAAGACGCATGACACAAAAATTTATTTTCAAGAAGCAAACTTTTTATCAATGACAGAGAAAAATTACACACGGGTGAGCTATATTTGCCCGGTGACGAGGAAATAATGAAGG
Organism: uncultured Ruminococcus sp.; assembly: GCA_964424525.1. Lineage (GTDB taxonomy): Bacteria > Bacillota > Clostridia > Oscillospirales > CAG-272 > UBA1740. The sequence continues at coordinate 11,181 of CAYRJG010000035.1, forward strand.
AGCAGATTCAATTCCTTGACAGGCTTTACGATTTAATAACACCCGCCCGACAGAGCCATCTCTGCGCGTAAGGATGCTCGCGGAGATGTTTTGCGAGATTGGCGAGGGTTGCTATATCGAGCCGCCGCTTCACTCAAATCGGAACGGAAGACACTGCCATTTCGGCAAGGGCGTTTATGCGAAATCGATACAAGCGATGAGGATATTGCGAAAATTATTCGCGACAAATAGACAATCTTTGCAATCTATGAGCTTGAAATATTTAAGTTCATGTGCTATACTTATAGGTAGTAATAATTTAAACGAGCCGTATAAAAGGCGAAAAGGACGAAAAAATGGAACTCTTGGCTATGCCGCGCGAGGATTTTGACAAAATCTATTGCGAGATGGAAAAGAACTTTGACAAGGCGGAACGACGCGACTATGCGGATGCTTTGGCAGTGCTCGACAACCCGCAATATTCAATTCTTCTCATTTGCGAAGGCGAAGAAACGCTTGGTTTTATAACGGTTTGGAATCTTTCGGATTTTATCTTTGCCGAGCATTTCGTGATATTTGAAAAATACAGAAACTCGGGCTTTGGCGCGAAAGCGCTCAAGTCCTTGTGCGAAAGCTACTCTCGCGTGGTGCTTGAGGTTGAGCATCCGATAACCGATATGCAAAAGCGCAGGCTTGCATTTTATAAGCGCGCAGGCTTTATGCAAAACGAGCGCGAGTATCTTCAGCCGTCATACAGGGCGGGCGAGGCGGGTATTCCACTCATTATTATGAGCTATCCTTCGCTTCTTTCTGATTTCGACTCGGTTATACCAAAAATTTATAATATTGTATACGGAATAGGCACTTAAATCCCACCCGTGTAAAGCTTTTTACAAAAAACATAGAATATTTAAAAATAAAAAGGGAGAATTTTCGCAATGAAAAACATTTCTTCTTCAGTAGACAAGCACAGAAAATTAATTCTTGACTCCGAGCGTTACATTTGGGCGCATCCGGAAACCGGATACAAGGAATTCAAGACCTCGGCATATATGGAAAAGACGTTTGAAGATCTCGGATACGATATAGTTCGCGCCGAGGGCATTACCGGATTTTACACGACTATTGACACCGGCAAAGAAGGCCCCACCCTCCTTATTCTCGGAGAAATGGACTCTATAATCTGCCCCAACCACAAGGATGCCGATCCCGTAACCGGCGCGGTTCACTCCTGCGGTCATAATGCACAGAGTGCAACTCTTGTCGGTATAGCGGCGGCTCTCAAGGAGCCAGGAATGCTTGACGGTCTTTCGGGTAAAATTAAGCTTTGCGCTGTTCCGGCAGAGGAGCTTCTTGAGATAGAATACAGAAGCCGGCTCAAAGCCGAGGGTAAAATAAAATATTTCGGTGGCAAGAGTGAGTTCCTTCACAGAGGATATTTCGACGATGTAGATATCGCATTTATGGTTCACACCTCGGAATCCTTCGCTTCTCGCACCGCTGCTGTCGGATGCCTTGCAAAGACTATAATCTACAAAGGAGTTGCATCACATGCAGGCGGCGCACCCTGGGCAGGTAAAAACGCGCTTTATGCGGCAACCTGCGGAATTAATGCGGTAAATGCTATAAGAGAAACTCTCAAAGAAGCAGACCTTATAAGAATACACCCGATTATCACACACGGCGGTGATATGGTAAATGCTATCCCCGAAAGAGTTCAGCTTGAGAGCTATGTTCGCGGAAGAAGCTTTGCGGGTATCGTTGATGCCAACGAGAAAATGAACCGCGCGCTTATCGGCGGAGCACTCTCGCTTGGAGTTAACATTGAAATAATAGATTTCCCCGGATATGCGCCTCTTGAAAATGACAAAAATATGATAGATCTTGCACGCGAGGCGGCAGAAGCAATTGGTGAGAAATTCACTCACTATGATACTTGCGGCACGGGTAGCACCGATATGGGCGACCTCTCGCAGATTATGCCTGTAATCCACCCCTACGCCCCCGGCGCGCGCGGAACATCTCACGGCAGCGATTATGAAATATACGATCCCGAAGCTGCATGCGTTACCAATGCAAAATGGCAGCTCACAATGCTCGAAATGCTTCTTTCAAACGGAGCTGAACGCGCAAAGCGCATTATAAGCGAATTTGTTCCCGCATTTGAATCAAAGAAGGCTTTCCTTGATTATCAGGACAGCCTCAACTCAAAGGGTGACAGAATAGTTTACAACGACGACGGAACCGTTATAATTAAGTAAAATCTTACACGCCCCCTGTGTATTAAGGAGTTTTTATGGAAACAGCAAAGCGCGCACCAAACGGTGTCAAAGAATTTATTTTTGATGTTATACGCGGCATGGCAATCGGAATTGCTTTTATTATTCCGGGATTTTCGGGCGGCTCTGTTGCCGCTATACTCGGCATATACGAGAAGCTTGTCAACGCTATTGCGGATGTTTTTAAGTCCTTTAAGAGCAGTATCAAAACCCTTCTCCCTATAGGCATTGGAATGGTTATAGGCGTTCTCGCACTGCTCTTCCCTCTCGGATGGGCGCTTGAAGCTTTTCCGATTCCCACCGTTTGCATTTTTGTCGGTCTTGCAATAGGCGGACTTCCTTCTGTAACCGACAAGCTCTCCGGCAAGGCGCGCCCACATTATGCGTTTTCATTTGCAATACCTCTGCTGCTCGCGCTTGCGCTCTCATTTTTGCCCGTAAGTGCTGACGTAGATCTCTTCAACCTCAACGTGGGTGGATATGTTCTTCTTTTCTTTATTGGCCTTCTCGGCTCTGCTGCTCTCGTCGTTCCCGGGATTTCCGGCAGTATGATTCTTCTTATTCTCGGATACTACAATCCGATAGTAAACCTTGCGACCAACCACCTGCTCCGCGGAAAGGATATTTTGACCTCTATTCTCGTGCTGGGCGTTACCGCACTCGGAATTGCCATAGGCTTCTTTATCATCTCGATAATTATGAAGCACCTTCTGGAGAAATGCCCGCGCGGTACTTATTTTGCTATTCTAGGCTTTATCCTTGGCTCTATACCGACGGTATATATATCCACCGTTAAAGAATCCGGCAAGACATTCTGGAGCCTTATGCCTCACGCAGGATATTGGGTTGTAAGCGCGCTTTTGCTCTTGCTCGGCTTCGCCCTCTCCTTCTCTCTGATTCTTTATTCAAAAAGACTCGCAAAGAGAGAGGATACGTAATAAGTATTTACTGATAAAGCAAAGAAAAAAACGATGCTGATCGAGTAGCATCGAAAACCAAAAAAATCAGTATTGACATAGCATGCAATATGTGCTATAATATTAACGGAGAGTACCGATGACGGCTGCCTCCCAACTAAATAGTTAAAAGAATTAACCGCTTAAGATTGGAAGTCGAGGCGGTTAATTCTTTTTGTTATGATTGTCTATGTAAGTAAGAAGTGCTATTATGAATCCTGCGAGCAGGAACAGCAATTCCCATGTAACGAACATCGGCATCACCTCCCCTCTCGGGAAGGCAAAAAAGAATCTGCGTTCCCGTAAGGGAAGCAACCGCCACCGTGTATGGTGCTCTACGGGGACTTTAAGTACCGAATATATCCTACCACAAACGGCAATAAAAGTCAATATATAACAATATTTATACAAGCTTCTCCGAAGTTTTTGGTTAGGAAATTTTTGATTTTAAAAATGAAAACAGAAATTACGTTAATCAAAATGTAGTCAACACCCCCTTCTACTTGGCGCAAAGCAATATTGATTTATTAAAGTAGAAATGATATAATTATTACACAAAAACTAAAGTAACAACTAAAAAAATAAAAGTAACCATCGTTTTTTACTATATTTGTGCTATAATTATAGCAACGAAAACACATTGAGGTAATTACATGGAATTTAGAGAAAAATTGAAAAAGCTACGCAGAGATAGAAATATATCGCAACAAGCTCTTGCGGATGCAATATTTGTTAGTCGAAGCGCTGTTGCAAAATGGGAAACCGGACGAGGGCTACCTTGTGACGAATCGATGGAATCTCTCGAAAAATATTTTAATGTGGAAAAAAATTATTTTCTAACAGATCAGCCTGATGAGGTAATAGTTCAAAAAAATATAAAAATACGAAAGATCGCTTCCATACTTGGAGGACTTTCAAGTGTGTTATTGATTATATTTTCAATTTTGCTTGTAGTTTCAATACTGTGCAAGTCTTACGGACTAACATCAAAAATGGCAGCAGGAGAGGTGTTTTATGACAATCCGTGCATCCATAATGATGATTATGATATATACTACGGTACTATGGATATTCTACATAGCGATACCGAAGAAAAGATAGGGGAATATATTCACACATTTCGCCCTGTCAAAAAATTGGCAGTAGGATATGGTGTTTTTGAAGATGATTATACTTATCGTAAGTTTTATGGTGAAGATGGATATTTAGGAATTATATATTCTATAAAAGGTGATAACTGTTATTACAATATAATCGAAACAAAGAAGAATACTTTCCCAAGCGACTTACTTCTTTTTGAAAAAATTAGCGTGAATGGCACGGAATATGAAGTAATGTTCAATTCCTACTTTGTGACCGAAGAAAAGCCACAATCGTTGGTTATAGGCGATACCGAACTTAAAATAGATCCCTTGGAGTACAAATAAACAGAAGTGGCTGTCTCAAATGCAAATTTTGGAGCATTTGGGATAGTCCATTTTTGCTTTAGATGCATACCGCGAATGCGGTATATTGCCAGCTCGGAGATTTTCGAAAAGATTTGTACAGACAAGTAAATCAGAACAAAGAAACAACCCGAGCGGCAAACAAGTACGGGAATTTGCTACGCGGGATTTTATCGGTGCTAAGTTACCGGTTTGTGCTAGGGTTTGCTCTTTGCTCCGCGTTACGCAATATATCTCGCAAAGCGAGATATGCGAACCCAAGCGCACGTAAGCGATTATCTATACCGACTTTACTTTAAATGCGAACCAAGATAAAAAGACAACCTTAGGCGTTATATGCGCTTGATTCGGTTCGCAACGGGTCGCAAAAAAAGAGAGCATCCACAAGGGATGAATCTTTCTTTGATGATTTTATCTTCCTTTTCATACTTTAGGTGCATACCGCGAATGCGGTATATTGCCAGCTCGGAGATTTTCGAAAAGATTTGTACAGACAAGTAAATCAGAACAAAGAAACAACCCGAGCGGCAAACAAGTACGGGAATTTGCTACGCGGGATTTTATCGGTGCTAAGTTACCGGTTTGTGCTAGGGTTTGCTCTTTGCTCCGCGTTACGCAATATATCTCGCAAAGCGAGATATGCGAACCCAAGCGCACGTAAGCAGTTATCTATACAAACTTTATTTAAAATGCGAACCAAGACAAAAAGACAACTATAAACTTTATGTGCGCTGGGTTCGAGGTTGTGCGGAGCACAACAAAAAGAGATAGGCACCCACAAGGAGTGCCTATCTCTTTTTCTGGTGACCCGTACGGGAATCGAACCCATGTTACAGCCGTGAAAGGGCCG
>CAYRJG010000036.1:0-15871 GCA_964424525.1 uncultured Ruminococcus sp.
TCGTTGATCTTGTACTCAGCGATAATGGCGGTCTTGGTTTCCTTTGAAATCATTTTTTTCTTCACCTTTCTTATAATTTTTCCTACGTCCAAGTAAAATGCGGGTGAAAAGCGCGAGCCACGCAAGGATCTTCGTCCAAACGGAGCAAGGCCATACATTTAACCTAGGCATAGGTCAAAAAGCATTATATCACACTTTTTCGAAAAAGTAAACCCCTTTTCTAAAAAAATTTGCTATATATATAAATATAACTAATCTTTTTTTGCCTTCGGGCTTTTTTCGATAAGAAAGAAATAGGGCGAGGTAGGCGAATTGAGAATGCGAAATTCCGACGGGCATATTCTGAATCTGCTCGTTGTTTTAAAATACTCTCGAAGCATTTCTCCTTCAAGCGCGCCCTCCTCGTGCCCCGGATATATCGCAACAATGAGAACACCGTCAGGTTCGAGCATATCGATTGCCGCTTCAACTGCGGGCATAGTTGTTTCTCTCATCGTGGTTACAGCTTTTCTTCCACTTCCGGGAAGATATCCGAGATTAAACATTCCCGCCTTAATCGGCTCTTTAACAAATTCGCGAACCCTATGATGAGAGGCGCAAATCAAAGTATAATTTTCGGGAGCTCCCTCGCGCTCAAGGAGCGACTTCGTTGAGGTAATGGCATCCTCTTGGATATCGAAGGCATACACCCTGCCCGACTCTCCTACCGTTTTCGAAAGAAAAAGAGTATCGTTTCCGTTTCCCATAGTAAAGTCAACGGCAACATCACCTTCCCCAAGATGCTCAAGTATAAAATGCTTATGAAGCTCTTTAAGATCGACCATTGATCTACTCCTCGTTATGAGATTTTGGGAAGACGTATGCAGAATAATTTGTTTTGTAAATGACAAATCCCGGCTTTGAGGCAGGCGGCTTTTTTATATTCTTTACTTTTGTGTAATCTACCGCAACAGGTCCTGCCGTTGCTTTGGAATAGTATGCCGCAATTTCTGCCGCCTCGGTATAATCTTTTTCAGACGGTTCTTCCCCTTCCGTCACCATTATAACGTGCGAGCCCGGCATATCCTTAATATGAAACCAAACATCATCCTTTGCGGCAAGCTTGAAGGTCAGATTTTCGTTCTGTATATTATTTCTGCCTACAAGAACTCTGTATCCTCCGCTTGTTTTGAGTTCAAGCGGCTGCATTTTTATCTTTTTCTGCGGTCTGTAATTTTTCATTTTCGAGGAATATCCGGAACGGTAAAGCTCCTCGCGAAGCTCGTTCAAATCTTCCTCGCACTCAGCTTTATCAAGGAAGGCTCGTACACTTTCAAGATAAACAAGCTCCTTTTCCCAAATGGCAATTTGCTCTGTAAGCACCTCTTTTGCTTTTTTGGATTTATTATAAAGCTTATAGAGCCTTTGAGCGTTTTGTGCAGGAGATAGGCGTGTATCAAGCTTAATTTCAATTTCGGGGCAATCCTCGCTGTAATAATCGACGCATCTTACCGATGCCATACCGCGCTCAATCTTATAGATATTTGCAGTAATAAGGTCTGCTTGATTTTTACATTCTTCTCCTCTTTCGCTGTCAAGAAGAGCTTCTCGCTGAAGAGCAAGCTTTCGCTCGGTACGCGCAACTGCATTATTAAGAAGGGTGATAAGATCGTGAGCTCGCTGGCGAATCCTTTCAATTCTATCCTTTTCCACAAAGTAGGTGTCGAAAAGTGCCGCAAGTGTGTCAAAGTGCTTTATTTTAACACTATCACCAAGATAGGTAATATCCATATAGGAATAATCCACAGGCTTTCCCGTTTGGTCGATTGCAACCGTCGGAGCATATCGCTCCTCGATAAGAATCTTTTGCCATTCCGAAAAAACAGAATAAAATCGTTCCGAGTCGATTTCGGATATAGGCATATCGGTGTCTCCCGAAGCGCGATAAACAAGCTCACGAGCTATTTGTGTTGCTATACCCGAATAAACCGAGGTGATAAACTTTTCACCGCTTCTTTCGCGCGGAAATTCCGAAAGCTTTTGAAAGAAAAGCGCTCTATCTATTACAAGAGGAGAAAGCTTATCCGGCTTTTCGGGTAAGGTATATTTAAGCCCAGGTATAACCTGACGAACCGTACTTGCCGAAAAATCAATTATTTTCAAGGCAGAAATGATTTTATCATTCGCGTCAAGAAAAATAAGATTGGCGTATTTTCCCATTATTTCACAAACGAGAAATCTTTCGGTAGGAAATCCCATTTCGTCATAGCAGGATAATTTAAATCGAGCAATACGGTCAAAGCCCGGCTGCTCTGCTCCAACGATTCTGGCTCCAATGAGATATTTCCTCAAAAACATACAGAACATCGGTGCTTTCAAGGGGTTTTCTTTAGAACGGTCGGTAAGCTGAAGACGCGGTGCGTTGGGGCCGACGTTAAAGAGGAGTCTTTTTGATACTCTGCCGGAATGAATAACCAAATCAATCTCATCGTTTTGCGGCTGAAGTACCTTTTCTATTTTTGCGTCCGTAAAAGCGGATTTATATTCCGAAAGCACGGCACGCATCATACACGCATCAAATGCCATTATTAATTTCCTTTATTACTTTTTGCTAATTTTTGTGCTGCATTCATCAATTCTTCGGGAGTGTTTTTTATTTTTCCGTCAATAACAGAATCAAGAAGCAAACGAAGAATCACCCCAACATTCTCTCCTTTAATACCCAGTGCAATAACATCTCTGCCTGTGATTTTAAGGTCGGAAATGCGATAAGGTTGATTTTCCTCGCGGATTTTATCAAGAAGCATTCGAAGATTTGACATATCGTTACCAAGGCAAAAATGAAGCTCGATTATTCCCTCGATATATTCCTCACCGATTGCCGAAAGAATGCGCTTTAAATCTTTTTCACACGTATTACTGCTGATTTTTTCAGCATTTTCAAGAACACAAACACCGAAATTCTTTCTTTTATTATCGTATCTCATTCTATGAGCCGCAAGAGTAAAATCGCGCACGGGGTCAGAAGAAGAGAGTGCAAACAACGAAAGCTCGCGTATTTCGGGGGCTGCCGAATCGAAAAGTCCTTTTTCGGGAAGGCGGATATGATTTAGTGACAAAAATTCGATAAAAATATCCGAATAATCATATATAACGCTGTAAGAACGAACACCACCGAGAAGCTTTTTCCACTCAACGGCAATTCTCTCCCCCGATACAGAAGAAAGAAGCTGACGATTCGCAATAGCTTGAGATGCAGTTTCCGACTCAATATCAAAATTCAAAACAGAAGAAAACCGAACTGCGCGAAGAATTCGCAAAGCATCCTCGGAAAACCTGCGCCCGGCATCTCCGACTGCTCGTATTATTGAATTCGATATATCAATACTGCCGTAAAATAAATCAGTAAAACCATCGATTGGATTGTACGCAATCGCATTCATTGTAAAATCGCGTCTGCAAAGATCGTCCGTAATCTTTTTTGTAAACGCAACCTCTGCCGGATGGCGATGATCGAGATATTCACCATCGGTGCGGTAGGTGGTTATTTCAAAGGGCTCGCCGTCTACAAGCACGGTTAAGGTTCCGTGCTTAATTCCCGTATCAACAGTTCGAAGATCAGAGAAAATCTCTCGCATTTCTTCAGGCAAAGCACTGGTAGTTATATCATAATCGGATGGCGCATTACCCAGTATGTAATCTCTTACGCAACCGCCAACAATATCCGCCCGATGCCCGTGCTCATTCAGCCGCGAAATCAAAAAACTGACGCTTTGAGGTAAAACGGGTTCTGTCATATTTTCTCCTCCCTTCTTTGATTATTATATATTATACATCACCCATTTGAATTTGTCAAAACATATTGACATTTTTTTCTTGTTGTTTTATAATTATTTCTAATATTACTATTATATCTTGATTGGAGGTCAGCACTATGAATACCATAGAAAAAATCATAGCTGAACGTAATATTCCCGAGATTATGAAATTGAATTCGGGGCGCAAGGTAAAAACGATAGATGACTTCGAAAAGCGCCGCGAGGAAATGAAAAAGATCCTTCTTGAGAACGAGTACGGATATATTCCCGAAAAGCCCGAGCATCTTTCAGTCGAGGTTGTTGAAGAAATGCGCAATTTCTGTGCAGGCAAAGCGGTAAAATCTATCCTTAAATTCACTGTAACCATTGACGGACGCGATTTCTCCTTCCCTGTTGGTGCAGTAATTCCGACAGTACCCGGTAAATATCCCGCTTTCGTGCATATCAATTTCCGACCTGACGTTCCGGATAGATATATGCCGTCCGAAGAGATAGTTGACAACGGCTTTGCAACCTTTTCATTCTGCTATAAAGACGTAACAAGCGATAACGGCAATTTCAAAAACGGAATAGCTCCCTATTTTCGCAAGGGTCGCCGCAGACAAAATGACCCCGGCAAGATAGCTATGTGGGCGTGGGCGGCTATGCGAGTTATGGATTACATAGAAACGCTTGACTCGATAGATTTAAATAACGTTGCCGTTATTGGACATTCAAGACTTGGAAAGACCGCCCTTCTTACAGGTGCGTTTGACAATAGATTCAAATACGTTATATCTAACGATTCCGGTTGCTCGGGTGCGGCAATAACCAGAGGTAAAGAGGGCGAAAGCGCGGCTGTCATTACAAACGTATTCCCGTTTTGGTTCTGCCCGAAATACGTCAAGACTGCCTCTGAATTTGAGAAAACCAAGTATGACCAGCACTTTTTGCTTGCTCTTTCTGCCCCTCGCTACGTAATGATCGGAAGTGCGGAGGAAGATATTTGGGCAGACCCCGCAAGCGAATTTCTTTCTGCTTATATGGCAAGCGAAGCTTACAAAATTTTTGGCAAGCAAGGTCTTATTCATAACGGAGAGATACCGAAGGCAAAGGATGTGCTTGGTGAGGGTGATATACTCTACCAAGTGCGCCACGGTTGTCACTATTTGGGCCGCGAGGATTGGCTTGAATATATGGCGTTTATAAAGAGCAAAATTGAAAAATAAATCATAAAATGAGGTTTGAGGTGCTTATTTTCGAGCATCTCAAACTTTTTTATTTGACCCTTCACTGTTATTAATATTATTTATCTATTAATCGCATATACATATTGACTTTTGAGGATTCGTGTGTTATAATGTGGATACGTTTGGAGGTTTGTGGATATGTTTGCAAAAGAAAGACAAGACAAAATATACGCTGCCATAATGAAAAACGGTGCTGTTGAAACGGCAAATCTTGTAAAAAGCTTTGGCGTTTCTATTGAAACCGTTCGCCGAGATCTTTTATATATGGAAAACCAAAAGCTACTCAAAAGAGTTCACGGAGGCGCGGTAAAGCTTGGCGATATGCGCTCTTTTCCAAGCCTTGAAGCGAGAAATCACTCGCAAACCGAAGAAAAAACGGCTCTTGCAAAACGAGCTATGAATTTTATTTCGGACGGAGATTTTATTGCGGTTGATTGCGGAAGCACGGCAAACTTCTTTGCCGAGGTTTTAAAGGACTCATTTTCCGAATTAACAGTGCTTACACATTCAATGGATATTTTCGAGATACTGCGTGAAAATTCGGGATTTGAGATTATTCTTACCGGCGGACAGTATATGCATAAAGAAAATTCCTTTTACGGAACGCTGACACTTGATATGCTATCGAGTATGCATGTTCAAAAAAGCTTTATCTTCCCTTCTGCCATCTCTCTTGAATATGGAATATGTGATTTTCAACCGGATCTTTATGCGATTCAGAAAAAAATGATAGAAATAGGCAGTGAGATATTTGTGCTTGCCGACAGTTCAAAATTTGAGGAACGCGCTCTATTAAAAGTAGACGATATGCGCCCCGAATACAAATACATTACCGACGGCGCATTACCCGATGCGCTTCAAAAGCTTTATGCGGATAACAACATTGACGTATACAAAGGAGAAAAGGACTAAAGATGCTGACAGACAGACGACAGATTAATAAACTCGCCTTGCTTTTCACTCTGACCTATATGGTCAGCTATATGACAAGAATCAACTATGGCGCAGTTATTGCCGAAATGGTGCTTGATACCGGAATATCAAAAGCGAGGCTATCGCTTGCGCTCACAGGCAGCTTTATTACATACGGTATAGGACAAATTATAAGCGGTATGGCAGGTGACAAATTTTCACCTAAAAAACTCGTATCCCTGGGACTTATTGTTACGGTTGCTATGAACGCGCTTATTCCGCTTTGTCAAAATGAATATCAAATGCTCGGTGTTTGGTGCGTTAACGGATTTGCTCAATCCTTTATGTGGCCGCCAATCGTTAAGCTTATGACGGGTCTTCTTTCAAGCGATGATTATAACAAGGTTATGGTAAAGGTTCAGCTTGGAAGCTCGCTCGGTACTATTGCGGTTTATCTTCTCTCTCCCCTGCTTATCTCCATTTCGGGTTGGCGCCTTGTATTTATCTTCTGCGCTGTTATAGGCGCGTTAATGATAGCTGGTTGGAATATATTCGGCTTTGATGTTGCCGTAGGCAAAAAGGACAAGGAATCCACAGAATACGTTCAGGAAAAGACGCCTCGTTCCCTTATATGGGCACTTGGCATTATAATGCTTGCAATAATCGTTATGGGTATGCTCCGCGACGGTGTTACCACCTGGATGCCATCTTATATATCCGAAACCTACAATCTCGGCAGTGTAATTTCTATTCTTACCGGTGTTGTTCTTCCTATTCTCGGAGTACTTTGCTTTAATGCGGCATCTATTCTTTACAGAAAAAAATTCCACAGTCCAAGCGTTTGTGCGGCTATATTCTTCGTAATATCTGTTGCGGCATCTCTGGCACTCGTTCTTACAAATGAAAAAAGCGCGATTCTCTCGGTTGCATTCTTCTCTATTTTATCGGGATGTATGCACGGTGTAAATATGATGCTTATTTGTATCGTTCCGCGATTTTTCAAAAAAGGCGGAAAGGTATCCACCGTATCCGGTGTGCTCAACGCCTGCACATACGTTGGTAGCGCGCTTTCAACCTACGGCATAGCAATTCTTGCAGAAGGAGCAGGATGGGCATCTACTCTTACAATCCTTCTTATTCTTGCCATAGCAGGAGCTCTGCTTACTATTATATCGGCATTCCCTTGGAAAAAGTCGTTTGGTAACACCGAATTCAATTAAAAAAATACTCGGAACCTTCTTTTGATAGGCTTCCGAGTATTTTTATTATGATTTATCCTTGAGTTTTTTCTCTTTCATCTTGGTTTCGTAAATTATTTCGGTGGCAAATGCAAGCTTTGTTACCACGTCGGTCTTGTTTTTAGGATAACAAAAGAAAGAATCGTTTTCCGTTGATATGTCAATACAATCAAGTGGTTTTAGATAACACCAATCATATTCTATATGCAGGCTGTTATTTTGAAGGGGCTGGCGATGAATATAATAATCCTCACCGTTATATTTTCCCGAAAGAATAAATCCTCGTTCCGGGTCGTGCGAAAGAGTTGCATCTCCAAGGTGAGTAAAAGTCCAACAGCGCGGCTGTGAATATACGTCAACCTCATCAACAAATGAGTATTCTCCCCTCTCGATTTCGCGGCGTACCTCTTCCTTTTCCCAAAGGAACCAATCGGGAACGTGCGAAAACTCGGTTACACCTTCTACCGCTTCAAGATCTCCGCATTCAAGCAACGTCCAACGCTTATTACATTCCGTACAGAATATTTCCGCGCCACTTGATGCCATTTTTGACTCTGCTTTACAATTTGGGCATTTATAGAGAATTTTATGGAGTCCCTCGGCGCGCGTAGGCTCTTTGATAAGAAAACCTTCGTCGCGCTGATATTTGTAATCATCATAGACGAATGCTGCTTTAAGGCATGCGTTAATTTCCTCTACGCTCATTTTTTCGATATCCTCGGGAGTCAAAAGCTTCGTTGCGGTAGTACGAAGCGGAACCCTTCTTTTCTTTCTGAAATTCCAGAAAGGAGAATGAAGGTGATTTCCCTTATGAATTACCGTAACAACCGGAACCTTGCAACGCTTTACAAGATGACCGAGCGATTCGGGAAGATATGAGGTTATTCCGCAGGGAGAATAGCGCGCCTCTGGATACATACAGAGTATATCGCCTCGGTCAAGCGACTTTCTGATTGATTTTATTAAATGCAAATCCATAGTAAATTTGCGGGTACCAATGGCACCTATCAGCTCCATAAGCCACGGGCGGCGGTAATAACCGTCGAGGTTTACAACATTATTCACTCTGTGAGGAAAGGTAACCATAGCACAAAGCTCAAAATCAATAAAATACATATGATTCGAAAGCACCATATACGGTGGCTTCAAGTCTTCCATATTTACCTTTTCGATTTTGTATTTCTTTCCGATAAGCAATATCTTTGAAAGAACCCATATAAGATAAACGATAAATTTCGGCTGTCTTATAGGATATTTAGCGGTATTATATCTCTTTTTATTTTTATAATTTACTTCGATATTGCCATTATAAGTCATAAAAGCTCCAATATTGTTATTACCGTAACATTATACAATAAAGTGTTTAAAAAATCAAGTATTTTGTATTTTACGGTTGAAATTAGAAAATATTAGTGCTAAAATTATATTCATAAATGAACAGGAGCAAGATATGCTATACTTTTTAATACCGCTATTATGCGTTATTCTTATAATTTTACTCATAAGCGCAATATGCTTTTTTAAAATCTTTTATTCACCGCGCTTTCTGCGAAAAGACGAGGATTTTCCTATACCGCCCGGCAAAGAATACGAGCCGTATAAGGATAGAATGATTTATTGGATAAATGAATACTATCACAGAGAACATTCAGACGTTGAGGTAATATCTTATGACGGACTAAATCTTCGCGGAAGATATTACGAAATCGAAAAAGGAGCACCGATAGAGATACTTTTTCACGGCTACCGCGGTACGTCAAAGCGCGACCTTTCGGGCGGAATTGCAAGATGCCACGCTCTCGGCAGAAACGCACTTATCGTTGATCACAGAGCAAGCGGGATGAGCGAGGGACGAGTAATTACCTTCGGAGTACGCGAGTGCCGCGATGTATGTACTTGGATTGATTACGTTATACATAATATCAATGCTAACGCAAAAATCATTATCACAGGTATTTCAATGGGTGCGGCAACGGTTATGAATGCCGCAGGAGAAGATTTGCCCGATAATGTTGTCGGAGTGCTTGCAGATTGCGGTTATACATCCACCGAAGATATAATAAAAAAGGTAATTAAGGATATGCACCTTCCACCGAATCTTCTTTATCCGTTTGCAAGACTTGGTGCTATAATATTCGGCGAATTCGATCCGAACAAACGCGCCCCGATTGAAGCATTGACGCACTCAAAGCTCCCCATTATCTTCTTCCACGGAGATTCGGACGGCTTTGTTCCCTGCTATATGAGCGAAAAAAATTACGCAGTCTGTACATCAGAGAAAAAACGACTCGTTATCATCCAGGGTGCCGCGCACGGAATTTGTTTCCCTACGGATGAGAAAAGATATCTTTCCGAGCTGGCGGATTTTTTCGCTGAATATACAAACGCGCAAGGGTTATAATAATATACACAAAAAGGTCGGCAGAAGAACATTTGCCGACCTTCAAAATTATAATTCGATTGTATTGGTTCCGTCTTTTGTGACGTAATGCTTTTTTACACCGAGTTTATCCATCCATCTGCGCGTTACTGCAGTACCGAACATACGCATTCTGCCATCGTGAAAATGCTTTTCTGTGCGCGAGAGATATTCTGGAAAATCCGGCTCGTTATAGAGCCAATCGGGGCAGCACCAAAGGCATGCCTTCGGCATTATCTCGGCATATATTTCCATTCCGACATTCATATGACCGTGATGCGCCATCTGAACAATATCCGCTTTAAGAAGATGACGGGATTCGCGGAACAAAAAGTCACCTGCGTCAGGTCCGAGATCTCCAAGAAAAAGAACAGTTTTATTCGGAGTTGTAAGCTTGAAAACCAAGGATGCATCATTCATTATGTTATTATAAAGTCCGTCATGAAATGTGAAAATAAAATCCAGTTTGCATTCATCAACGGTTATGCTCTCACCCTGCTCTACTATATGGCATTTATCGCGAATTTGGGGCTCGATTTTATTAAATGCAGGAAGCATCTCATTAAGCTCCTCCGCAAAATACTCATAATTGCGGACATTATGATTCTCTATTAGCGAATATGGCGGGAAATTATAATATATTTTTTCAATATCAAAATCCGCGCCGCCATTTTTCTCTATTTCATCAACAAATCCGCTTATATGATCGTTATGAGCGTGAGTGAGAATCCAAGCGGATATATGGCGGCCGCCGATATATTGCTTCAACCGTGGCATATCAAGAGGTCTACCGCCATCAATAACTATTACGTTATTTTCGCGAGTAACTATTACAAATGCCATCATATAACAACTGGTTTCACTAATTTGATACATTATTGTTTTATCGTTCATATAAATGCTCCGTTAATTTATCAAAACATATTGCTTATAGCTTCCTTAACCGGTGAAAAATCAGTTCTGCGCTGTGCGATCAGCCAATCTATAACATCGGTATCGGAATAGGCATAATTGATTCCGTCACTATGACCGAAGCCTAAAAGCTTTTTATATACGGCTTTACCGCCAATAGCATTTACGTGCTCGCAGGTAAGCTCGGTATGAATTGGAAGAACGGTATTATCATCCGTTCCATGCATAGCATATATTGGTGTAGATATAAGATTTACGGCTCTCCATTGCATAGCACCGCCTGCAATAGGAGCTATACCCGAAAAGAAATTGCCGTAAGTCATTCCCATCATCCATGTGCCATATCCACCCATGCTCGATCCGGTGATAGCAATTCTATCGGGAAGAACAGAAAAATTATGCACAACGGTATCAATGATTCTCTTAACATCGCAAACGACATTATCCCACACGAACTCGCCCGGACATTGGGGAACGAGAATTATAGCAGGAAACTCTTTTCCCTCGGAAATCATTTTAGGAATTGCGTGGCGATATACGTGCTCAAAGTTCAATCCGCGCTCTCCTGCACCGTGAAGATAGGTTATAAGCGGAAGATTTTCGTAATTATCGGGATAAAAAACAGCATAATTCATTCTTCCGTCATTCTCGGCACTTACAAATTTCATATTCATTTTAATGTTCATTATTTTTTCCACCTTGAATTTATTGAATATTATTATATACTATTTTTCGATACAAGTCAACAAAAATTTTATATTTATTTACCCGTTTTCCTTGACTTTCGACTATTTTTATGGTATAATGTCGGAGTTCGTCAAAATGCTTTTGCCGCGAACGCGAATTTAACAAAATATAACAGAAAGGCTTTTTTATGAACAGCAAAAACACATCACCTAAAAAAAGAAGCTCTTTTTCGGGAAAGATAGGCTTTGTTCTTGCCGCTGCGGGTTCTGCGGTAGGACTTGGAAATATATGGCGTTTTCCTTATCTTGCTGCACAGTATGGCGGCGGTATATTTCTTCTCGTATATGTTGCCCTTGCTTTGACATTTGGATTTGCACTGATGGTAGCCGAGATCGCAATAGGAAGAAAGACGGGACTCAGTCCGATTGGAGCGTTTAAGGCGCTGGACAAGCGTTTTACTTTCTTTGGTTATTTAGCTGCAATCATTCCGTTTATAATCCTTCCCTATTATTCGGTTATCGGCGGTTGGGTAATCAAATACACATTCGGATTTATGACAGGCGATGCCGCCAATATGGCAACCGACTCGTATTTTGGAGCTTTTATTTCAAATCCAACCGAGCCCCTTCTTTGGTTTGCGATATTCATCGGTCTTACAGCACTAATCGTTTTCTTTGATGTTGATAAAGGAATCGAAAAGGTCAGCAAAATAATGATGCCAGTGCTCATCGTTCTTATAGTGGTTATAGTCATTTATAACCTTTTCACTATGGACGGAGCTTGGGAAGGCGTTCTCTACTACATCACTCCTGATTTTTCAAAGTTTTCTATTATGACCGTCGTTGCTGCTATGGGTCAGCTATTTTACTCAATGTCGCTTGCTATGGGTATTATGATAACCTTCGGCTCATATATGAAAAAAGACATAAGCATCGAAAAATCCGCGCATCAAATCGAACTTTTCGATTCTGCCGTAGCTTTTCTTGCAGGTCTTATGATTATCCCCGCTGTGTATGCTTTTTCAGGTGGAAACGAAGATGCTCTCGGTCAAGGTCCCGGTCTTATGTTTGTCACTCTGCCTAAAATATTTGCAAATATACCCGGTGGCACATTTATAGGCGCGATATTCTTCATTATGGTATTCTTTGCAGCACTCACCTCGGCTATTTCACTTATGGAAACTGTCGTTGCGGTAATTATGGATAAAACAAGACTTAACAGAAAGGTCGCTTGTCTTATAGTCCTTATTTGTGCACTTGCACTCGGTATTCCTTCCTCCCTCGGTTACAGCGTTTGGGATGAGGTGAAGATATTCGGACTCCAGTTCCTTGATTTCTTTGATTTTATAAGCAATAGCATTATGATGCCTATTCTTGCGTTTGCAACCGTTATTATGGTTGGCTTCTTTATCAAGCCGAAGACGCTTATTGAAGAATTGAACATCGGTGGAAAATTCAAGAAAGAAAAACTATTCACTATCATTATCAAGTATGCTGCTCCCGTTTGCATACTGACTATACTTATTTCATCAGTACTCAACGTATTGGGAGTTATCACAATTTAAAAAAGACAGCCTCAAATTGCGGAAATCTTGCAATTTGAGGCTGATTATTTTATATTTTGACTGTACTTTTTGCTAATTGTGGCTTTTTCTTATCACGGCGAATGGAAATCACACTAACGCCTATCATTCTGATAAGTATCATTGTTATTCCTATGTAATGGTAATAATAAAGTGGCACTGAATTAAATATAACGTCGATAAGTATGGTAACTACCGTTGAAATTCCCCCAAAAGCGGCAGTTGTGCTTACCTGCAATTTGCCTAAAGCAAAATTCCCCATAAAGGTAGCCAGTACGGTTGATGCTATTCCCAGGAACAAAAATCCGATAATATTATCAATATTAAAGTACGGGTCGAAATAATTAAGTATATCACCGACGATAATATGGCGGATAACATTTACCGTATTAAAAACAACCGTTCCGAGAAGACAAGAAAAATACGATATTTCAAAGCAGGAGAAGTGATGCGATGACTTCCTTGAAAATACCGCAAAAAGCGAGCCGCAAATAACTGCGCCAATAATGAATATTATACCCCAAACAGAGTTTGATCCCTCGCTTGAGCCGGTGCATACCGATATATAAATAACACCTAGGATACCTATACCGAGAAATAATATCTGCAATTTACTCGCGTGTTCCTTCAAAAGAAGAGCTTCGCATATAAGACTGGTTACAGGCCCTAATGATAGAATTACTCCGGCAGTTACTCCGCTTACCATAGATATTCCGAGCGTTTCAAAAAGCATATATAAAACCGGCTCAAAGAGCGCGGCAAGAATTAACGATTTTACAAAAGGGCTTCTTTCCGTTTTCCCAAATACGTCCTTTAGTCCAACGTTGATTTTCAGTATTTTCGTGGTTTTCAGAAGCCAAAGAACGACAAAACTTAAAAGAAAACGAAGCGCAAGCACATCAAGAACGTCCACCGACGAAGTGAGCGCGCCCGTAAAAAATACCGACGTTCCATATATTGCGTTTTTTATTATTGTCAAAAGGTAGGCAAGAAGTGTCATTATTTACCTCAAAATTGTGAACTTTTTTTAAAAATCTTGAAATAATTCTATCACAACTATTGACATTTGTAAAACGAAGATTTATCATAGTGATGTGAAAAACTTTCACATCGCATTTGGAGAAAAAACATGGATACATTTAAGCTACGGGCACTTATGACTGCCATCAAATATAAAAACTTTTCAAAAGCCGCAGAGGAATACGCGTATACTCCGTCTGCCTTTTCGCATATGGCGCATTCTCTCAATGATGAGCTTGGACTTATTCTTTTTAAAAGAACATCGACCGGAGTGGAACTGACCGAAGACGGTGAGGCTCTTTATGAAAAAATAGTGGCACTTGTAGATGCCGAGGAAGATCTTTTACGTTCAGCGGCTAATCTTGTAAAAAAGAAAAAGCTCGAATTACGCATAGGAACGTATTCCAGCATATCTAAAAATATTCTTCCCGAAATGCTCAAAAAATTCAAGGAAGCGAATCCGAACATTCACGTTTCGGTCAGTGTCAGCGTTTCTCTGCGCGGATGGATAGCAAAGAACAAGGCTGATATTGTTTTTGGAGATTATGACTTTTTGAAGGGCGATGAGTGGTTCCCTATTATGGAAGATCCATTCGTGGCAGTTGTTCCCGAAAATCTTTTCGTGGGCAGAAGCTCGATTACCTTTGAAGAGCTTTACGATTATCCTTTTATATCAACCGAAGAATCTACATACAAGCATTGCATAGACGAAACGAAATTCAAGGAGCTTATCCCCTTTGCATCAGAAGACGATGCCGCAGTTATATCTATGGTACGCGAGGGTATCGGGGTGGCAATTCTCTCTCGACTTGCCTGTTCAAATATAGGAAATGGCGTAAAAACAATCGGTCTTGAACCTACAGTGTCCCGTTCTATAGGGTTAGCATACAAAAAGAACCACTCGCAAGCAATCGAAAGATTTATTACGTTTATAAAAGGAAATACCGCACGACAATGAGGTAAATGATTATCAAATCGGGGCATTTCGCAAACCAAGCGAAATGCCCCGAAAAGTAACTATTAAAGCATATTTATTACTTGAAATATCTATTAAGCAGTCCCTCGAATGCCTTGCCGTGGCGTGCTTCATCACGAGCCATCTCGTGTACGGTATCGTGGATAGCGTCAAGGTTGAGTGCCTTTGCTCTCTTTGCAAGATCGAACTTGCCTTCGGTTGCGCCGTTTTCTGCAGCAACTCTCATCTCAAGGTTCTTCTTCGTGCTATCGGTTACAACCTCCCCGAGGAGTTCTGCAAACTTTGCAGCATGCTCAGCCTCTTCGTAAGCTGCCTTTTCCCAGTAAAGACCAATCTCGGGATAGCCCTCGCGATGTGCTACTCTTGCCATTGCGAGATACATACCAACCTCTGTGCACTCACCCATAAAGTTAGCGCGAAGGTCAGCCATAATATCTTCGGGAGAACCCTGTGCCACGCCAACAACGTGTTCAGCCGCCCAAGAGAGCTTATTCTCTTCCATCTTGTTAAACTTTTCTGCGGGAACCTTGCACTGCGGACATTTTTCGGGAGCAGAATCGCCCTCGTGAACATAACCGCATACAGAACATACAAACTTTGCCATAATAAAAATCTCCTTTATTAATTGAATTAATTAAAAAATTTACTTGTTTTGATTACAACAGTTAACGCATAATCCAAAAATTGAAAATGAAAGCATATAGCGAATTCATTATATCATATTGAAAATAAAATATCAAGATTCAAAAGAAAAAACAATTAAAAAGAGTGGTTTGTGGGTATGCGAACCAACTTTGCTCGCGATTCTTTCAAAAGTAGAGCTACCCCTACCAAACAAAAAACCGAGTCACAAGGACTCGGGGGAAGCTGGGTATTGCTACGCGGGGATGCTTTTTGTAATAACGTTCCGCTTTTCTTCTAATTTTTTCCTTGCGCTCCGCGTTTCGCAAGATATCGCGAAAGCCGAGTATTTCTAGGAATTGTTTGCGGCTGCGATATGCGGCACAGCGTCGGCTTCGCCGCGCTGTCCCGTCAGCTTCCCCCACCAAACAAAAAACCGAGTCACAAGGACTCGGGGGAAGCTGGGTATTGCTACGCG
>CAYRJG010000037.1:0-15809 GCA_964424525.1 uncultured Ruminococcus sp.
GATCCATGTGCTGGGAAATGAAATACAGGTAGATCATTTCCGCGAAATTTTTATAATTGATTCCCTGTCCGGAAGGGTCCGCTTCGTATTCGCAGCGTTTTCCCCGGTAGTCATCGGAAATAAACCGCATTAAATTGTTGGAATAATAATCTCGGAACAGGTTGATCTCCAGGTCTGTGTTATAGTCAAGGAGTTCGCCATTGTCTATTTTGCCGGAAAAATATGTCATGCCGTATACCATGGCAAACAGATACAGGCCCTTTTTGGTAGCCCCTTCCGCCCGGAACTTGCCGGAAGCGAGATCATCGGCCAGCTTGAGCAGGCCATACTTGCCCTCCGGCTTCTTCTGTGCTTTCGTTGCTTTTTCCAGGCAGGAAAAGATCCCGTCCTCAATATGGATCAATACTTCCTCGTCAGTTGGCGACTTTTTTAACCCTGCTTTGTTTTTGACATAATCGGCAATCACTCTTTTTCCGCTGTATCCGGCATCGGTCAGGTAATTGCCATACTTGATAAACTGTTTCAGGATCCGCAGCCTCAGGGAATCTTCGGCCCACAGATCCTCTTTGCTGCTGAGCCGGTTCACGATCCGCAGCATATATTCCTCAGGACTGGGATACGCTTTATACCGTGAATACAACGCCACGATCATACGTTCTTCCATTTCGAAGAAATCCGGAATATGTGAAGTCTGAATGAGTTTCTCGTAGTAGGCATTCTCACGGCCTCTTTCGTAGGCGATCCCGCAAGCGTCAAACATATCGAACAACTTTCTCAGTTTGCTTGCCCGGTCAGACCCGATTCCGGCGTTCTTTACGACCAGCATTTTTGACTCGAAATCTCCGCGCGTGCATATGGACTTAAATTCTTTTTGTAAGTCATTGAGCACAGAGTCCATCCTTCTGGTTATGGTACCCACAGATGTGACCATAGTCCATGCCTCCTTATGTTTCTTGAACGATATTATCATTTCCTTTGAATGCACCTGCCCAGGGGGAAACTGGGGACGTCAGGGCGTCCTGTGAAAAAACATTTTCTGGTAATAACACAGCATTATTTTAAAAGTGCTTCTACTTTCTGCATCATAACATAGGCATAGTATATTCCGTGCTGATATGCTCTGTCGTACATCTCGTATGCTTTGTTCATATTCGCTTCGCAACCGCGACCAAAGAAAAGGAGATTACCCAGGATCAATTCTCCTTCGGGCACGCCATGGGATGCTGCAATTTTTGCACATTCATATGCTCTTCGGTAATTTTTACACTCTGGCTGTTGATAAAGTAAGGCTAATTCCAAAGCAGAAAGGGAATGACTTTGCGCTCTAGCTTTCTCCAGATACTCAATTGCGAGTGAAAGATTTTTTTGAACATGTCCTGACTTGTACATATATCCGAGAATATATTGAGCTGTTGCTAAGCCTCCGTCCGCTGCGATTTTTAAGTATTTTTCTGCAAGAGAGAAGTTCTTACGCATTTTTCCAATAGGCCGGAAGCAAAGAAGACCATATTCATAAGCTGCCTGAATATGATTGTTATCTGCTGCGTTTCTGAAATAGTAAGCGGCACGAATGTGATCTGGCTTTGGAGGATCACAAAGAACACCGTCTCGATACAGCAGACCAATCCTATAATCCGCTTCCGGAGAAGACGACTCCATAGAATTATACAGGTCGATAGCTTCTTGATATCTTCCATATTTGCTCAGAAATGCAGCAAGCTCCATTGTAAGCATGTCATCTGTATGATGGATATTTTCGTTGTAATAATCAAGAATTGCTTGAAAATCAAATTCACAGCCGATACCACAACGACGCATAAAACCTACATCTGCAGCTGAGTATGCGTCGTATTTTGCTGCTTCACTGTGGTACTGAAAAGCCTTTTCATAGGACTGCGGTTCGCGGGGCATAACACCCTGATAATACATTCTTGCGAGAATGCTCTTAGCATGAGAGATCAAAGATATATCATTGCTGGTTCCTGTAAAACCTATGATATCATTTTCACCATGGACGCTAACCCGTTTCAGCCAATAAGCAGCCTGCTCATAATCTCTTATTGCCTCGGTCCCATCGGCATTACATACACCATAATAGTACATCATACCGATTTCATACATGGACCGAATGTCAAGACCATAGGAAGAACTGGCGGTGTCGAGTACCGTACAGAAATCCTCGTGAACATTATATTGAGGATTACTGTTGAATGAATCTTTATGGCGCTCATGACCATCCCGTGAAGCTTTCAAAATCTCCAGCAATGTGGAAAATGGAGAACTCAAATATTGTTCCGGAAAAGGGATTGCATCAATATGTGGGAGAAACTGCAACTCTGACGGCATATCAGCAACGTTCTTCGGCATCTCGATGCCTTCCATCAATATAGGAATAAAATGCTTTCCTAATTTATGGGCAGTAAGGATCTCTTCACGTACCCAATCTACAGTATCATTCCGCTTTAGCTGTGCAAGACAACCTTCCGAAATAACAAGAATAAAATCCTTGCAATTTTCTATTGCCTGCCGGATACGTTCCGGGAAATTGTGTGCCCGTTCTTCGTTTGGATTGAAGTAGACACTGTAACCCAATTCTTCAAGATCCCGGAATAGACGGTTGGCAAATTGATTTCCGGAGCCATCATTTTTGTAGGAAATGAATATGTCCTTTTTAGGTGTATCCATAGGCGTCTCCTCTTTTGGAAAGAATTTTTGTCTCGGTTGTATTATTGCGCTGATCTTAATCTGTACGATACCTGTCAGCCCAGATCACTTCTGCTGTCCATGATTTGTATGAGCTTTTCATTCAGAGAATGGTCTAGGTTATTCGGGTCAATCAGATGCTACCATTGCAGTCTATAGGCATTCTAAAACAAAACTATCTGTTGAGAATTGGTATAAGATAAGAAAATTATAACATATCCGATGCATCACTGCAAATGATATCGTATGTTTTGTCGAATTCTTCACGGCAGACAAAGTTGAAATCTGCATCAACAATGTCACCCTCTCTGCTGCGGATGATGGAATAGAATACTAGGACGGCATGGCTGTCGGCGGTTTCTACCGTCCCCCAGAGCGGTGCCGTGAAAAAAGCTTCCGGTTTGTCGGGATCCAACTTCAGATTTTTATGCTCCATCAGGAAGCAGACCTCCGGACACATAGGTTCCGTGGACAGCCAGGCATGCAAAGTCTGGCTGAGCTGCTCGTATGTATGATCTGTCCCTTCGATGGGCAGATGGTTCGCTTCAAAATGAGCCTTCTCATTCGGATAGGGATAGCCGGCGGAATCGATTTTTACATAATCGCCATCTCTGGCAACCTGGCCCTTGCCGGACCGGGCTTCCTGGGAAAAGACTTCATATATGCCGTTTTCATGGCAAATCAACTTTCTTTCCAGGATGAGCCGGTCCAGCGCAGGATGCGGCTTACCCAGAGGGTACGCATGGACTGGCATACCTGTCTTTTTTTTCACTGTGATCATATATATTTCCTTTCTTCCTGTTGGGATAAGGCAGACGTTTTGCCGTTAATTGATTTTTTGGAGCTGGAGCTGCGCCTGGTCATGCTGCTGCAGCCGCTGGATCCGTTTGTAGGGGTGTGGGTGTGTGCTATATAGTAGCTCCCGCAGGGTGACCTTACCATCATCCTGGGGCGCAATAAACCGTTCCAGGAAATACGCTAGCTGATTGCTATAACCAAGTTCTGCACTGAATGCATCCGCGCGGTACTCTGCACCGCGGCTGATTACACCCATGGCCGCCTGATAGGCTGCGACCAGGATGTGCTGGAGGCATGAAGTAATCCCTTTGAGCAGTCTGGTAATTCCGCTGGCTGCCATGGTGCCAATGCAGCCATGGCGGCTGAACAGGGAAGGGAGCGCCAGCATAATCCAGATGGCTATTGCAAACATGGTACATCCAAGCCCCATGGATGCCATAATCACTACCATATTGGCCAATACAACCCGATTAAAAACTGCATCTAGAGATACCACATGACTAATTTCGTGCCCCAGAACTGCATTGAGGGTCAGCCTGTCTGTGCAGTCCAGCGCCGCTTTTGTTATGGCAATATTTCGAAATCCATAAGCATAGGCATTGATGGCATTGCTGTCAGGCAGCATATGAAAACGGATTCGCGAAATATCCATACCCATTGTATCCCGAACATCCTGGGCGAGAGAAGCCTTTGCCTCCTGCAGCCGGATCCGCTGGCAGGTAGTCAGCTTTTCCATCCGGATGGCTCCGTCTTTTAGAATGTCCACATACTCTCCCAGCGCCGCGTACAGGAGTATGCCGGCAGTGAGTATCAACGCAGCCTCTGGTCCGGCAACTACATACGCAGCTGTCGCATCCAGAATTAGTATCGTCATTATTTTTATAATTCCCCGAATCCGCATACTTGTCAACCTCCTTATATCGT
Source organism: uncultured Ruminococcus sp. (assembly GCA_964424525.1). GTDB lineage: Bacteria > Bacillota > Clostridia > Oscillospirales > CAG-272 > UBA1740. The sequence continues at coordinate 4,426 of CAYRJG010000037.1, forward strand.
TACGATCGTAATGTTTCCTCCGGTTTCCAGAATGGCGCTGCCCATGTTCAGCGAATGGATGATTTCTTTCGGATAACGGGATTCCCAAACGGGGGCGTTTGTTGTGGTAATATCCGTCCGGTTGTTTCCGAGCAAAACATCCCATGGGGAATTTGCCCTCCAGCGGCGGTCATACTGCACCGCTCTGCTCTGTTTCACTACTTGCACGCTGCCAAGACTCTTCTCAACGGCTGCGCAGGACTCCATATCCCTGTGACGGCTGTATACCTTTACGGCAAACTGATTTTTCAGCGAGGTCAGCGCCATGCCGTTGCACAGGGTGAAGATATCTTCCGACAGCAAATGGCGCTCCACATCCGGCAGATGTCCTACAAAATCCGTCAAATAGTCCCGGCTGCCGCTGCCCCTGTCCAGAATCACCACCGCGACCTTATCCCTGCTGCAAGCACCTAACCCCCAGGACAGCAGACAGGTCAGCAGAGAACAGAAAACTGAATCCTCATCCAACGCCTTCAGCGGGTAGACCACCGCCAATCCTTCGGTATCCAGCGCCAACGGTGCCCCGCGAACAAACAGCAGCAGAAGATAAAGGATCTTCTCAAAATCCGCGGCATCTGCGCTGAGCTCTGCGTATTTGCTCAGCAAATGGATCTGCTGCTGACCAGAGATTATCCCCTGCTGCCGCAGCTGCAGCAGACGATCCTCAGTCTGAGCCGCCGTGCTGTAGCGGCCGAACAGCTCCAGCGTGATTTGGGGTTTCCCTTCGGGTTTGTCCAGCCCCTCCACGCAGGACAGGAAATCCAGATACTGGACAAGGGCCTGTTTCTGCACCTCGCTGTATCCCAGCGCCCCCAAAAGATTTCGAAAGCGGAGCATTCCCTGCAGCGTATCCACGCGGAAAGGATCACACAGGGCAAATTCTCCCCCAAGACCGTTGACAATCCTGTAGCCTGCAGCTTCTAAAACAGGCAGCCTAAGCAAATCTCCATTGTCCAGGATCACCAGTGCCTTTTTTTCCCGGGCTGCCGTTTGGATAATATGCTGCAGAATATGATCCCGGAAAACTTCATCACAGCCGGAAAAGAGAAAGGGGCTGGATGTATTCGGTCCATAGCAGCGGTCCATTACAGTCAGATAATTCATATAACCTCCTTACTTCCGGAAAAAGCTGATACGTTCCGGTTCTGCAGATAAGAGCTTTACATAACATTCGCCTACGTCCAGGGACGCAAAGTCCTCATCCTGCACAATGGGCTGCAGCTCGGTCACAATTACCGGCTTCTCATACCGTGATAAGGGCATGGTCATGGTCTGCACCCGTCTTTTTCCAAAGAGCTTCTGCAGCGTCTCAATACTCTGGGGATCACCCGGCTGGAAGGTGACGAGGAAGGGAAAGCCTGCCAATGCAGCGTTCAAATAATGCTCCCCCTGATCGGACGGCAGAATGGAATACAGCTTCTCCAGAGACTGGGTTGACAGAATGATCTGAAGTCCGTATTCTCTTCCCACTGTGGCACCCTGCATCAGCGAGAAGTCATGTTCCAGCTCACTGATTTCGTCCAGGACCATCAGCACAGGCTGATCCTTTCTGCTGTGGAGGGAGATCTTTTCCAGAATGATTTTCTTTAAAAAGTACCGGATAAATGGAATCAGGGAATCTTTTTTGCTGTAATCATAGGAGACAAAGAGCCTGCCATAGTTACCTGCAAGGAAGTCCGCGATGGTGTCTGTTCCTGCCTGAGACAGGAAGGACCCGTTGAAGCGCCCCAGCACGTCCTGCAGGAAGAAGAAAATGTCCATGCCCTTCTTGGGCATTGTGTAGCCTGTGATGTTATCGGGATCGTACTCAAAGTAATCCCGCAGCAAGGATCTGTTCCCTGGATACATTGCCAGATGTTCCAGTAATTCCATCCGGCTCATGTTCCGCATGGAACGGATCACCGCCGCGTTTGAGGGATTGTTGCCATAGCAGTGGAGGATGGTTTTAAGAAACCCCGTGAAGGTCTGCTTTGCGCCCTCTGCCCAGAGGCGGTTTCTGGGATCCTCCAGGAGGTCCTCAAACAGGATTCCACCCAATTGATTCAGTTCCGCTTCCCAGTCGGTGCTGTCCCGGATTTCCTTCACCATGTTCCATTGAAACAGCTGCTCCGGACTGCAGTGACCGGCATCCCAGGCGATCATTTTGTCCCCTGGCTTCATAAATAGCCCGCTAAAATCTCCGGCTTTGATCTCAAAGAACACGGCCTTCACGGAAGGATCTCTGAGCCGCGCGGAAACAAATTCTTTCACAAAGGTTGTCTTACCCCGGCCGATCTTGCCGTTAACCAGCATGCTGTGGCCGGTTACCGGAAAGGGAATAATTTGCCCCTGCCGACAGCAAGGGATCCCTACCGCGCTTTGGGGCCATTTCCGGAACCCTTCGGGCTTTTCTGTCAAATCATAAAACAAGGAACCCCCTCCTTTTTCTCAGTCCTCGTCAGCGTTCAGGTCCACCTCGTCATAGGAGGTGCAGGACCAGTCATCGGAATATTCATCGCGCACAGTTCCCATATTGGCTTCGCACTCCTCCATCAGCTGGGCGTATTCATCCGGAGTATAGAGTTCACGGCCAATGTCACCGGGGTTGGGCGCATCCAACATGTCTGCGTTCTGATCCAGGGTCTGCTGGAAGGTCTCCTGCTCCGCATTGTTCAGGTTGGCAAAGGAAAGATGTACCGTATGACTGGAACCGTCTGCGTGGATGACAGTATCGTTGATCATATAAGCATCCGGTGCTGTGCCCGCAGGACCGCTGTTGTAGGCAATCTTCTCGCTGAAAACAGCGCCGGATTTCAGGGCATCTCTCTGACCCTGTTCCATGGATGCGAATGCTCCATGATTTAGGTCGCGCGCCTGGGGGTGCACGTTCAAGGTATGATTTGCTCCACCGAGAGAAGAGGCGTTGGTATGCCCCCTCTCGTAGAATTCGGGGTAGGCATCCGTCCGCTTCGGCATACCGGTATGATCACCCTTAGTGACTTCCAGAAAGCCTCGGCTCTCGATGGTGCCGTTGTTGGGATTGGTGGTATAAGTAAAATTATCTTTTTTCATGGGCAATACTCCTTATCTCCTGTAAATCGATGTGTTTTCGGCGGATGTTTCTGCATATCTGCATAGATCATTACAGCCGTGTCATCCTTTCGGCATCTCAGCGGCTCAGCAGATCCTGGGCGAGTTCTGTTTCCGCATTCAATAGGACAACACGCCGATTCTGTGCTGCCAAATCTCCGGTATAACCCGCATTGTGTATATGCCAAGGGTTGTTTGTACCCAGGCCAAGGACTATAAGCTGTTCTCCTGGAACAGACAGCTCCATCAGGGTCTGCCTGACGGCCTCTGCACGCTGCAGGCTCAAATTCATTCCATATTGGGTCGTGCCGTCCCCGGCAATGCATCCGCAGAGCAAAAGAGAGACATCAGGGTGGGAAATCAGCAACTCAGCTATGGGAGACAGTACCTCCTTTGATGCAGCCGGATCCACATAACGCGCGGAATCTCCCTCGAAGCGGATCTGCTCCTCCGTCAGGCTCACCGGCTCATAGAAGGGAATATCCGTTTCTGTTTCCATCCGAGCCTCTTCAAAACCAATTGCCGGCGCTGCGGGAAGGTCCACGGTGGATACCTGCGGATATGTGATCTCACAAGAAACCGGCTTATAAAGCATCTGGTCAAATTCTACCTCACCGCCACCCCGCTGAATGATCGCTGTCCAGATGCCCTGGAGTGCGTTCCTTTGCTGGCCATTCAGGTCTGCCTGAGGTGCAGCGGTGTCTCCCAGCTGCTGCCAATATATACGCACACCCTCCAAATAAGGAATCTCATCTTGGGCATCCAATGCATCCGCGATAGCTTCGGGGTCTGCCATCAGAAGATTATTTCTGAAATTAAGCACGCCTGTGGTGGACAGGCCGGTGCCAACTACGATCATCACCTTGTTATCATAACCCTCCAGAGAGGAAAGTGTCCGAGCACAAAGTTGAATACTTTTTAAATAATCCACCTCCTCATGATCGGCAATTACTTGGCTCATCCCTGACAGGAAGCCGGTGGTCTTGCTTCTGGCATCCATTTTCAGCCGGGTCTCAGATGCTCCTTTATATGCTTCATCGATATCAAAGTCCTGGTTGGCGACCACCGAAGGCTCTCCGTCCGCGTTGACAACGCAGATCCAGCCATAATTCAGGATCGTCTCCTCTACGGTCCCCTCCACCAGAGGGCTGGAAAGATTCAAGCCCTGACTGCATGCGGTAGGCGCGATCACTAAGCCCAGTGCCGTCCTGGGGGCAGGTGCATGGTCGACGGATTTTCCGCAGCCGATCAAGCTGACTCCCAGCATCAGAATGTATATGCAAACCAGAAATAAGCTCATTACTTTTTTCATGGAATTTCCTCCCTTTCAGACTCCGGCTTCCCGGGTGGGTACCGGCAAAGCGGTATGGTTTTTCGTTTGAAGGCACAGCCTGTTCAGGTCATTCAGGAATGTCTCTGTGTCAGACGATACAGACAGCATACTAGTGGAAGCAGGATCCTGCAAATGTGTCATCAGCCGCTGGCTGACATAGTCGCAGCCCTCCAGCAGAAGTCCAATTGTCATAGCTTTTGCCTCTGTGTATTGCTTTTCATCATCCTCCAGGATCCGCTGCGCAATGTCCTGGTCCGCGTCGTAAGCGCTGATCATAGCGTTCAGGCGGCGGATCCGGTCAGCCTTTTCCCGGATCATCTTTTCCTCCCGCTGTTTTTTGATCAGCAAAGGGTCGTAGCACTCATTGGAAATATAAAAGCTACCCACAGAAGTTACTACGGGCACCACCATGCCAATGATGGCAAGCATCCACGCGATTGGGTTCTGGGAATCCTCTGCCTCTTCTGCAAGATCCTCAGAAGCAAGATCAAAGTAGGACTGACTGGTCTGGGAAAGATTCGGCGACGCGATGTCTACGGTTACCGCCCGCAGGCCGATATTTGCGGCGCAAATCAGTCCACATACAGCCAACGCCAGGCGGAGCGTGAATTTGTCCTTTGTCAATCCCTGCTGGATTTTTTTGTAGTGCATACCAATAAAGATGGGAATACAGTCGAATCCAAAAATAAAACCTGCGATTTGTACCCACAAAAGAGCTGGCCTATCATAGGAAATTGTGGAAAAGAGGGTGTAGAAAAACGCCCCATCTATAAACCCGCACAGGGCAAGGATTATATAGGGTACGATGCCCCGGAGGAAGGGGCTGTCAGGCTTGTATTTTTCCCGAATATCATCCAGCAGAGCAGGATTTATCAGTTCTCCCCGGGCGTTGATTTCCAATAGATGCTTGTTCATTGACCCGATTCTCCTTTCTCATAAGCAGCCAGCAAAGCGCAGGTTCTGCGATGCTCCTCTAGGAGGGATTCCAGATTCTTTTGCTCAGCCTCCATCATTTGCTTCAGATCAGTTTGATCAGCAGACCACCGGGAAGCGAGACGATGGATCGTATCCCGATGGCTGATCCGCTGCTGTTCCAGATCCACCATACTCTGAAGACCGATGGCAAGGAGCTTATTGTTCAGCATGTTCCCGTTGCCATCGTCGGCACCGGGGAGCAGATGGTCCAGGCACCGGTCCAGCATGGTATGCAATGTCTTCTCCTGAAGCTTGCCATAGATCCGATACCCCATGGGTCTGTAGGATTCATACAGGGTTCTGCGCAGAAAATCATTGGTAATGATTCTGCTGTCATCCACACAGGAAACCAATGCAGCATTTTTCTTTCTTTTTGACATATCAGGATGCCTCCTTCTCATCTTGGTATTCCGGTTCGGCCGCTCCTAAAAGTCGGGCGCTGGAAAGACGGTATGCAGATTCTGCTTTCTGGTTAATCTCCAGCCCAGGTGTCATGGGAAGAGGTAGGTCGCCCGATTGATGCTTCATCACGGCATTCCAGTAAGCGGCCACTCTGAGCTTCGTATGCTCCAGAACCCGCCTGCAGATCATACCGGTGGACTGCTCCAGTTCCTGCAGAGTGCTTCTGAGGAAAAACAGTTCTGTGGTTTCCTGCTCCAGAGTCCTTTCCAGCATATGGACTTTGCCCTGCAGCGACAGCAGCTGGGAGGACAACTCCTTTTCCCTGCGGCGGTATACCTGTTCATTCGTCAGATTCTCTTCTCCCTTCCGGCGGCTCCTGCAGCAAAGGCGGATCCGCTCCTCCTCGTCTGTCAGGGCTTTCCGGGCGTTCGCCAGGGATTGTTCCGTCTGAGGAATGGAATTCATCAGACGGCTGACTCTGGTGCGTTTGTCTTCCGCGGTAAGCTGCAGCCTGCCCCACATTCTGAAACAGAATTCGTGATATTTTCTGACCTCCTCATCCAAAAATGGAGACCGCCAGGTATCTCCTTCCTTTGCAGGCAGCCTCCGTTTGCCATCTCTGTATCCGGCGTATTTCAGTGCCATTCCCTCAAAAAAACCCAAGGGTTTGACTTTGCCCCGTTTGAGACTAGAGATCTGTTTCTTCCGGAATCGCTTTGACTCCCTGTGATTTCTGCGCTTGGTGTCTTCTTTGATTTTTCTCATCTGCTATCCCTCCTCATACTTTCAGGTCAGGCGGCGCGTTCATCATCATAGATTTCCCGCGCCATCCGTGTTGCCTGTCGCTCGGGTTTCTGGCGGAGCTGGGTATCCATGGTACGCCAGATCCGGTTCATTTCCAACCCGAGCTTTTTATTATGCCAATTATCAAACGCGTACAGCTGACGGATCGTTTTTCCGTGGACGCCGAAGTAGTTTTTTACAGATAAGGAGAAAGGGATTGCACTGCCCAGTGGAGTTGCTTTTCTGGTACGTGCATCCACAAGCAGGTACTGGATCGTGTTACGGTTGATCATGTCGATCACGATACGGTCATTCATATTTACGTTAGCACGGATCTTTTTCATGGCATTGGTCCTCCTTTGTGTATGTAAGCAATTATCTTCAAATGCGTTGGCGCTGCCCTGAGTGTATTTAGCCGCGACTCAGTCACTGTTGGTGTACTCTACGCCTCACCAACCAGGCAGCGGGTTGTTTTGTTATGACCTGATTCTATTCTATTTTGACGCTGTCTATTGGAGGGGGGTATAAAAATAGAATCCGGAAGGGGCAGTACATGCCATTTCCGGAAATAAAACTGTTGCCAATGTATTGCGGAGATAGAACAGGTTTCCGGATGTAGAAATAAAAAGATTCTATTCCAGAAAAGAAAGATATTATATTGGAGAATTTGCATTTTCATGGTGCTTTTGGTATGATAAATAAAAACGGCGGTTATGAACACAACGAGAAAGGAATGATTTGCTGAATGAGAGATATTTTTATTTCATACAAGAATGATGGTGAAGGAAATAATTTTGCTGCAAGGTTATATACAGATTTAACCCTAAGAGGCTACAGTGTATATTACAATGCAAATGAGCAACATGCCGGGGACTTTCCGGAACGGTTAAGGGTTGCTGTTGAAAATTGCAAGGATTTTTTACTGATAGTATCCAAAACATGCTTGGAGCAGCTTATCCAAAACGAAGATATTGATTGGATCCGTGAAGAAATTCTGATTGCACATTCTTCCCGGAAAAACATTATTCCTTTATTGATGCCAGGCGTAACCATGCCTAAAAATAACAATATAATGCCCGAATCCCTTCGTTTTCTCCCCAATCAGGATGCTATCAGCATGCCGGAGAAATATGACTGTTCCCCATTGGATCATCTTTTGTCATGGATACAATCAAAAGCAGAAGAAACGGATTATTATAAAGATGCATTTAATCTGAATTCGGATTATGCAGTTCAGGAAGAATTTGAAAAACTAAAGGTCAAAAGTCATAGCGGAGATCTGGCTGCAACTTATGAATTGGCAACCATGTATTATTACGGAATCACCAGCAACAGTGGATTATCTGTTCGCGATTATAAGAACGCATTTGATTTATATATGAAGGTGTATGAATCGAACAGCGAGTATAGTTGCCACGCTGCAAATATGATCGGAAGAATGTATCAAGACGGTGTTGCAGGATGTGGGGAGCAATCACACGAGAAAGCATATGCGTATCATATGGCAGCAGCTTCTCAAAGCAGAGAATCTATGCAAACACTGGCTTTCATGAGACGAATTGGAAGAGGATGCGAATTCGACTATTTTGAGACAGAAACGCTTTATACCAGTTTTATCCAACAAGGAAATGATATAGCAAAAAATGATCTCGCGAGCTTTTACAAATCTTATGGTCGTTTCCAGGAAGCGATTGACATGTATCAATCGATGGAAATCATACCGCCGATGGCAGAATACGAAATGGGAATGATTTACAAATCAGGAATGTTATCGAATCCAATCAAACCGGATTATTTCAGGGCGAATTATCACTTCCAAAACGCAATTAATTCGGAGAGACCCTACGCCTTGGCTGCAAGAGAACTTGGCCATATGTATTTCAACGGAAGCAAAGAGTTCAGAGTAGATTTTAATAAGGCAAAACATTATTTTGAGATAGGTGCAAACTTAGGAGATGCAGGCTGTCACTATATGTTGGGCTTTATGTATGAGTTTGGTATTCTAAAAAAAGATCTTTTATTATCTGAAAAGCATTTTCTGTGTGCAGATGCACATGGGGATCTTAACGCTGCACATCATCTTGCAATGATCTATCAACAGCCCGAGTTGAAGAACTACCAAAAGGCCTTTACTTTCGCAAAAAAATCTGCTGAAAAAGGAAAACCAGAGGGTGAATATATCTTTGCAACATTACTATATATAGGCAGAGGGTGTATGCCGGATCTTTTTGAGGCGCAAAAGTATTATCGCAAAGCATTTGATCATGGATATTTTCCTGCAAAAATAATGTTGGAGAAATTTCGATAAGCACAATGCTGACTGATGTATCGCATGATGCCGCTGGCATTACCTGAAAGAAACACAACATGCTGTAATTCAGTGGGGCGATAAATGGGACGTGGTTCCAATGGAGTCTCCTGGTTTTATCACACAGAAGAAAGGAATAAAAAATGATTACTGAATACAAATTCAGCAAAAAAGGCTTGGGGAAATTGCTGCTCCGGTTATTGGTTTTGCTGTTCACCTCTGCTTCTCTGTGCGCAGCCTTCCTGTTCCTTTCGCTGGTACAGTGGTCGGAGGAAGCCTACGGCTGGGTCAATGCGGCACAGATGATCACCATCATCCTAAGCATCTTTTTTAACATGGGATTTGGTGGAAAGCTGGATGGCAAGCGCTACAAGTGGCTGCTTTGCTTCCTTGTTCTGCTGGTACTTTCGGCTGGTACTGTGGTGCTCTGGTTTGTACTGTCCGAAAAGAACAGCCATTTTGATATGGGGGTTCCACTGTTTGCGCTCAATGCAGTGGCCGTTATTTCCCTTCTCAACCGGGCGTGGCGGGCCTTAAGTAATTCCTTCACGCACGTTTCCGGTGTAACCCGGAATCTTCCAGGCAACTACATTTTATGGCATATTCCCACAGGCCCTTCCATCACAGATCCGGCAGGTATTGTGCTGATTGAAAAAGGTGCGGTGGTGTTTCTTGTTATCAGCCGGGTCCGTGGTTATGTGCGGGTATCCCCCAATGGATTAGTAGAAGTACGTGAAGGAAATGTAAAAAGGCCCTATGAATCCACTTCTCTAAGTTCAGGCATGGAGGAACTGCTCCAAAGGGGAAAGGATGGAATTGCGCAGGTTCAGGCTGTCATCGAAGGCTGGTGTGCCGCCAATGGGTATGCACCCTTGAAACTAAACTACGACTATATGCTATATCTTCCCCGGTTTGAGCCAGAAACAGATATTTACAGCGCAACTGCTTTCTACCATACCAACAAATCCGTACGGTATGACCGCTACGAAGAATATCTGAAGGTTGCTAACTCAAAAAAGGACTATTTTAAAGGAAAGGCAGCATTTTCCGAATGGGACCTGAAGAAAAAGCTATCCTATCGATGGATCTATTTCCGTTATGAGGACGCAGAGAGTGCTGCCTCTGAGCTGGCGGCAGAGATCCTTGGAGAGGCCTACGGTTTGGATGCCTATGAATAAAGAAAATTCATTGGAACAATGTATCGCGGATACTGTGTAAGTGAAAGGAGAAGCAATTGACCATGGATACGCAATTCAGAATTACAAAAAGACGAAGTGCTGATCTGGATCGGGAACTCAATTATTTGAAAACGACCCGAACCCGTGAAGTGGAAGCGATGATTGCTGAAGCTATGATGTATGGTGATCTGGAGAACAATTCAGAGTATGATGCAGCGAAGAGTGAACAGCAGAAAATGCATAGCCGCATTGCAGAGATTGAGAACATTCTGTCTTGTGCCGTTGTCGTAGAGACAGAAGAAAAACATTTAAGCGAGGCTTTTCTTGCTGAACTCAGAAACTTGATCCAAGAGTGCGGGTTGTCCGCGGAGCAGGCAGAATCATATGCAGAATATTGCCGTGCCCAGGTTGAACTGCTGGAGAAGGAACAGTATGGTGTTCTTCCTGGTGACAACTGCTTAGAGACCCTGAAAGAGGCTCAGAGGATCGTTTCCGGAAAAGCGGAACGTTTCGCGCTGAAAGATTATAGTATTGAGCGTTTTCTGCGAATTCCTTGTGACCAGTGGCAATCGGCAAAAAACGCAATTATGGAATGCTTTAACTGTGCTGAAGAGACTGTCGATGCGCTTTTCGAAGCGGATCCGGAGTGGCTGACGCTTACCGCCGACGAGGTATATGATGCCGCCGATTACCTGGAAGCGACGTTTTCCGATAATGACCTTTCCTGGAAAATTTTCTGCAGAGGCGTCCTTTTCGGTGTGGAAGAAAGAATCAAATCCAGAACGGCCGCTATCCTGGACTTGCTGGGCGAGGAATTCGGCAGGAAGGTGATCCGGATAGATGCAGAAGCAGACCAGTGGATTTATTGGGGCTACTACTCTGATCCTGTGGGGTGCCTTGCATATATGCTGGAATGTGGATTAAGTCCGGAAAAGATCCTCGAACTAATTGAGAAGGAACCTAATTTTCTTTATATGTATCGAATTGATCGCAGACTGAGCTATGACCACAATCAGGAATACATTGACATGATTATCCAAAGATACAAATAAACAAACTGAAAGAAAGGCAGCAGTTTCAAAACTGCTGCCCTTCTCATCTGGTTTGGACGATATATTTTTATTGCCCAATTACACGGTTATGCAGCATCTTCATCGCCCATAAGTACTTCTCGCACACTGTCAATGTTTTCAGCAGCGGGTCTCCTTCCCTGATCCTTAAGGTTCTGCGGATCTCCTTGGGAATGACAATTCGCCCTAAATCGTCGACGCGTCTGACGATGCCAGTTGCTTTCATA
>CAYRJG010000038.1:0-15792 GCA_964424525.1 uncultured Ruminococcus sp.
ACCTCATCGGTGGTTATATTTGTGACCTCGCAATAAACATTGGTAATCTTTTCGGGAATAAGCTTTAACATTTGGTCGATGAGATGAACTCCCCAGTCGAGAATCATTCCACCGCCGTAGGGCTTATGGCATCTCCAGTCAGAGGGGATTCCGCGTGAGCCGTGAACTCTTGATTCGATGTTGATTACCTCACCGATTTCACCTGAATCGATAAGGCTCTTGATTGCAAGATAGTCTACGTCCCATCTTCTGTTCTGGTGAACGGTGAAGAACACACCGTTTTTCTTTGCCGCATCTATCATATCGTCAAAATCACCGACAGAGAGAGCAACAGGCTTTTCGCATATTACGTGCTTCTTTGCATTAAGTGCGGTTATTACTATATCCTTATGTACATCATTGGGGGTGGCACAGAGAACGATATCTACGTTCTTATCATTTACAAGCTCTTCAAGAGATGCGTAGGTATGAATTCCTGCCTCGCGTGCCGCGAGAACTCTTTTCTCTGCGATGTCATAAATTCCGGCAAGAGCAACAACGTCACTCGATATTGCTCTGGTTGCGTGCCATGCGCCCTGACCGCCGTATCCAACTATTGCAAGATTCTTTTTCATTTTAAAATTCCTTTCGGAAATAGATTATTTGTGCTTATTCTAGCACATTGTATTGTAGTTTTCTAACCTAATATTGCTATTAAATTGAAGAATTTTGACTTTTATGCCAAAAGAGCATTGAATCCGATGAGATCGGCGATTACACCGAACACAAAGCCTATTATAACGAGAAGAACGGCTATTGTCAAATTTTCCTTCTTTCGACCGTTAAGTTTTGTTAGAATAATTATTCCGACTCCCGCAGAAGAGAATAGTCCGGAAAGCATCGTGCCGACCGTAATTATTCCGTGAAGTCCGAGTGAGGTTAGTGCAACCGATGTGGCACATCCCGGAATAAGACCTATAATTGCTGCAACAAGATGTGAAAGAAGGGGCACAGCACTCATAATTTCACCGAGCGTTTCCGTTCCGATAAAGAAAACAAGCAGATTAATTACAAGTGATGTAACTAAAACAAATGCCGAAATTGTAAGAGTATGGTGGATGGAAGAATAAATAATTCCGCGCTCACAGTGGCAGTTGTCATTCTCGCATATCTCGTCAATATTAGGCTCTTCTCTGCCGCGCTTCATAAGGCGCATAAGAAGGTCGATGATAAAGCCCATTATGACTGCAACGAAAAGTTTATATCCGAGAATAGGAAATATAAATCTCGGAGAGATACTTTCGGATATCATCATCGGGAGCATTTCGTCAGAGGTTGAGAGAAATACTGCAATAAGAGTTCCAAGGCTGATAAGCCTACCCGTGTAAAGATTTGCGGCAACTGCCGAAAAGGCACATTGTGGTAGGATGCCGAAAATTCCACCGATTGCAGGACCGAGCGTTCCTGCCTTTTTCATAACGAATAGAGTTGAACCGGATGCCTTGTGCTCGATAAATTCCATTAAAAGATAGGTTAAGAAGAGAAATGGAATTATTTTAAGGGTATCTAACAGTCCGTCAAGCAAGACCTCGTGAAGGATTCCTTCCCAGATGCTTGCATCTGTTGCACCGTGGTGAGAGTGTAATGCCATTATCATATTTCAACACCTCCCCTAATGCAAGCTTCGCATCTGCCCGGCAGAGTTGCGCCAACATCTATTTCAAAGTGACCGGATGTCAGTATTTCGCTTTCAAGTGCGTGTGATGTTTCTTTGTCAAGGTGTATGAGCTTTCCGCAACTCTTGCATTTTAAGTGAAGATGCTCACAGCAGTTTTTTCCACCAAGATACTGATAGGTAACGCACCGCGTATCCGCATCGGATATCTTGCGAACAATTCCTTCTTCCGCAAGGCTTGCTACTATTCTGTAAACCGTGCTTTTTCCTTTTCCGCCCGGAGCAACTGTGTTGCAGATTTCCTCTATTGTGAATGCTCTGTCATTGTTGCTTGATATCAATGCGGTTATTTCTTTTCTTTTTTCTGTGTTGTAAATCATATACTTCCTTTTCTAAAAATGAGAATCATTCTCAAATCTCGTATATGATACATCAAAAATGCGTTTTTGTCAATAGATATTTTAAAAACAGAATTTTAATTTATGAAAAAGTAGGAATATCAATCGAAGTATGTTTTACTTTGCTTTTTCTTTTCGAAGGAGAGATGGCGGTATTCCATACGCTTTTTTGAATTTGTCGGAAAAATAATTGCTGTCATTAAAGCCGCAGGCATAAGCAACCTCGGATATCGACCTGCCGGGCTCGTTTTTTAGAATATATTCTGCTTTTTGAAGTCGAAGAAGCAAAAGATATTCGCAAAATCCAAAGCCGGTTTCTCGCTTGAAGCTTCTTGAAAGATGTTCGGGACTTACGGATAGCTCTTTTGCCGTTTCGGCAAGTCCTATCTGTGAGCAGTAGTTTTCACGAACATATTTTGCAGCGCGCTCTGCAAAGCTTTTTCGCTTGCTGCTCTCACTTGTAGGTCCTTCGCCACGCAAAAAAAGGAAAAACAGCTCACCCGTGTAACATTTTAATGCATCAAGAGAGAATCCGTCTGCACGGGTGTATTCCTCTTCTATTTTTGCGAATATTCGCTCAACCTCCGTGCTTATACGCTTATTGCGGTAAAGTCTTGCAAGATTTCTCACGTGCGGAAGAATGCTTTCGGGAATATATTTCTCAGAGCAGTTGATTAGCAGCCGCGTGTGTGACGGTCCCGAATAATTTGTCTTGTGTATTATGCCGTCGGGAATCAGGATCACATCTCCCGCTTGTACCTCATAAAGACTGTCATCTATAAAATAGTTGCAGCTTCCGCTTTTCATATAGTAGATTTCATAAACACCGTGATAGTGGCGGTTTACGCTGTTTTTAGAGCTTCCGGCATCGCTGCTGAAATAAAAATCAGAAGGCTCGCATAGCATTATTTTTTCCATAAAGAAATCTCCTTTTGCTTTAAGTTTATTCTATCATAGGCAAATGCAAAAATCAAGATATTAAAGAAAAACGCCGGAATTTGCTCTTGTTTTTAGCTTTTTTGATAAAAACGGTGCGAAAAAATTCGCACCGTTTTAATTTGATGTTAAATAGATTCAATTGCGTAAACAACGTAATCATATTGCTCAAGAGTATGAGCAACCTGCTCGGGAGTAATTCTTTTTTGTGAGGATATGTGAACATTTCCCTCTATTCCAACATTTCCCACCTTGCCGCTTCTTGGCGGAGTCACTTGTATGTCACTTATATGGAAGGATTTTTTCAAATCTTCAATGGCGATTTTCACCTTGTCATCCGAACTGATTTCCATATATATTCCAAAGCGATTATATCTCTTGGTAATACGGTACTCAAGGCGGTGGAATATAGTCATTGAGAGAACTATTATAAAAAACGCGGCAATAGCACCTGTGTAAAAACCTGCGCCTAATGCAAGTCCGATTGCAGCGGTTGCCCAAAGACCGGCAGCGGTGGTAAGTCCGGTTATTTGGAAACGGCCTTTTACAAGTATAGTGCCAACTCCGAGGAAACCTATTCCGGAAATAACCTGCGCGGAAAGACGCATTGGGTCGGTGATCATTTCAAGCTCCTCATAGATGTAAAAACCGATAAGTGCCGTAAGAGATGCTCCTATTGATACGAGGATGTGCGTTCTCATACCTGCGGCGCGCCCTTGTTTTCCTCGCTCAAGACCAATAATTCCGCCGGCTATCATAGCAAGAAAAAGACGAATTATGACAGTTACCATATTAAACGACTGCATATATTCAATAAATTCCTTCATATATCCCTCCGAAAAACAAAAATAAACATTTTCTATCGAATATCCGAAGAGAAAATGCGCTTTTTATATAAGCTTATGCAATATAGAAGATATTCTACCACAAAAAAACAAATAAATCAATACCAAAATCGTCTTTTGTAAAAATAAATTTAACTTGGATTTAACTTAAATTTAACTTATTTTATGCTCGAATTTAAAAAAAGCCTATTGCATATTAATTTAAAAATATGTATAATAAAAGTAATAAATCCCGATATGGCACTACGGAGGTAGTATGGTTACTTACGAACAAATAAAAAGGAATGAGGCTGTGCGTGCTTATATTACGGCAGCAGATGCTTCTCTTGTGGCACTCGGTTATACCGAGCATAGCTTTGCTCATACCGTCAAGGTTGCCGAGGATGCAGGTAAGATTCTTATAAGACTTGGGTATTCCGAGCGCGAGGTTGAGCTTGCAAAAATTGCGGGCGTTTTACACGATATAGGAAACCTTGTAAACAGAGTCGAGCATTCTCAAAGCGGTGCGGTAATGGCGTTTAGAATTCTTGATAAGCTGGGTATGCCGCCCGAGGAAATAGCAACAGTAGTAACCGCTATCGGAAATCATGACGAAGGTACGGGCGTTCCCGTAAATGCCGTTGCGGCGGCACTTATTTTGGCGGATAAATCGGATGTAAGAAGAAGCCGCGTTCGCAATAATGACCCTACGGAATTTGATATTCACGACCGAGTTAACTACTCTGTTGAATCATCGGAGCTTGTGATTTCGGATGATGCGAGCGAAATATGCTTGTATTTGAAAATTGATACAAAGATAGGCTCGGTAATGGATTATTTTGAAATATTTCTCGGTCGTATGATGCTTTGCCGTAAAGCGGCAGAAAAACTTGGTATGAAATTTACACTTAATATAAACGGTCAAGCGTTGCTTTAAACATTATAAATCGAAAGGACAGAAAATGAGTCAGGATCTTACGGAGCTTCGTGCGAAAAAAGCATTTATATGCGACATGGACGGAGTAATTTATCACGGAAACAGAATTATACCGCACGTAAAAGAATTTATGGAGTGGATTGAGAATAACGGAAAGGATTTCCTGTTTCTTACAAATTCATCTGAACGCTCTCCGAGAGAGCTTGCACAGAAGCTTGGAAGAATGGGGCTTTCGGTTGGAGAGGAGCATTTCTATACAAGTGCTCTTGCAACGGCATCGTTCCTTGCAAGTCAGTGCAAGGGGGGCTCGGTATATGTTATAGGCGAGCCGGGACTTACCTTTGCACTTTATGAGGCGGGATTCAGTATGAATGATGTAAATCCCGATTACGTCGTATTTGGCGAAACGCGCTCTCTTAACTATGAAAAGATAGAAAAAGCGGTCAAGCTTGTTATGAACGGAGCAAAGCTTATCGGAACAAACAGCGACCTTACCGCACCGTCGGAGAACGGAATAATCCCCGCTTGCCGCGCTCTTATCTCCTCAATTGAGATGACGACCGGTAAAGAGGCGTATTTTGTAGGAAAACCAAATCCTCTTATGATGCGCCACGCACTTAAAAAGCTGGGATGCCACAGAATAGATGCGGCTATTATCGGTGATAGAATGGATACCGATATAGTAGCGGGAATCGAGAGCGAGCTTGATACCGTTCTTGTTTTGTCCGGTGTTTCAACGCTTGATACTATTGGGCATTTCCCATATCGCCCCAGATATATACTTAAAGACGTTGGTGAGATTGCAGGAGTATAATCCTTATTTGATTTTTACATCTTGAGGTGAATTATGGTCTATCTTCTTGAGGATGACGAAAGTATTCGAGAGCTTGTTTGCTACTCGCTTTCAAAAACCGGAAATGAGGCGAAGGGATTTTCGTTGCCTTCACTTTTTTTCGAAGCAGTAAAAATAAGTCCGCCGGATCTTATCATACTTGATGTTATGCTTCCGGAGGAGGACGGCTTTTCGGTTCTTACAAAGCTTCGCTGTACGCCCGAAACCGAAAATATCCCCATAATAATGCTTACAGCAAAAGATTCCGAGTTTGATAAGGTGACAGCACTTGATGCAGGAGCAGACGATTACGTTACAAAGCCGTTTGGCGTTATGGAGCTTATGGCAAGAGTAAAGGCGCATCTGCGCCGCGCGACCAAGCGTGAGGCGACCGATAAATGTTATTCCTTTTGCGGTGTCACGGTATCTACTCTTCGGCATGAGGTTTTGACGGATGAAGGACCGATTTCTCTTACGTATAAAGAGTTTGAGCTTCTTTGCCTTTTGCTTGAGCATAAGGGCGTAGTTCTTAACCGCGATCAGATCCTTCGTGATGTGTGGGGATATGAGTTCAACGGTGAAAACAGAACGGTAGACGTTCACGTAAGAACACTTAGAAGAAAGCTTGGCGAGTATGGTGACGCGATAGAAACAGTACGCGGTGTCGGATATAAGATAAGCTCGCAAAAGTGATTGTATGAGAAATAAAATATTTAAAAGTATATTTGCCACAATTATTATAGTTCTTGTAGCTTCGTTTTCTATAATATTTGTATCGAGCTATAATTATTATAGTGAAAAAGCCGAAAGCGAGCTTACAAAGGAAGGCAAATTTCTTGCGGCAGGATACGAGGAGTACGGAGCCGAAATCTTCCGAATTATGGATAATGTCGGCACCCGTGTTACACATATAGATAAGGATGGCGTAGTTCTCTATGATTCCGCATCAAGCGGTGAAATAGGTAATCACGTTGACAGGGAAGAAATATCCGAGGCGTTTTTGACGGGAGAGGGTTACTCCGAGAGATATTCTGAAACTATTTCGAAAAACACGTCATATTATGCCAAAAGGGCGTCAGACGGTACGGTTATAAGAGTTGCGGCAACTTCTTACAGTGCATTTACAATGCTCGCCGACATACTTGCACCGGCTATGATTTTGGTCGTAGCCGTTACGGTGCTTGGTTTCTTTATAGCTTCACACGTATCTAAAAGTATAGTGCGCCCTATAAACGATATTGATCCGGAACATCCGGAATCGGCATTTGTGTATGACGAATTAAAACCTATAATATCAAAGCTTTCCTCGCAAAATTACAAGGTGTCAAAGCAGATGACTCTTTTGCGCCAGAGAGAAAGAGAATTTAATTCGATAACCTTTAATATGAGCGAAGGAATGATAGTAATAAATTCGAGAGCCGCGATACTCTCTTGCAATAAAAGCGCAAAAGAGATATTCGATGTACGTTCCGATGTGCCAAGAAGTGTTTTGCTTTTGGATAGTGAATCAGGATTCCGAGATGCCATAAGTGCGGCACTTTCGGGAAAAAACGGATACTATTCGATGCGGCGCGGTGATAAGTTTTACAGCCTTCTGGCAACCCCCGTTCTTCATGATATGAATGTTGAGGGCGCGGTTATCGTTATACTCGATGTAACCGAAAAAGAGGAGCGCGAGGCATTACGCCGTGAATTTACATCTAACGTTTCTCACGAATTGAAAACTCCGCTTACATCCATATCCGGTTTTGCCGAAATAATTCGCACGGGTATGGCTGAAGGTGATGAGGCGAGGCATTTTGCCGATAATATTCACAAGGAGTCCTCGCGTCTTATATCACTTGTCGGAGATATAATAAAGCTATCTCGTCTTGATGGCGGTGAAATTCCTTATGATGACGAGCCGATAGACCTTTTCAAGCTTTCCGAAGAGGTAATAAGCCGACTTTCAAGTGTAGCCGAGAGGGCGGAGATAAGCCTTCATCTTTACGGTGCACCTGCATTTATAAAAGGCAACGCTACGTCTGCCGAGGAAATGATATACAACCTTTGCGATAATGCCATAAAATATAACCGTCCCAACGGCAAGGTGGAGGTTACGGTTTTTTGTGAAGGTGACGAGTCTTGCGTCTGTGTGAAGGATGACGGTATCGGTATTCCGCAGGACAAGCAGGACCGAGTGTTTGAACGCTTTTATCGCGTTGACAAAAGTCATTCAAAGGAAATTGGCGGAACCGGACTCGGCCTTTCGATAGTCAAGCACGCTGCAGCGTATCATAAAGCGAATATTGAGCTTGAGAGCTTGGAAGGCGTGGGAACATCTATTACTATAAGATTTCCTGCTATGGATTTAGAGGGGATAGGATCCACCCCGTGTGAAATTTGAATTCAATAAAATTTATATATATTGGATTGGTACAAAAGTAAAAAATCTTTTTTAAGGAAGGTAACCTTATGGGCTTCGACATTTTTGACGCGCTTACACTACTTTGCGGTCTTGCTCTTTTTCTCTACGGTATGGAGGTAATGGGGGACGCGCTTAAAAAGAGCGCAGGTACACGTCTTAAGATGATATTGCAGAAGATGACCTCAAATCCCCTCAAGGGATTCGCGCTTGGTTTAGTAGTAACTGCTATCATTCAGTCCTCGTCAGCGACTACGGTTATGGTAGTCGGTTTTGTAAACTCCGGAACAATGACTCTTCTTCAGTCGGTCGGAGTTATTATGGGTGCAAACGTAGGAACGGCAGTCACTGCTTGGCTTACTGCGCTTTCCACTATTGAAAGTGGAAATGCGACGGCAACTCTCAGCATCGTTGAATGGTTTAAACCTGATGCTTGGATGCCTATTCTTGCAGTTATCGGTATCATTCTTGTAATGTTCGCAAAACGCGGAAAAAAGAAGGACGTTGGTGCTATCCTTCTTGGATTTGCTGTGCTTATGGTGGGCATGGACCTTATGTCCGGCTCTGTTGCAGGTCTTAAGGATAACGAGAGCTTCCGTAATATTCTCACTATGTTCGAGAATCCTATTCTCGGTGTTCTTGCGGGACTTATTCTTACTGTGATAGTTCAGTCCTCCTCTGCATCTGTCGGTATTCTTCAGTCGATTGCTACTACGGGAGGGGTGTCATTTGGTGCGGCTATTCCCATCATAATGGGACAGAATATCGGTACCTGCGTTACCGCGCTTCTTTCCTCTATCAGCGCGAATAAAAACGGTAAACGCGCTGCTATGATACACCTTTATTTCAACATTATCGGTGTTGTCGTATGGCTCAGCGTTTTCTATCTTGTAAACGGTCTTATTTTCCAATTTATAGATTTGAACGCTACTGTCGATGCCTGGTATATCGCAACGATACACACCGTCTTTAAAATCCTTTCCGTTCTTCTTATGGCTCCCTTCTACAAGCTTCTTGAAAAGCTTGCGGTTGCAACGATACGCGATAAGAAGGATGAAAACGAAACGGTTAATCTTCTTGATGAGCGTCTGCTTGAAACTCCCTCTATCGCGGCAGGCAGGGCGGCAGATGTAACTGCATCTATGGCAACTCTTTCCTGCGATGCTTTCAAAAAATCCTTGACACTTTTTGAAAATTTTGATGCGAAGATATGCGATGAGATAAGGGACGTTGAGGACAAGGTCGATAAATACGAGGACGCGCTCGGAAGCTATCTTGTAAAGGTTTCCGCAAGAGATATGGATGAGCACGATTCCGCACAGGTAACAAAGCTTCTTCATCTTATTGGTGATCTTGAGCGAGTATCCGACCACGCTGTGAATATAGTTGAGTCTGCTGAAGAAATGCGCGATAAGAAGATAGAATTTTCTAAAGAAGCACAGTGTGAGCTTGCGATTCTTCGCTCTGCTGTTGAAGAGATTGTCGATATTACCTATGCGGCACTTGTCAATAATGATATCAAGCTTGCTGCCGAGGTAGAGCCTCTTGAAGAGGTTATTGATGATCTTCGCGATCAGATAAAGCTTAATCACATCTTAAGACTTCAAAAGAGCGAATGCTCGATAGAGCACGGCTTTATCCTTTCCGACCTTCTTACTAATTTTGAGCGAGTATCCGACCACTGCTCGAATATTGCGGGATGCGTTGTTGAAATATCACGCTATGATGCGCTTGATCTTCACAAATATATTGCCGATATGAAGCACGGCGGTGAAGAATTTGAGCAGAAATATAGTTCTTATAAGAGAAAGTATTCTATCTAAAACAGTATAAATTAATAATTAAGGGGCATCCCGATTTTCAAGCTTGAAAATCGGGATGCTTTTTCGCTTTCTAATTGGTTGCACTAAATTTCGGGTGCCGAATATGATAATAGGGAGGTTGCCTGACCTGATGTAACATATATGAAAAACAAGAACAACCTTGGTACACTTATGCCCGGGGAATGTGGAATAATCGCTTCTCTTGAGGAAGGGTGCGAAATGAAAAGAAGGTTTATGGATATTGGTCTTATTCCGGGTACACGCGTTCTTTGCGTGGGAATAAGTCCGCTGGGCGATCCGCGCGCCTATCTTATTCGCGGAAAGACTGTTGCTATAAGAGGCTCGGACGCCGAATGGATAAAAATTGAAGGCGACACGATGAGTTAACCCGTCGCAACGGGATTCGTTCGAGGTGGGAAGATTTATTTAATATTAAGAAAGAAGCGTACAAAGTGTCGATAAGAATGCAAATGTCGCGTCCATTTTCGCTCGCGTGATAATTTTGTGCGAGCTTTTCGGGGAGGGATCGAACGAATGAAAAAACGGAAAAAGAATTCTCAAGAACAACAGGCTTTGCCTATTACGGTTGCACTTGCCGGCAATCCAAATGTCGGTAAGAGCACACTTTTTAATTCGCTCACGGGTATGCACGTACATACCGGGAATTGGGCAGGGAAGACCGTCGGATGTGAGTCGGCACTTGCTAAAATAGGCGGGTGTGAATTTCGGTTCGTCGATATTCCCGGTACATATTCGCTCGCCTCGCACTCCGAAGAAGAGCGTATAGCAAGAGATTTTATTTGCTTTGGTGAAGCAGAGGTGACGGTTGTTGTATGTGATGCATCCTCGCTTATGCAGAATCTAAATTTGCTCTTGCAAATATCCGAAACGGGACGAAAGGTAATTCTTGCACTCAATTTTGTGGGAGCAGCAGAGCGTCAAGGGATTAAAATTGACGTTCAGAAGCTTTCGCTTTTGCTCGATATTCCGGTTGTTGCCGTTTCGGCTAATAAAAAAAGAGATATGATTCCGCTTTGCGAACAGATAGTTTCTATAAGCAAAGACTCACGCGAGCACGGTTTTTTGCCTTGTTATACGAAATCCGTAGAGGATGCTATACAACTTGTAGTGCAGGCACTTTTAAAAATTAATGGTTTTTTTGAAAGAATAGGTGAAAATCGACGTTTTGCACGATGGATAGCACTGACTCTTATAGATCCCGATGGTTTATGCGAGGAAGAAATTCTTTCTTGCATTTGTGCAGATTCAAATGAAAGGAGCAAAATATCCGATGCCGTCTCTGCCGGAAAAGAGTATTTATTTTTACACGGGGTTGACGGAGAAGGTTATCGCGATGCTCGTATAAGCACGCTTGTCGGAGAAGCTGAACGGATAGCTTCTGCGGTAACTTCGACCTGCGAGCATAAAAAAAGCTTTACCGAGCGCGCCGATAAGCTCTTTACGGGTAGAGTCACTGCATATCCCGTTATGCTTCTTTTGCTTGCACTCGTTTTTTGGATAACGCTTTCGCTTGCAAATTATCCATCGGAGCTTCTCTCGCATTTTTTTGAATTAAGCGAAGAAAAGCTATATTCGCTTTTTTACTATCTTAATATGCCGCCTTGGATTACGGGCGCGATAGTCGGAGGACTTTTCAGAACGCTTGGCAGAGTTGTGGCAGTTATGCTTCCGCCAATGGCGATATTCTTTCCACTCTTCTCAATACTTGAGGATTCGGGATATCTTCCGAGAATCGCATATAATTTGGATCGTCCTTTTGCCTGTGCCGGAGCTTGTGGAAAACAAGCGCTTACAATGTGTATGGGATTCGGGTGTAATGCAGTAGGAATCGTAGGTTGCCGCATAATCGATTCGAAGCGAGAGCGCCTTCTTGCGATACTTACAAATTCGCTCGTACCGTGCAACGGCCGGCTTCCAATGCTTGTAACTCTTATTTCGGTATTATTTATCTTTCTTTCGGGCACGTATGATCCGTTGGTGGTTTCGCTTGTGCTTACCGCTTTTATTTTGCTTGGTATTTTGGCTACGTTTGTATGTACCGCAATACTTTCAAAAACGCTCCTTCGCGGTGAACGCTCGTCCTTTACAATAGAGCTTCCGCCTTATCGAAGACCGCAGATATTAAATACGATATACAGATCGCTTGTAGATAGATGCGGTGCGGTTCTTGCAAGAGCCGTGCTGGTTGCCGCGCCTCTTGGTCTTGCGGTATGGATACTTGCAAACATATCGATTGGGGATTCGAGCATTCTGACGCTTTGTGCCGAATTTCTCAACCCCGTGGGGCAATTTTTCGGTTTGGATGGAGTGATATTGCTTGCATTTATAATCGGTATACCGGCAAACGAGATAGTCTTACCGCTTATGCTTATGATGTATACCGAAGGAGGAGCTATTGGCGAGGAGATAGGGACTCTCGCGATAGGGGAAGTTTTATCTTCGGTTGGATGGACTCCGGTTACAGCAATCTGCACGGCTCTTTTTGCACTATTTCACTTTCCTTGCTCGACATCACTTATTACGGTTTATAAGGAAACAAAAAGCAAACGTATAACTTTGCTTTCCTTTATAATACCAACTCTTGTAGGTTTGATTCTTTGCTTTGCTGTTTCTTTCATTTTTAAATTAATAATATAGATAGTCGTTTTAAAAAACTGCTGCCGTCTGCGCTTTTTGCATAAGACGGCTCTTTTTTTGTATAATTTAATGTTGACAAGTCAACATTGATGTGTTACAATATAAGAAGATGATACCGAAAAACATATTCGTTATGTTTGCTTTGCGAAAGGGGATGGTGAGTTAAGTTGTTAAAAAAAGGTGCTAGATTTGAAACATTTGTTCTCCATATTGATTCCGTGCATAAATGTATAAACAGAATAAAGCAGGATATCATATCTGAGACTAGTTTAAAAGGCGTTCATACGCTTTGGATATACGAGCTTTTGAAAAGTCCGAATGGACTTACCTCGGCTCAGCTTGCACTAAAGAGCAATATCGACCGTTCGCTTGTTTCGCGCGAGGTTCATTTTCTCATTGAAAGCGGATATATTACTCTTGCACAAGGAGCTAAAAAACGTGGTTATAATACACGCCTTCAGCTTACCGAATCGGGAAAAGAGATTGCGGAGAGGATTGTAAAATCTGCCTTAGCTGTGCAGTTGGCGGTTGGTTCGGATATTTCCGATGGGGATCTTGAGGTGTTTTACAGAGTTTTGGCACAGCTTGGCGCAAATCTTGAGGAGCTTTGTGAGCGCGGATGCTCCAAAGAACTGCAGTTGCCGACTAAGGCGGATGCTTCTGATTAAAAGGCTTGATTTTAAAATAAGTTATTAATTTATTCTGAAAGGAATTTTAGAAATGGTTAAAGATGCTTTGCATGAAAGAAAAGAGTTTACAAGCATAAAAAATCTTGTGGAGGAAACCGCGGTAATGTATAAGGGCAGAATTGCCTATTCATTCCGTAAAAAGCCTACCGATGCCGAATCTGTGAAGATCGGATTTGAGCAGGTGCGCGATGATGTTCGTGCGCTTACTACCGAGTTTATTTCTCGCGGTTTTACCGGTAAGCATTGCGCTGTTATAGGAAAGAACTCCTATGAATGGTTTATCACTTATTTCTCTGTTTTATCTGCCGGTGGCGTTATCGTTCCGCTTGACAGAGATTGGCTTGCTCCCGACCTTGCGGATACCGTAAAGAAGGCGGAGTGCGAATTCCTTATCTGCGATGAGGACATAAAGGAAAAAGCGGATACCATAATTTCAGAGTGCGGTATTCCTGCATATATTTATATTTCTTCCGAGAATTCAGAGCGTGAAACTATCGCATCTCTTATCGCATCGGGCAGAGAAAAGTATAATGCCGACCCAAGCATTTACGAGAATTGCGAGGCTGATGTTGATAAGCTTTCCATACTCGTTTTCACCTCGGGTACGACCGGTAAGGGTAAGGGAGTTATGCTTTCTCAGCGCGCAGTGCTTTCGGATATGGCGGAAGCTATTCAGTTTATGGATTTCTCAAACAAATCCGTTTGCGTCCTTCCTCCTCATCATACCTTCGGCTCAAGCGTTATGATGGTAGGTCACCTCAGCATAGGAAGCGAGGTATACATTTCCGCAGGTATCAGATACGTGCAAAGAGAGCTTAAGGCTGAAAAGCCCGGTCACCTCGTTCTCGTTCCTCTTTATCTTGAAACCTTTTACCGTAAGATACTTGCAAACATAAAGGATCAGAAGAAGGAAAAGCTTGTTTCAAGAATGATGAAGCTTTCGAATTTCCTTCGCCATTTTGGTATAGATATCCGCAGAAAGCTCTTCGGTGCTATCCGTGAAGCATTTGGCGGTGAACTTAAAATGGTTATTTCGGGAGGTGCGCCTCTTAATAAGGAAATAGTTGATTTCTTCGACGGAATCGGAATCTCCACTCTCAACGGATACGGTATTACCGAATGTGCACCTATTATTGCCGTAAACCACAGTAAGCGCAATATTCCAGGCAGTGTTGGACCGGTGCTCGCTATTGATAAGCTCAAAATTGCAGACCCGAATGAAGACGGTGAGGGTGAAATCTGCGTTAAGGGCTCTAATGTAATGCTCGGATATTATAAGGATGAGGAAGCTACTCGCGATGCATTTGACGAGGAAGGTTACTTCAGAACGGGTGACTACGGCAAGGTAGGAAATGGTGGAGCACTCTTTATCACCGGACGTAAGAAGAACCTTATCATTCTTTCAAACGGTAAGAACGTTTATCCCGAAGAAATTGAGAGCGAGCTTATCGCTGCTCCCGGTGTTCTTGAAATTGTAGTTTATGAAGGACAGAGCAAGCGCGGTATCGAGCACAATGCAATAGTTGCCGAGATCTATCCCGATAAGGATTATATCGAGAAGAATAACATCACCGACGTTAAGGCTCATCTTCAGCCCTATGTAAACGAATATAATCGCACTGCTGTTCCTTATAAAAAGATAGCTATTCTCAAGATTCGCGAAGAGGAGTTCCCGAAGAACACGCTTCGTAAGATAATGAGATTTAAGATCGATATGACTATTGACTAAGCCTGAATTTGATATACCTAGTAATTTATAGATTTTTAACTTGATATGACGATTGTTTATAATGTGTAAATCAGATATATCGGTCAATTGAAATAAATGGTAAAAACATTGTGACTGACTCGAATGCTTTTTCGAGTCGGTCTTTTTAGTGGATTTTTTTACTTTTAAAATTTTTGAAAAAATTTCGAAAATCTATTGACAAATCAATTTAGAACGTGTATAATATTTTTAGAATGATTCTAAAATATAAATAATCATTCCGGAAAAGGAGAAAATATGACACGGCAAAGAGCTGTAATACTTGAGGTAATACGCTCGGATAAGTGTCATCATACGGCTGAGGAGATATTCGAATTGGCAAAGCAAAAGCTTCCGACTATATCAAGGGCGACGGTGTATAACAATCTTCGTGCATTGGAGGAGGAAGAGATCATCCGCCGACTTGGCGGTGAGGGCACAAGCGCAAGATATGATAGCTCATTTATACCACACGGGCATCTGTTTTGTTCGGAATGCGGTATGATATACGATTTTTCTATACCGAATTTTGAAAGAACGCTTGTGGCATGCTCCGATGCTGTTGTTGACTCTTACGAGCTGAAACTCCGCGGTTTGTGCAAAAAATGCCAAATGCTTCATACGGGTGAATAATTTATCTTTGAAGCGATTATTATTACAAAGAAAACAAAAATCAAAAATACAAGGAGAATTTTATTATGGAACTCAAAGGATCAAAAACCGAACAGAATCTTATGACCGCTTTTGCAGGCGAATCACAGGCAAGAAACAAATATACCTACTTTGCATCGGTTGCAAAGAAGGAGGGCTACGAGCAGATCGCGGCGATCTTCCAGAAGACCGCTGATAACGAGAAGGAGCACGCAAAGCTTTGGTTTAAGGCACTTGGC
>CAYRJG010000039.1:0-1843 GCA_964424525.1 uncultured Ruminococcus sp.
GAAAGAAGATGGGTAAGACCGCAAACGGCGCTGTTTGGCTTGATCCTAACAAAACTCCGCCTTATGAGTTCTATCAGTACTGGAGAAATGTTGGAGATAAGGACGTTCTTAAATGTATCAGAATGCTTACCTTCCTGCCTGTTGAAGAAATCGATAAGATGGATAAATGGGAAGGCGCACAGCTTAACGATGCAAAAGAGATACTCGCATACGAGCTTACAAAACTTATCCACGGTGAAGAGGAAGCCGAAAAAGCAAAGGCTGCATCTCACGCACTCTTCAATACAGGTGATAGCAGTCTTACTCCCAGCGTTGAGGTTGATCCTGCAATCCTTGTTGATGGAAAGATTGACGTAAACTCTCTTCTTGTGCTTGGTAAAATGGTTCCCTCGAAATCCGAGGGCAGACGTGCGATAGAGCAGGGGGGCGTAACCGTAGATGGTGAAAAGCTCACCGATGTTCGCGCAACCGTAACCGCAGAGCAGCTTAAAGCAGGAGTTCTTATCAAAAGAGGTAAGAAGAGCTTCAATAAGTTTGTTCTTAACTAAATAATTTAATCCCTCGGCAAGTCTTATTGCCGAGGGATTGCGCTTTTTGTTTTCAATAATGAAGAAATATTAAATATGAGAAGTGCGGATTGAAAAATCGAATAATCGATGATATACTAAAGATGATATACTAAAATAGTAAAGGAGATGTTCCTGTGTATTCGTTTTTATCTGATCTTTTGTCCGGGATAAATGACGGTGTCATTTTTGAATGCTATAGCATTTGGCATTGGTTATATCTTCTCTTGATGATTGGGTTGACTGTATTTTCTGTTTTTCGTCTGAAGGACAAAACCATCGAAGAAAAAAGAAAAGGGACGAATCTGTTTATCAATATAGTATTTATTCTTTACATAGCAGACTTTTTTCTTATGCCATTTATACTTGAAGAAATCGATATTGATAAGCTTCCGTTCCATTCCTGCACTGCAATGTGCGTAATGTGCTTTTGGTCAAACCACAACCGTTTCCTTGAAAAATTCAGAGTTCATTTCGCCTTGCTGGGTATGATTTGTAATTTGATGTATATGGTCTATCCTTCCGGTGTTATGTCGTATGAAATACATCCGTTTGCTTACAGAGCAGCGCAAACGCTTATCTTCCATAGCCTTATGGTAGTTTACGGATTCCTCGTTATTTTCTTTGACGAGCATGGACTTCAAATCAAAAATTGCTATAAGGATGCTATAATCCTTGTTTGTATGACGATATGGGCTTTTATAGGAAATACTTGTTACAGTGCGGAAGTAGGGGATTATTCGCATAATTTTAATTGGTTCTTCATCCGTCAAGATCCATTCTATCTTCTTCCCGAAAATATCGCACCATATCTTTCGCCTATATTGAATTTTATTGCATTTTTCGGAATTGAGCTTCTAGTTTATCTCATCTATTATTTGATCCGTAAAAGAATTGATGCAAACCGTGAACAAAATAAAATTCCTACAATGGTCGCGTAAATATAAAATTGTTTCGGTTCGCAAAGCGAACATTTCACATTTGCGGAGCAAATATTTCATCGCGTAGCGATTTCACTTGCCCGTTTTTGCGGGAATTTTGCGCCTGATATCAAAAAAATAAAATTCGTTGGCAGAGCGAAAGAGGAAAATGAGTTGTCTCGCTTGGCGAGACTGAGGCGCAATGTTTCGAATCCCACTTCGCACAAAAGCGCGAAGCGTGATCGAATTCCTCACAGAAGCACCAATAAAAACAGCCACCCATTTGGGTGGCGTTTTCGCGAGAATTTTGCGCCTGATATCAAAAAAATAAAATTCGTTGGCAGAGCGAAAGAGGAA
>CAYRJG010000039.1:1943-15743 GCA_964424525.1 uncultured Ruminococcus sp.
GAGGCGCAATGTTTCGAATCCCACTTCGCACAAAAGCGCGAAGCGTGATCGAATTTCTCACAGAAGCACCAATAAAAATAGCCACCCATTTGGGTGGCTATTTTTATTGGTGCTCCTGCGGGAATTCGAATCCCGGACACCTTGATTAAAAGTCAAGTGCTCTACCGGCTGAGCTACAGGGGCATAAGTTTTCGTACTGTAATATAATATCACAATGATTTGTATTTGTCAATACCTTTTGTTAAAAAAATCTTAAAACTGTATCTGTAATCAATATATTTTCGCGAAGAGGGCAGTTGGATATCTGCCCCTTGCTGTCTATTTTTTTAATCTGAATAGCCTTGCGGAATAGTTATTTGTAAATTCAAAGGACATTTTTTTGCCATCAAAACTCCAGCGCACACCGTTAATTAGGGTAGGATAGATAATCACTGCGTGCGTGTATCCGTATTTTTCAAGATCAAGCTCGAATTTTCCTTCTTCGAGATTCTATATCTCTGTGAATCTCATCCTTGAAGCTTGCGGCAGCAAGGGCATTTTCTCTGACACCGACAAACGGACATTCACCGTAGTACGTGCTGCCTATTTTCTCATTGTTATTATGGTCATCTTTGATAAATCTAATACCGAGATTATATAAATCTCGTATTCTTTCCATATTTGTCAATAGTGTTTTTAAGTTAATCTATAAAATTTTGAACAAAGTGCAAAAGTCCGATTTATGGTACACAATCGTGGGTATAATTAATACAGAATTTCAAGTGGCGTAGTTTCGTCGGGAAGGATGTATAAAATGAAATTAAAGTATGCAGTTGCACTGTTGAGAGGGGAAAGAGAAACTATACTGGGCGTTTTTAATACCAAGGATGAAGCCGATATGTATGGTATGAATAATAGAATATCTCACACGGTTGGTTTGCAGTATTGCTTTGCATCAAAATTTGCAAACGGTGCACCGGTTGGAAATAATATAAAAATATATAACTATTATAATGTGTAACGGGAGAATAACAAAGCACTCGATTTTCTAGTGAAATCGAGTGCTTTGTTAATTTAATAGGCATCCGTGTCAAATTATTTTGCCTTTTCGGCGAATTTATACAGATATGATGCACATTCGGATTTTGTAAGAGCAGAGTCGCCGAGTATAAGATCCGTTTCGGTGTCAAAGATTCCGAGCGTGCACATCACGCCAACAGCACCCTTAGCCCAAACGGGAACTGTGTTTTCATCTTTAAACACCGGCATTTCGTAATCCTCACCCGTGTCAAGAATGTTTGACATAATAACAGCGGCTTCGGTACGAGTTATAGCTTTGTTGGGTTCGAGTATGAGTTTTCCGTCTGTAAAACTTCCGGTGATTATACCAAGCTTTTGCGCTGTTGCAATATATCCCATCATCGGGCTTGAAATTTCAGCATTATCATCAAAGAAGGTTTCTGTCAGGGTATTGTCCGGAGTTATTCCCGCGCATTTCATCGCCATTGTAACGAATTCGGCCAACGTAATGCTGGAGTCCGGCATAAAATACACACCGTCACCGATTAGTCTGCCATCCATAACGCCCATCGCGGTTAAAGCAACTGCGGCATTGTACTCGGGATGGGTTGTCATATCGGTATAAATTACCTCACTCATTCTTTCATCAACCGTAATGGAAACTGTTTGCGGCTTCGAATAATTGCCCCATTCGTCACGGCAAACGTAGGTAAAACTGTCTTCTCCAACATAATCAGTGGGGGGCGTGTAAAGATATTCGCCGCTGTTTTTGTCAATTACTTTCAAATTTCCAACCTTTGGATATTTGATAACCGTATATTCAAGAAGGTCATCTTCTTTGTCGGTCGCACTCATTTTCCCGAAAACAGATATCTCTCTTTGTGTCTTAAGAGCTGTTTCTTCGCTTTCGGGCGCATTAATCGTAGGAGCATAATTCACCTTCTCGCAGAATTTTATAACAAAATCTACCTCTGCACCGTTTGCAAAATCATCTGTCGTGAATTTGAATCTGCACTCTGTGACCTCGCGGCTGGCAGGAATAAACACAAGTGCACCGATATTTTTTCTCTTTATTGTTGTGCCTGCACCAACTCTCCTTCCGGCGAGCAAAAGTGTTCCTTCGCTTGTTGTCGGAACGCTCGTAATCTTGATTTTCTCAAAATCTGTTATACATAGTCCCTGCTTGATATCAACATCCGAAAAAACAATTTTTTTGCCCGATATGGCCGTTTTTACTATTTCCGTACCTTCGCTGAGCACGGCAACTCCGCTTCCGAAATCAGCGTATGCCACAGTTGCGCTGATTGACAGCGCAAGCGTTGCTGAACAGAGTATTGCCGCGACTGTTTTTTTGCCACTTATTCTCATATTTCTCCTTCCTTGTTCGCACCACTATCAAAACTTTTCGTCCTGTGCGTTTTGGGAATAATTTTATCCCCCATCGGTTCTAGTTTTTTCTATATTGCCCTTTTTTATACATTGAAAAATAATCTGCAAAATAAGTGTCTGCCACTTTTTGTGTTGACTTTTCTTATTATATAGTGTATAATTAAGTATTGTTAAAATAATATTTTATTTTTAAATGAGGCTATAAATGAAAAACAAAATTATCGGTATATTAGCTATCGGTGTAATTTTACTGCTCGTTCTCGCGCTTGTGTTGTTGCTTATGCGTCCCGAAGATCCTCCTTCGCGAGTTGTGTATTTCACCGAAGACTTTGAGTATAAATACGTTGAAGGTGGCGTAGAGATTACATCATATATCGGAGATTCGGAATCGGTAGTCATTCCTGATAAAATTGATGAGCAGTCTGTTATAACTGTGGGTGATAGAGCTTTTTACGAAGCCAATATAACATCTGTGGTTTTTGGTGCCTATGTAGAAAAAATA
The DNA here is from genome assembly GCA_964424525.1 of uncultured Ruminococcus sp. Classification (GTDB taxonomy): domain Bacteria; phylum Bacillota; class Clostridia; order Oscillospirales; family CAG-272; genus UBA1740. The sequence goes on from CAYRJG010000039.1 coordinate 4,834, forward strand.
GGTAATGAGGCATTTTATAATTGCAGTCGTCTTAAAACCGTTAGCTTTGGTGATTACCTTTCTGTAATCGGGGCAGATGCATTTAACAAGTGCAATTCGCTTGCAACCCCCACGTTCCCATCCACTCTTTCAACAATAGGTGACAGAGCCTTTCTCGGATGCCTTTCAATCAAAACAGTATCCTTGCCGGAGCTTTTTGAAACGCTTGGAGAATCGGCATTTTACGGATGCGAATACATCACATCGGTTACAATTCCGGAATCCTGTACCGTAATTCCGGATGAGGCATTTGCCGATTGTAAGGAAATAAAAGAGCTAAAGCTGCCGAAGACTCTCGTTTCTATAGGAAACGAAGCATTTTCGGGATGTGAGGCACTTACCTCGCTTTCATTCGGTGCAGCACTTTCCGAAATCGGAAACAAGGCATTTTTCTCTTGCAATTCTTTAAAACTTTTTTCGGTTGATAAAAGCAATACCAAGTATTCAAGCGAGAGGGGAGCTCTTGTTGATAACGAAAACAAAAAAATAATTGCATTTCCTCCCAAGGCGGAAATGACGGAATACATAGTTCCCGATGATATCACGACAATTGGCGAGTATGCCTTTTATAATGCTCGCAACCTTGTTTCTGTTGTGCTTCCGCAGAATTTGAAATCAATAGAAACTCATGCGTTCTGTTACTGCACCGCGCTTTCGAGAATCAATATTCCGTATTACGTTACCCATATTGGCGGCAGCGCGTTTCTCGCCACTCCTTATTACAATTCATTAACAGATGAATTTTCAATAGTTGGTGACGGTATTTTGATAAAATATAACCCTATTCGTGATAAATCAATGGGGCTTGTGAATACCGAATATGCAACTCTTGTATACAGAATCTCGAATAATTCCAGCACAACACCTTCCATACAGCGTGTTCTCGGAGTAGAGGTACGTATTCCCGAAGGCGTTAAGAAAATCTCATCTGCGTTTGAAAACAACAGTGATATTGTTTCGGTTATATTTCCATCTACGCTTACTGTTGTTGAATCTTATTCTTTTTACCACGCAATATATCTTGAGAGTGTGGATTTTGCCGATTCGAGCGTTGAATATATCGGTGACAGTGCTTTTAAAAGCTGCTCAAGACTTGCGGAAATTTCTCTTCCCGAAGGAATAAACACGGTTGGCGAAAGTGTTTTCCTTGAATGTAAATCCTTGAAAAAAGCAACTCTTCCGTCAACTCTTACCGAGCTTGGTGAGAAAATGTTTTCGGGCTGTACATCTCTTTCGACCGTAGTTCTTTCAAACGGAATCAAACGTATTGGAGATGAGGCATTCAGCTTTGCTACGGCACTTGAAAACATTTCGCTTCCATCTTCGATTGAAGGAATAGGGAATTATGCATTTGCAGCCTCCGCACTGATAGATTTTACTGTTTCGGATGATGTAACCAGCCTTGGCGAATATGTGTTTGTCGAGTGTTTCGCGCTTGAAAATCTCACTCTCGGTTCAGGAATAAAGATTATTCCCAAAGGCATCGCGATAGGATGTAAGGCACTCACCTCTCTTTCGCTTAACGGTAGATTTACCGAAATAGGGATGGAAGCCTTTTACGATTGCGAATCCTTGAAATCTATTGAGCTTCCTTATACTGTTACTGTTATTGGCGAGTATGCGTTTGGAAGATGCCGCGGCATTACCTCTTACGGAAGTGACCTTCCGAATCTTTCAAAGGTCGGAGCAGGTGCATTTTACTATAACGAAGCTCTCACTAACTTTGATATTTCGAATGCAAGCTTTATCGGAAACGAAGCGTTTTATGATTGCTCGGCACTCAAATCTCTCAATCTTGAAAAGGTTACATATATAGGAACTAATGCATTTGCATCCTGCGATTCGATTGTCGACATTGAAATTGGAGCGCAGCTGATATCTATTTCCGAAGGTGCATTCCGTGATTGCCGCAATATTGAAGCTGTCACCATGCACGATTACATTTATTCGATAGGCGGTAACGCATTTAGAAATTGCACTTCATTAACCGCGATAACTATACCGGCAGAGTGTGCCAAGATAGGTGAAGGTGCTTTCCAAGGATGTATTAAGCTTTCCGAAATAACTTGGGACGGTGCTCCTTCGGTAATTGATAATAAGGCGTTTAGCGGCTGTACTGCACTTACCGAGTTAGTAATTCCCGAGGGGGTTCAAAAGATAGGCTCCGAGGCATTTGCTATTTCCACCGGGCTTTGGTCTGTAATATTACCGAAAAGCATTGAATCTATAGGCGCGGAAATATTCAGAGATTGCGTTAAGCTTACCAATATAGAGCTTTATGAAGGTGTAACGGTCATTCCCGAAAAAGCTTTTTACGGATGCACCTCACTTTTGACTGTTTCACTTCCTGATGGACTTACCGACATATATAAGGATGCCTTTTACGGATGCACGAGTCTTGTTTCCGTAAAGCTTCCGATAACGCTTACAACTATAGGTGCTTCGGCATTTGAATCATGTCTGCGTCTTAACGATATCGTTTATGCCGGAACTCCCGATTCATTTTCATCAATAAAGATATTCAGCGGAAACGAGTTGCTCGTTAATGCTTACAAAACAGCAGATTGAGGGGAGAATTATGCTGACGATAAAAATTGCAAATATCGCAATAGGTCTGGATAATCGATATGAATTTATAGAAAAATTTGCAGCCGATTATGTTACTGATGAGGCGGCGGAATTTACCGTATGTGCAACCGATGAAGATATCGAAGCTGAGCGCGCAATCGCAGAGATGGATTATCCTGTCGATTATTTGGAAAGCATAGTTCTTTACAGAAAGATAGCAGAGCACTTGCCTGAATATGATGCTCTCGTTTTTCACGGAGCAGTTCTTGAAACCGAAGGGGAAGCATACGCAATCACAGCTCATAGCGGAGTTGGTAAAACAACGCATGTTCGTCTTTGGCTCTCGGAATTTGGAGATAGTGTTCGTATTCTTAACGGAGATAAGCCAATACTTCGAATGATTGACGGAGTGATATACGCATGCGGCACTCCATGGCGCGGAAAAGAGCATTATGGCGTGAATTCCATGGCTCCTCTTAAAGGAATCGCATTTTTATCTCGCGGAAGCGAAAATCTTGCTCGCAGGATATCGCCATCCGAGGTTACAATGCGTTTTATGAATCAAATATATCTCGGAAAGAAAAACGCATTGATGATTTCTCGTACTATGCAGATTGCTGACCGTATACTAAAAAACATTCCTCTTTTTGAATTGGAGTGCAATATGGATGCTGAAGCGGCGAGAGTTGCTTATGCGGCATTTAAAAATGCAAAATAGACAAAGCGAAGGAGAGATAGTAATGAATAACGTGGATAACGATTCTGCAAAAAATGAAATTCGTTTTTCGACATTGTTTGTTGTTTTCAAAAAGTTTTTGTGGATATTGATTGTCGTTACCTTGCTCGGTGGAATTGTAGGCGGATTAAGCTCTGCTTTTATGATTAAGACTAAATATTCTGCCAAAATAGAATTTGTAGTTGTAAACGTGCTTGATGAAAATCCTTACATTTCGGATTCAATGCTTGGTGCGGCATCTGATATTACTAATACCTGCGTTGAGATAGTTAATAAAAACGTGCTTTTATCAAGAGTAGTGGAAGAAAGAGAGCTTGACAAAGCTCTTGGTTGCACCCAAAATGAAGCCGTCGAAAAAATTTCCTCAATGATAAGTGCAGAAAAAATATCCGATGATTCATCGGTATTTTCTGTAAAAGTAGTATCTTTGGATCCGAATGTTTCCTTTAAGATAGTTTCCGCAATACAAGAGGTGATGCCCTCTGTGGTCGAGGATCTCTATAAGCTGTCGGATTCAAGTAGTATAACAACTACTTTGAAGCCTGTTACTGTAGTTAACAATATTTACGACGTTGTTGAAAACAATCCGTCGGTGCTCAAATACTCTGTGATATTCGCAGTGCTTGGCTTTGTGATGACTTATGTTATTTGCTTTGTTATCTTTATGAGGGATAATAAGGTTTATGATGAGTCCACCGTTAAGGAAAACTTTGATGTTCCGGTGCTCGGAGCTATTCCCGAATGGGGAACGGACGCTCTTCAAAGTCATTCTTACTCACAGCGGCGTCATTTATATGCATCAAACGAAAAGAGAAATTATGAAAATAAAATAATCGGTGCAAACACTCCGTTTGCCGTTACAGAGGCGTTCAATGCGTTAAGGAGTAATATCTGTTATTCTGTCGCAGACGAAAGCTGTCCTGTATTTGCAATAACAAGCGATTTTTCCGGAGCAGGAAAGAGCGTTATTTCCGCCAATATAGCCGTCTCTCTTTCGTTGCTTGGTAAAAAGACCTTGCTTATAGAAGGCGATCTTCGCCGTCCGGAGATTTCACATATTTTCAATAAAAAAGCCGAATTCGGACTTTCTGATTATCTTTCCGGTGAGGTGCGTGATAAGTCACTTGTTGCTACCGATGTTGGATATGAAAATCTTGACGTTGTATTTTCCGGTAAGATTCCGCCCAATCCGGCAGAGCTTCTCGGAAGTGAAAAAATGGCAAGTTACATAAAACAATGCAAACAAGAATATGACATCATTATTATTGATACTCCTCCATCTGCCGAGGTTTCGGATGTGGGTATAATATCATCCTTCTCCACAGGAATAATTGTAGTAGCCAGAAGCAGATATTCCGACGTAAATGCAATAAAAGATACTTGTGAGCTTGTCGGCGGTGTTGGCGGAAAGATAGTCGGATTCGTTGTAAACGACATAAATTATAAAGTCGGAAGCAATTATCAAAACAAAAAATACGGTTATGGAAAATACTATAAGAAATATCAATCATCCGGATATTCAAGTAGCTATAAAACCGACGGAACAAAATAATAAAGTGCACCGTATGTATCCGTAGAATCTTAATGTGCTTTCACCTTCGAAAAAGAACTCGGTTTCGCTTTGAAATCGAGTTCTTTATTTAAAACCGAATTAAAAGGTAGTATTAATGAATAAATCTATTAATGAAGCAAAAATCACTCCGTTTTCCGAGGGGGTAGAGTCGCTTTGTATACCGATATCCGAGGATCGTTTTTTCTTTGCAAGAGAATGTGTTCTGCTCGAAAAGTTGCCGAGCATCGGAGTTGGCACATTGTCGGAAAAATCGCTTCACAAGATGTTAAAGCTATATATTGAGCCAAATATTGAAAACCACGAAATAAAATATCTTGGTAATATTGCTGATATCAAGAATGAAGATGGTGTCTTTGAAATACAAACGAGGGCGTATCACAGATTAAAACCAAAGCTTTCGAAAATGCTTCCCGAAGGGCGCGTTACCGTTGTATGTCCTCTTTCTTATAATAAATGGATGCGGTGGATAGATCCCGAAAGCGGAGAAGCCACAAATCCAAAAAAGAGCCCAAAGCACGAAAACATATACGATGCGATGTTTCACCTTTTCGGAATACGCGAATTTATTAATCACCCGAATCTTTCGGTGATAATATTCTTTCTCGAATCGGAGGAATACAGAGCACTTGATGGTTGGGATAGTACACGCAAGCGAGGTTCTAATCGAATGGAGCGCATTCCAACAAAATTGCTATCGGCACTCAAAATAACAGAGCCGTCGCAATATTCCTTCTTTCTTCCTGATTCTATTGGAGATACATTTGTTGCATCAGAGTTTAGCAAAGCAATAAAAAGAAGCTCTCGATTTAGCTATTACGTGATTAAATTTCTCCTTGCATCAGGGGTTATAGAGGAAACGGGGAAGCGCGGGAGGGCAACACTTTATTCTCGCGTTAAGATATCCGATTAATCCGCAGAGCCTAAATTTCGATTCAAAAATGCGAAAAATGTCGGATGGTTGACAAAAACGCAGTTTTGTGCTAAAATAACTAGGCTAAATATTTAATAATAATTGAAAGATTTTAAAGATGAGAAATGTAAAAACCTATAGAGCCGGAATAGATGTAGGCTCGACCACGGTTAAGCTTGTTTTAATAGACGGTGACGGTAATATCGTTTACGGTAAATACCGCCGCCACCTTTCTCATACGCAAAAGACTTTATCACTTCTTCTTTCAGAGGCGCGGGAGGAGCTTTCCGATTTTGAAATATGCCCGAAGATTACGGGTTCGGGAGCGATTGCACTCGGAAAAGCACTGAATATAGATTTCGTTCAAGAGGTCGTAGCAACCACCGGAGCACTTCGCCATGTTGCACCGCAAACCGATGTTGCCATAGAGCTTGGCGGAGAGGATGCAAAGATAATCTACTTTGGAAACGGAGTAGAGGAGCGAATGAACGGTGTCTGTGCAGGCGGTACGGGCTCGTTTATTGACCAAATGTCGGCACTCCTTCAAACCGATGCAGAGGGACTTAATGAGGCTGCAAAGGATTATCGGCAGATATATCCGATAGCAGCAAGATGCGGTGTCTTTGCAAAAACCGATATCCAGCCCTTAATAAATGAAGGTGCAACGAAGTCCGACCTTGCCGCATCTATATTTCAAGCGGTTGTCAATCAGACTATATCCGGTCTTGCTTGCGGAAAGCCTATCCGTGGATGCGTTGCATTCCTTGGCGGACCGTTGCATTTCTTAACAGAGCTTAAAAGTGCGTTCATTCGCACGCTTAAGCTTACACCCGAAAATATTGTTGACCCGGATAACTCTCATCTTTTTGCCGCGCTTGGCGCAGCACTTACTGCTGATGAATCTATATCGGTGTCCCCGGATGAACTTATCAATCGTCTTGAGGGTGGAATTGAAATTGAAAGCGAAATCAAAAGACTTGAACCTCTTTTCTCTGCCGAGGATGAATATGAAGCGTTCGCAAAGCGTCATTCAAAAGCAACTCTCAAAAGGGGAGATGCATCTACCTACGAGGGCAACTGCTATCTTGGTATTGATGCAGGCTCTACCACAACAAAGCTTGCTCTTATAGGCGAGGGGGGCGAGCTTCTCTTTTCCTATTACAGTAATAATATGGGTAGTCCCATAAAAACTGCCGCTGCGGCTATTGCCGAGATGCACTCTCATCTTTCCGCCAAGGCGAAAATAGCTCGCTCCTGTTCAACAGGATATGGTGAGGCGCTTCTTAAAGCCGCCTTTAATCTTGATGAGGGCGAGGTTGAAACGGTTGCCCATAGCAGTGCGGCATCCTTCTTTTTGCCCGATGTTGATTGCGTTCTTGACATAGGCGGTCAGGATATGAAATGTATTAAGCTTCACGAGGGTAATGTAGAAAGTGTAATACTCAACGAAGCTTGTTCATCCGGTTGTGGCTCGTTTATTGAAACCTTTGCAAATTCTCTCGGACTTACAGCAGGGCAGTTTGCCGAAAAGGCTCTTTTTGCTAAAAGTCCTGTTGACCTTGGCACAAGATGCACCGTATTTATGAATTCCAACGTAAAGCAGGCGCAAAAGGAAGGCTCTACTGTTTCGGATATCTCAGCAGGTCTTGCATATTCGGTTATCAAAAATGCGCTCTTTAAGGTTATAAAACTCACCGATGCCGGAGAGCTTGGAGAGAACATCGTTGTTCAGGGCGGCACGTTCTATAACAGAGCTGTTCTTCGCGCGCTTGAAAAAACCGTTGGGCGAAATGTTGTTTGTCCCGATATTTCGGGTATAATGGGCGCATTCGGCGCGGCACTGATAGCCAAGGAACGTTACACGGGTGCGGAAAGCGGTATGCTTTCTGCCGATGAAATACAAAATCTCGAATATAAAACCTCTGCAGCAAGATGTGGCGGATGCCAGAATAACTGTATGCTTACCATCAACGAGTTTTCCGGGGCAAGACGTCATGTTTCCGGTAACCGTTGTGAGAAATTCTTTGGTTCTGGTGCATCCTCGAAAAGGGGAGAAAATCTTGTAAAATATAAGCAAAAGCGTATTTTCGGATATACCTCTCTTGACGAGGCGGATGCTCCGCGCGGAGTAATAGGCATACCCCGTGTGTTAAATATATACGAAAACTACCCATTCTGGGCAACATTTTTCAAAAAGCTTGGATTTAGAGTGATAATATCGCCGCCTTCCGACAGAAAGATATATGAGCTTGGTATGGAGTCGATCCCTTCCGAGTCGGAATGTTACCCGGCAAAGCTTGCCCACGGTCATATACAATGGCTTCTCAATTCGGGAATCAAAACTATCTTTTATCCCTGCGTCTTTTACGAAAAACAGGAAACGCCCGGAGCGCAAAATCATTTCAACTGTCCCATAGTCGTTTCATATTCCGAGAACCTTAAAAACAATGTTGAGGATCTCGAAAACGGTGTTCGTTACATAAGACCGTTTATGGCATTTACCGACGAAAAAATCACGGCAGAAAGACTTATTCGACTTTGCAAAGAAGAATGGAATATTTCCGCGAGTGAGGTTCATGCAGCCGTTAGCGCGGCTTGGCAAGAGCAGGAAAACGCAAAGAATGACATACGGCAAGAGGGAAAGCGTGTGCTTTCGCTTATGACCGAAAGGGGAGAGTGTGGAATCGTTCTTGCGGGCAGACCGTACCATTGTGACCCCGAAATCAATCACGGCATTCCCGAACTTGTTGCCTCTTACGGACTTCACGTATTCACCGAAGATAGCCTGCCTGTTGATTTTGAACCGGAAAGACCTCTTCGAGTAGTTGACCAATGGGTGTATCATTCTCGCCTTTATACTGCGGCACAGTTTGTTTCGAAAAGAGATGATCTTGAGCTTATCCAGCTCAATTCCTTTGGTTGCGGTCTTGATGCCGTCACAACCGATCAGGTGAGTGATATTCTCACCTCGCACGGTAAGCTCTATACCGTTCTTAAGATTGACGAGGTTAATAACCTCGGTGCAGTTCGTATAAGAGTCCGGAGTCTTATTGCGGCTATGAATAAGCGAAAAAATGCGGCATTGAAATGCTCGGCTGAAAGTACCGTATATAAAAGAACCGAATACACGAAGAAAATGAATCTTGAAGGCTATACCATTCTCGCACCGCAAATGAGTCCTATTCATTTTGATATACTCGGACCCGTGTTCAAAAAACACGGCTATAACGTTGTAATTCTTGATAACGATCACCGCGGTGCGGTTGATGTTGGACTCAAGTGCGTCAATAACGATGCTTGCTACCCTTCGATAGTTGTAGTAGGTCAGATAATGGAAGCCGTTCTTTCGGGTAGATATGACACGAATAAGCTTGCCATAATTATGTCGCAGACCGGTGGATGCTGCCGCGCAAGTAATTACGTTGCTTTTATTCGCCGCGCACTTGATAAAGTAGGTCTTTCGCATATCCCCGTTATTTCCCTTAATGCAAACGGAATGGAGAAAAATTCAGGATTTGGATTCACTCTTCCAATGCTTTCGGATGCGGGGCGCGCGCTTATATACGGTGACCTTCTTATGCGTTGTCTTTACAAAACGCGCCCGTATGAGCTTATGCCGGGCTCTGCCAATGCACTGCACGCAAAATGGAGAGGTATTTGTATTGATTCCCTCACCAATAAAAAGAGCAAATACAAATTTAAAAAGGTATGCGCGCAGCTTGTGGAGGATTTTGATACGCTTCCGCTTGATAGAAATATTATAAAACCAAGAGTAGGTATTGTTGGCGAAATACTTGTCAAATATATGCCTCTTGCTAATAATAACCTAATTGATTTGCTTGAAAAAGAAGGTGCCGAGGCGGTTGTGCCCGATCTTATGGATTTCCTGAATTACAGCCTTTACAATTCTCTTTACAATGTTGAATTTTTGGGAGCGAAGAAGCGCTCCGCATTGATAGCCAAAATTGCACTTGCGTTTATACGCAAACTCAGAAAGCCGGCAACCGATGCGCTCAAAAAGAGCGTGCGCTTTGAAGCACCGATGCCTATTGACCATATTGCCGAGATTACCAAACCTTTCCTTTCGATAGGAAATCAGTACGGAGAGGGATGGTTCCTTGCAGGTGAAATGATAGAGCTTATCCATAGTGGAACGCCGAATATAGTTTGCATACAGCCATTTGCCTGTCTGCCCAATCACGTAGTAGGCAAGGGCGTTATCAAGCAGCTTCGCCAAAAGCACCCCGAGGCTAATATTGCCGCAGTCGATTATGACCCCGGTGCAAGTGAGGTCAATCAGCTTAACCGCATAAAGCTTATGCTCTCCGAGGCAAAGCGCAAGCTTGAATCTGCGGAAAATAATACAAGCGAGAAAAATACTCGTGACTCGGTTTCCGAGAAAGAATATTCAACTGTAAATTAAAAATAATAAAGAACGCCAAGGAGCATTGGAGTAATCGGTGCCACTTGGCGTTTTTTTGCGTTTGCTGTAATAAAAATAATTATTGCATTTTTATAATTATTATGTTACAATAAAAGTGCCAAACAAAATTTTATAGCCACATTCTTTGTAAGAGGGTGTATTTTTATTTTTCGGTAAAAATGCACACTCCCTTTCTGCATCCTCTTTTTCGAGGTGTGGCTGGTAATTTTGTTTGGCGACAATTGGAGTCTATGCATTTTTCGGCGCGTCGACTTCGGTTGGCGCGCTTTTTGTTTGCAAAGCTTTAATTTTTCCGCGCCTTCATATAGCTGTAAAAAAATTTATTAAAAATATGAAAGGTTTTTGATGTTTTTTACGTCTATATATATTAGAGAGAAAAATACTCTAAAGCACAAACGGGAAAGACTTTATAAAAAAAGGAGAAAAAATATGAAAAGGAAACTCTTGTTGCTTTTAGCATTTGCGCTGGTAATCTCTATGATGCTTGCGTCTTGTAATGCGGAAATCCCAGATCTGAACGGTGAGGCGAATACCCCCACTCCGAGCTTGCCGTCTGAACCGGAGGAAGAGCACTACGTTATGGCGCTTTCTACCGTTTACGATATGGCAACCGATGCCGGATATACCGGAACTCTTGAGG
>CAYRJG010000040.1:0-15725 GCA_964424525.1 uncultured Ruminococcus sp.
GGCGGATGTATGAGTCTTAAGAAGCTGACCGTTCTCAAGATAATATGTATCCTGCATATCGCGCGCAGGGTGATGCTTGGGAATATTAAGTGCCTCAAAGCACTTATAATCGTCAACAATTTCAAGATAATTTTCTACGGTAAAGCCCATAGTTTCAAATATCTCAACTACCTCGCGTGTAGCAAGAGTAATCGGGTGATAAGAGCCTGTTTCCTTTCCGTAAGCGAGGGTAGGATTATATTTTTTAGCTCCTCTAACCTGCGCGTTTATAGCAGCCTCGCGAAGGGTCTTTTCCGCATTTTCGATAGCTTCCTCGACCTCTCCCTTAAAGTTGTTGATAAGCTGACCTGCCGTCTTCTTATCCTCAACGTCACGCAATCCGCGCATAAGGTCAGCCACGTGTCCCTTCTTTCCGAGAAAAGCAACGCGGAGCGCCTCAAGCGACTCAAGAGTCACAGAAGCTGCGAGTTCTTCGGAAAAACGGCTTTTGAGCTGTTCAATCTTTTCCTTCATTGTTTTTTCCTTTCAAACACCGAAATTCGGCGATTTATTAGTTAATGCCGAATTTCGGCATAAGTTTACAACAGATTATAATATACGAAGTTCGCGTCTGTCTGCTTGCAAGCAAGCGCGAACGACTATATTTCAAGGAATGTGCGAAAAACTAAAGTTTTTCGGGGTGATGCCGTGAGGCAGCACAGTTGATTTTCGAGTTTGCGAAAATTAACAACACATAGTTTATTATATAACAAGCTTTTGCGTTTGTCAATAATCGCGCGCGTGTTTTTTTATATAAATATATATAATTGTACTTTTGGGCTCCAAAAGTACCAAAAACCGAAATAATAGCAAATTCACATCGACTTACCTGAGCATCAGAAAAGCAAAAGTAAAAGGCAGCTCAAATTTTCGAATTTGAGCTGCCCCCGTTTTTTATATATGGCAAAATTCTATTCAATCATCTGCCGCAGAATAATTATAATGAATCGTTGCGTTTGTGAGAGGTGTGTTGAAGCAATTTAGAACAAAACAAAGAGGGCCTTCGGCATTTTCAATCTTCAAATTTTCCTATATTAAAAACGCGCTTCCCTATTCTCTTTGCGTATGCATACATTTTGTATGCACCACCCCAAGAATGATTAACATACGATACGATATAATCCGCTTTTTCTACCATCCATTTATTCCGATATGATATTGCAAATCGCAAGGGCTTGGCTTCAATTTCGGGATAAATAATGCCATCATATCTTTCACGCTGCAATTCTAAATGATTTTTTTGATATTCGATAGTAATGTACGGTGTTATTAAATACAAACCGACGCACGGATTGATTTTCTTGTATTCTCTGCAACACTCGTATGCAAAATCATCAAACAAGCCGTATCCTCCCAAGTAAAAATCCGCGTGCCCATCACCTATTTTTTCTTTCAAAAAACGCAAAATCATTCTCTCATACTCGCTGTTTTTTTGAAAAGAAGAATGTCCGCAAAACGTAATTATCATCTTTTTTCTCCTTTTATGTAGGTATACCTACATATAGTATAGCACAAATAAAAGAATTTTCAATCCGTTATGCAGGTATACCTTCTTATATTTTTTGAATTTTTTGATAAAATAATTTATGTAGGTATAGCTACAGAAAATGATATACCAAAGGAGGAGTGGGATTGACTGTAAATAACGCTGTTGCCAAGCGAATCTCAAAATTGCTCAAAGAGAAAAATATGTCGCAATACCGTCTGGAGCAGGTATCCGGAATACAACACGGAAGTATGCAATGCATAATGAACGGTCGAAACAAGACAGTCACACTCAGCACGGTTATACTTCTTGCAAAAGGTTTTGGAATCTCGACTACCGAATTTTTAGACGATGATATATTTTTACCTGAAAATTTAGAAATAGAACAGTAAAATCAGCCTCTGCGTTTTATGTAAAAGTGCTTATTTTACTGTTCTATTTTATTTTTATTCATTTGCATCAGATCGGAAACAAACCAAAACACTGTTTCAGCGGTGCTACGCTTTTATATATAAAAAAAGGCAGGCACATTAAAGTCGAGCTGCCTGCCGATTTTCAATTTTTACAGACTATCCATCTGCAAAAAGTCCTTGAATTTTATATGCTTTATCACGCTTGTCGAATAGTCGATATCGTCATTTGTGATAATGATTTTTTGAGAGAGATTATCCAAATTATTAAATGCGTTAAATTCTCTTTGATATGCTTTATCTTCTGCTACGCTATATGCGACTTGTACGTAATATTGCTTCGTCCCCTTTGATGCCAAAAAGTCGATTTCTTTTCCGTTATTATTAAAAACGTACACCTCATATCCCATATAAATCAGCTCGTTGTAAACTATGTTCTCAAGATTATGCGTGAGATCAAAGCGATTGTTCATACAACGTATAGAGTTAAAACAAACGTCAGCATTGTATATTTTGGAATAATATGAAAGCTCTTTTTTTGTTTTTGTGGAATACTGCTTTACCGATTCGATAATATACGCCTCTTCCAAATACCCAAGATATTTCATAATAGTATTTATAGAGCAATTTTCGTGCTCCTTTTTTATATAGTCGCGTATAGAATTTGCAGAAAAAATACGGCTGTTACTGCGCAAAACGAAATTGACCAGACTCCGAAACAGGCTTTCCTTTCGTATCTTGTATCTTCTTATCAAGTCGTTGATAACTATCGTGTCGTCCAAATCGTTCAAATATCTGCTCTGCGCTTCCAATGAATCAAATTCAAACCTCTTTGGAAAGCCGCCCCATACCAGATAATCGGTGACCGAAACTTCTTTCCCAAGCTCTTTGCAATACTCCTCGATTTCTTTGTATACGAACGGTCTGATTCGGAATGCAACGTATCTGCCCGACAGCTCTTTTGTAAATTCTCCGGAAAGCAATTTAGAATTAGAACCTGCAATAAAAACAGAATAATCATAAAGTCTTAACGTTTTGCACGCATCCTGCCAGCCGTCAAGCGTTTGAATTTCATCAAAAAACAAATAGCATTTTCCATCCTTTTTGTTTTCCTCAACGTAGGAAAGCAAGCTATCGCAATTTGCTATGTTGGAGGATACCTTTTTATCTTCAAAATTAAGATAAATGATATTATCCGTTTTTTGGCTTATTTCCTTCACAATTTGATCCATAATGACGGATTTTCCGCATCTTCTTATCCCGGTAATGATTTTAATTAAATCGGAATCGTAAAATGGGCGTACCTCATTAATATAACGTTCTCTTTGAATCATTTTTATCACCTCAAGCATATTATACTGAAAGATTTTCCGTTTGTCAAGATTTTTATTCAGTACTACTGAAAGATTTTTACCAAAATGCGCTTTTTGTTCAGTACTACTGAAAGATTTTTCAGTATGAAATTGACTTGATATATGCTATAACCGCCTTCGGCAGAATATCCGTGAGATCCTCGCCTGCCGCTATTCTGCGGCGCGCTTCGGTGGAGCTTATTTCGGCATAGCCGTCGGAGCATTTGAGAAGCTCGGTTTCATAGCCACCGTGAAGAAGATTATATTCCGCCTGGCGGTGCTCGTATTCGAGGTCAACGTCATTTCGGTAACCCTTAACTATTTTTTCGATATTATGCTCGCGCATATAGTCCACTACCATACCGTTTGAGTAGCTGACGAGAACTCCGTCAAGCTCGTCGGTGGCGAGCATAAGCATTCTCACACGGTCATCAAGCGAAAAGGTGTATTTTTTATCGGGATTTACGAAAATCACCGCGTATACCTCACCGTATTTTTCTGCGGCGCGGCGGATGATATCGAGGTGACCGAGTGTCACCGGGTCGTAGCTTCCGGGAACTATAACGCTCAAAGCTCCGCCCCTCCTCTGTAAAGAAGGATATTTACGAAGGTCTTTTTGCCGTAGTGGGTGGATTTTATAATCTCAAATTTTTCATTTCCTGAAAAATCCGGATTCTCGGTTCCCGACTCAAGCACAACTATTGCACCGTCGGCAAGAAGTCCGGATTCGCAAAGGCGCGCGCAAGCATCCGCACAGCACTCCATAGCATAAGGCGGGTCAATGAAAACAAGGTCAAATTTATCACGCCCTGCCGCCTTTCTTATATAGTTTCTGTAATCGGATACAAGATAACGGCATATGTCAAAGAAGCCGACAGCCTTTGCATTATCCTTAACCACGTCCATCGCCTCCCTCTCGGAATCTATGAACATACAGGATGCCGCACCGCGCGAGAGTGCTTCCAGTCCAAGCTGACCGCAACCTGCAAAAAGATCTAGTACGCGTCTGTTTTCTATATCAAACTGTATTGCCGAAAAAACAGCTTCCTTGATTCTTTCCGAGGTAGGGCGCGTTGCCTCACCTTCAAGCGTTTTCAGCTTTTTTCCTTTAGCTGTTCCTGTGATAATTCTTAACACGGGTATACCTCTTTTCAATCTTTTTTAGATTTACGATAATATTCGTAGATGTTTTTTGCATCCCTTTTGGAGATGCCCTTTATTTTTGAAAGCTCGTCCTCGCTTGCCGATTTGATTTTTGCAAGCGGCATAGCCGAAAGCAATATCCTTGCCTTTGCCGAGCCTATTCCCTCTATTTTTTCAAGAGTGGAATGAGTCATCGTTTTTATCTTCGCACCGCTTGATGCTTTGATTGCAAAACGGTGAACCTCTTCTTGGAGCTTATAGATAAATGCGTAAACTCCAACCTCGTGTGCTATGGATATTTCTCGCGCACCGTCTGTAATCGCGCGCGTTTTATGAAAATCGTCCTTTACCATACCGAATATCGGAATATCAAGCTCCAGTTCACGAAGAACAGGCAGAACGGTATTCACGTGATTATCTCCGCCGTCAAGCAATATCAAGTCTGGCATCTCACCGAGAGATAGACTTCCGTCACCTATATGAGATAGCCTTCTTTTCATTGTTTCGCGCATAGAGCCGTAATCGTCAGCACCGTTTGTGGTTTTTATATTGAAAAGGCGGTAATCGCTTTTCTTGAGTTTTCCGTCGGAATAAACTATCATCGAGGCGGTGATGCTTTCATTTCCGATGTTGGAAATATCGTAAGCCTCGATTCTCTTCGGCACTTCGGAAAGCGAAAGAAGCTCTGAAAGTCTTTTGAGATTCTTATCCTCTCGCTCACCCTCGAGCCGATATTGACGTGCCGATTCCTCGGCATTCTTACGCGCCATATCGCAAAGAGCACGTCCGTCACCGCGTTCGGGAATCCTTACGGCAACCTTATATTTAGTATTTAACGAGAGATATTCCGAAAGAAGCTCTATATCCTCCTCGCCAATATCAAAGTCGAGCATAACCTCACGCGGCGGCTCTGCCGAAGAATCATAATAATCCGCGACGAGCGAAAGAGCGTCATCCGGACTTGTAAGCTCCGCGAGCGACAAAATGAATTCATTTTTATTAACAAGCGAGCCATCACGTATAGAAAGCACCGCAAGCACGCCCTCGGTTTCGGATGTGTAAAGAGAGAAAACGTCACGGTTTACCCTCACATCTGCCACAACCTTCTGCTTTTCGGAAAGCTTATCGAGTGAGGCAATACTGTCACGCAGGACTGCCGCGCGCTCAAATTCCATATTCTCTGCCGCCTCATTCATTTCGGAAAGAAGCAGTGCTTTGGTTTCCTTTACGTTTCCGCCAAGCACCGACTCGGCACATTTGACAAGCGAACGGTACTCGCAGGCAGAAACGCTGCCTGTGCAGGGCGCAATACATCTTCCCATATCACGGTAGATGCAGGGGCGCTCCTTACCTATATCGCGCGGAAAGGACCGCTTACAGGTGGCAAGGGTGAATATCTTCATCACGGTATCAAGTGCCGTGCGCGCGCTTTCGGCGCTTTGATATGGACCGTAGTATCTCGCTCTGTCACTCTTTCTCTCGCGAGTAACAAAGAGCTTTGGATATTCCTCCGACGTAACCTTTATATACGGATAGGATTTTGCATCCTTTAGCTTTATATTGTATTTAGGAGAGTGCTTTTTGATAAGCACGTTTTCAAGCGTGAGCGCTTCTATCTCGGTTTTACAGACGATATAATCAAAATCCGAAGCAAGACTTACCATTTTAGCCGTTTTATAGGTATGGCTTGAGCCGACGAAATAACTCGTTACTCGGTTTTTGAGTTTTTTGGACTTACCGACATAGATTATATCCCCCGCCGAGTTCTTCATTATATAAACACCGGGAGATTGCGGCAGAGAGTTTGCCTTATCCCTGAGTCTTTCTATTCTTTGCACCTCGCTCTCCTTTCCGAATATTTTATCTTTAAAAAACGCAAAGCCGTTGCACTCAAACCGGTGTGACGGAGCCGATGCTCCGATGACGGCAGCCACAGAGCCGCCTCCGCTTGAATGCAACGGCTACGCAGCCGTTTATTTTTTCTCTTTAGAAATCAGGCATTCTGAAATTCGCTTTCAACAAGTGCAACAAGACCTGCAACCGCATCAGCCTCATCTGCACCGTCTGCAATAAGGGTAATAGACGTACCCTTTACTATTCCAAGAGAGAGAACACCGAGAAGGCTCTTTGCATTTACTCTGCAATCCTCCTTTTCAACCCAGATAGAGCTCTTGTAAGAATTGGCTTTCTGGATAAAGAAGGTTGCGGGGCGAGCGTGAAGACCCTGGCTGTTCTTTATGGTGACGCTGCGAGAAATCATTGAATATATCTCCTTGAAGAAAATTACTTTATTAATAACAGTATAGCAAATAGAAAATTAAAAATCAATACTTTTTTTAAAAGATAATTAATTTTTTTATACTTTTTGTTCAATTTCCGCAGAGTTTCATTATGCAATCTGCAAAAAGCGATGGTCAAGTACAGACTTTTTTAGAAACATTCCGAGTTAATAACGCACGATAACGTCGATTGCCGAGGAGTCCATACTGCTCTGGTCGCCATAGTAGCCGAGTCGGTCATCGTGGTCGCGCTTGGATATACGAAGAGCCGCGGCAGAGATACCCATTGTCGCAAAGAACATATAGAAAACTCCGGGGTCGGAGAATACGTTATAGATCATACCCAGCGTGACAAGTCCGAAAGCGGCAAGATTGCCCATAGAAACGAAATGGGAGACGTTTGATGAGCTTCGATAAATCGAATAAACGGTATTTCGACGGAGTCTGAAAATCATTCCGACAAAGAAGACTGCTGCCGCAAATACTCCGAAGCTGCAAAGCAACCAGGATACCGAATTACCACCGTATATCGCACCGGCTGCCGCCTCGTTCTCCGGATGAATTCCGAAGAAAATATGACGCTTGAACAATATAAACGATGCCGTAATATCGGCTTTTATTTCGAGAAAATCCGGCATAGCAAAGAAGCTCTGCGAAATATTTTCGAGCACCGCATCGGGAAGGAAGAATATAGCGCACGGCAGTGCCGCAATAAACAGAAGCAGCTCACGTGGAAGGCTGAGGCTTCTGATAACGAGATATGCGGGGAAAGCAAGAAGCAGTACCAAAATAACAGGTACGCACTCGGTTGCTATCAGAGCCGCGAGGTATATTCCGAGAACTGCCATATATAGAGCCTTTATGCCGTTATGCGTTCTTTCGATAATGAAAAATCCCGTGAGCACAACCGCGCAAAGCAGAAAAGCCGCGAGCACAGCACTGTTTCCGAATATGAAATCGGCAGGAGCGTGAGCACCCTTTAAAATCGATATAGCGTAATCGGCAATAGCACCGACTGCGACAGGGAGCATCGACACTATGATTGCGTTTACCGCGCATATAGCAAGACGGCGGTTAACGATTATATTACTGAGGGGTATATAAGCAAGAATGAAGGATGCGAGAATAAAAGCGTTTCTCTCCGAGAGAATTGCACCGTGAACAAGCGAGGACACAACTATCATCACGGCAAATGCGATGAGCAAAACATCGCAAAGTTCAAAGGAATACACTCTTTTTCCGATAAGAACCTTTCTTGCAAAAGAGAAAAATGCCAAAAGCGAAACGAGTGCAAGTATCTCACCCGAGTACGGGACAAGGTCAAGATACGGAAGCGTAACAAGCGAGAAAAGTATCGGGAATTCCGGTGATATCATCGATATTGCAAAGAACAGAACGCCGATTATTCCGAGCACGACAAATTCAAGCGGAAAGAAATAAGCGCACACGGCTGGTATCGCACCGAGAATTATACCGAAAAGAGGATGCAGAGTATGTATCGATTCGTTTCTTGTGGCTCTGTTGAGAGCAAAGAATTCAAACAGTATAAAATCCGTCACCTTATTCTTTTGAAAAGCCTCGGCAACCGGAAGCTCGGATATAAGGAACGGCACCGAAAGGAGAACGAACACACCTGCAATAATAAGATGCGGAATATTTATCTCGGCGGTAAATTTGAAATAGTATTTTACCAGATTAATAAGAATTGCGGCAAGACCGAAGGTGAGCATAGCCACACCGAAAAAGCGGGATGCCGTATTCGAGATAGTCTTTGCAATTCTGGTGAAAATTCTCATTACTTTGCCGTTGAGGAAGGCGCGAAACCGTTTAGAGGTAACGCCGCTTATATCCTTGGCAAAGAAAAGAAAATTATTGACTTTCGAGATTTTTTCTCTTGCATCGCGTTTATTGCCTTTAATTTTTTTCTTTTTGGTCTTCATTATTCTCCTCTCCGAGAGGGACTTTTGCCACTCTTCTTTTTTTCTTTGGCTTCGGCTTAAGCGACTCCTCTATCTCCGGGTGAAGGAGAAGAAGGTCGGGGCGGCGCTCCTTGGTTATTTTCACCGCCTCCGTAAGCCGCCATTGTTCTATTTTTTTATGGTCACCCGAAAGAAGAACCTCGGGCACCTCGCGCCCCATAAATTCACGGGGCTTGGTATATTGCGGATATTCTAGGATTCCAGATGCCACCGACTCACCCTCGTAGCACTCGCTCGATGCAAGCACTCCGTCTTTAAGTCGGGATACGGCGTCGATAACGATGCAGGCAGGGATTTCACCGCCGGTAACGACGTAATCACCAATAGATATTTCATCATCTACGATTTCGTCAATTATCCTTTGGTCAACTCCCTCGTAATGCCCGGCAAGAAAGATAAGATTATCGTATTCTGCAAGCTCACATGCCACCTCGTGAGAAAAAAGCCGACCTTTGGGCGACATATATATCACACGGGTACGGGCATCCGCAGGAATATCCGAAATTATTTGCTTATAGCAGGAATAAATCGGTTGGCAGGTCATAACCATTCCGACACCTCCTCCGTAAGGCGTGTCATCGGTCTTTCTGTGCTTATCCTCGGTATAATCGCGTATATTATGGCATCTAACCTCTATTATTCCCGCCTTCTGCGCTCTGCCGATAATACTCTCCGAAAGAACGGCTGACACAAGCTCGGGAAAAATAGTCATAACGTCAAATCTCATCAATCAAAAAATCCGGGAATAGGACGGACGAGCATACCGCCCTCCTCGGTTATCTCCTTAACAAATTCATCAACACCCGGAAGAATAACGGTCCCACCGTCCTCACACAGAACGGTATAAAGCTTATACCTTACTCCGTCTGTAACGTCTGAAATTTCGCCATAAACCCTACCCGTGTCAATATCCTTTACGGGAAGACCTATCATATCCGCAATAAGCATAGCTCCGCGCGGAATAGGAATATCCTCCCTTTTGAGATAGATAACTGTATTTTTAAGTGCTTGTGCCTCCTCGCGGCTCTCAACTCCGACAATACCGAGCAAAACGCGGTCGGCTGCCGCAGAGCCCGAGCGCACCTCGCGCTCAACAAACGAACCGTCGGAAGCTTTAAAAAACACCCTTTTTCGAGTTGCCAGAACTCTCGGAGAATCGCACCACGGCTCAATACTAAGTATTCCGCGTACTCCGTGAGGAGCGCGGATAAGTCCACATTCAAGATATTCTTTTTTCATAATAAATTTATTTTATCACATATATTTTTGCTTGTCAACATTTAAAAGATTTAAAATAAGGGTCAATCCTTTGGAAGGCGGACAATCCGCGATGATTTTTCCGCCCCTCTTTTCTTTTTGAAGTACGAAGAAAGCATCTCGCGGCACTCATCCTCAAGGACACCGCCTACAATTTCCGGCTTGTGGTTAAGTCCTGCCTCGGAAATGTCTATCAGCGAGCCAAAAGCACCGAAGCGGATATCCTTCGTTCCGTATACCACCCTTGGCACACGCGCGTTAATAATTGCGCCCGCGCACATACAGCAGGGCTCCATAGTTACATAAAGGGTTGCGCCTATAAGCCGCCAACCGCCGAGAACCCGACACGCCTCCTCTATTGCGAGTATTTCGGCATGATGAGTCGCACACTTATCCCGTTCCCTGGTATTGTAAGCACGGGCTATAATTTTACCGTCACGCACTACGACAGCGCCGACGGGAACCTCGTCAATCTCTTCGGCAAGCACCGCCTCGCGCATGGCCTCTCTCATATAAAGCTCGTCCTTCTCCATAAGTCCTCCACGGGCAAAAATTAAAAAAATCAAACTACCGAAAAGCGCAGTTTTCCGCGCACTATATCTGCCTCTTCAAGGCGTACCTTTATAACGTCACCTATTCTGAAAACGCGCTCACGCGAGCGAAGGATAAGATTCTTTTCATCAAAGGTATACATACCGTAAAGCTCGCTTATCGGCACAAGTCCCTCACAGGTGTTGTCAAGCTCGGCAAAAAATCCGAAATTGGTAACAGAATTTATAACCGCATCAAAGCACTCACCAATTCTTTCCGACATATAGATAACCTTGTAAAGATTCTCTATCCGACGCTCGGCACTTACCGCACGAAGCTCTGTATCCGTTGCGGCAGCCGCGGCGCGGCGCGCGTATTTTGCATAAAGTTCTGCCCTTTTCCCTTCAATCAAAACCTTATGAATGATTCTGTGAGTCGCAAGGTCGGAAAGCCTTCTTATAGGCGAGGTGAAATGACAATAATATTCAAGCGCAAGTCCGAAATGGTCACGGCGCACCTCGGAATATTTTGCTTTCGACATAGACCGAAGCATCGAATATGATATTTGCGGCAAAAGTCCGCGCTCTCCCGCTGCCAAAAGAAGATTCGAAAGGTCTAGGGGTGTGGATTTCTCCGCACTTATAAAGCTCGTATCAAATCCGAGGTTATGAGCGTAAGTGATAAATTCCGACATTTTTTCCGGTGGCGGCGGCTCGTGTATTCGATAGATACAAGGGATTTTTGCCTTTGAAAGAAGGGTTGCCACCGCCTCGTTTGCACAAATCATAAATTCCTCGATTATACATTCGGACACACCGCGAGTGCGCTTTTGTATATCTACCGGTGCACCCGACTCATCAAGCAGAATTTTAGCCTCACTGCTCTCAAGGGCGAGTGAGCCGCGCCGCCTTGATTTCGCGTTCAGTATAAGATATAACTCTTTCATACGCGAAAGAGATGGTAAAACCGTCTTATATTTCGCACGGGTGGCACTATCTGCACTTCCGTCAAGGATTTCATTGACCTCCGAATATACTCCTCTGACTCGGCTGTTTATTATAGAAGGCTCGATTTTTGCGCTCTTTATATTGCCGTCGGAATCAAGGTTGATAATCGCGCTGAGGGTATATTTATCCTCACCTGCATTAAGCGAGCAGGCTCCGTTTGAGAGAGATTTCGGAAGCATGGGCACGACCTTATCGGTAAAGTATACGCTTGTTCCTCGCGCCATTACCGCCCTGTCAAGATGCGTGCGCTCGCGCACATAATGCGAAACGTCTGCTATATGAACTCCGAGCTGCCAGCCGCCTTTTATCTTTTTAAGAGATATTGCGTCATCAAGGTCTTTGGCATCCGCACCGTCTATTGTAAATATTACCTCGGAGCGACGCACTCTGCCTTCATCGGTTATCGGGAGTGCGGCAAAAAAGTCAGCTTCTGCAAGCTCCGCAGGCGAAAAATCCGTCGTTATCTCGCACTCGGCAAGAATTGCCTCGTAATTTGCTTCCTTACCGAAGGCATTTCCGAATATCCGCACAACAGAGCAGGTGTGGTGTGCTCCCTCAGAGCGATTTATTTTTGCCTCAACCTTATCACCTACAAGCGCACCACCTATATCCGAGATGCGGAATGAGTCCTGCAAATGCGGGTCGTCGGGAATGAGGATATAACTCTCACTCTTTGCTTTTTTGCGGTAAAGCGGACGCTCGCGCTCCACCCTTCCAATAACAAATTTTCTCGAATATTCGACTATTTTTGCGACACGCCCCTCGGTTTTATCCTCTCCGAAACGGTTTTTATATTCGTGATAGATTATTTCCACAAGGTCACCGTCAAGTGCACATAGAGTTCTCCCTTCGGGAATAAATACATCTCTATCCCGCCCTTCCACCTTCACGAATCCGAATCCTGAGCGAGAGGATGAAAAAATGCCGACAGCCGAAGCCTCATCATTTCTCTTTTTTAATGAGCGCGCACCACCGCGCCCCTCGTCAAATCTTTCGCTTATCGTCAGAGAGTCGTGCGGAACACCTATTTCTTCAACTATTTTCATAAGCTCGCGCTTTGCGCAATCGCCCGTGCGGCGGCGGTCCGCTGCGCGCACTTTAAATTTATCAAAGGATTTTTTAGTTCTTTTATTATTCATCATATATATATTTTACAGCTTAATTAAAACAAAATACCCACAGAATATTTCCCGTGGGTATTTTATAGCTTCCCTTACGGGAACACCGTTTTTATTATTCAAAAAGGGAAGCATAATCCGACGCATCCTGCCAAGCGTCAAGAGCGTACTTGGAACTATGATAGTCAGGCTGCATAATGTAAACAACGAGAACAGCAAGACCGAAGATTATGCTTACGATAAGAACCCACTTACCAAGCTTTCTGTTCTTCTGAACCGACTTATCCTTACCGTAATAGGTTTCAGTACCACCAACGATAGTACCGGAAAGACCTTCGCTACCCGACTTCTGAAGAGTAACTGCGATTATAATAAAGATAGCCGCTACGAGAAGCACGCCGAGAAGTATATATTCAAGCATTTTTTTGAATTCCTTCCTTAAATATAATTTAATAAAATCGGTTTATCCCGCATTGAAACAATCAACGCAGAACCACCTGCAAATCAGTTACACAGTATTTTACCATATTATTTTGAAAAATGCAATACTTTTTCAAAATTTTTATATCTTTTCCAAAAAATCAGTATTTTTCTATAAGTGCGAGCGTAAGACTCTCGGAGCTTTTAACCGCGATCTCGAGGAACGTGGGAAAATCAAGCGGAGAATTTCCGTCAGCACCGTCGCTTATCGCACGAACAACGGCAAACGGAACGCCCGAAACATACGCCGCCTGAGCTATTGCGGCACCTTCCATCTCACAAACCGATGCACCGAATGTTTGGGCGATAAAATTCTTTTTCTCGGAATCGGCAACAAACAGGTCACCCGTTGCAATCACGCCGCGCTTTGCGGGAATTCCGAGCCTTTTCGCCTCTGCCATAAGTATATCAGAAGCGCACTCGTCAGAGTCGAAAAAGATTTTATTGATTCCCGATATAATTCCCCTGGGCTCACCAAGAGAAGTCGTATCCATATCGTGCTGGCAAAGACTTGTTGCAACAACGATATCGGCACAGGAGAGCTCCGAAGAAATCGCACCGCCAACACCCGTGTTGACTATAAGGCGCGGAGAATATTTTATTATCATAGCCTCACAGCACATAGCCGCAAAAACCTTGCCCACTCCGCATTGGGCGATAACTACATCCTTGGAGAATATTCTACCCGTGTGAAATTCTATTCCGCCGACTACCTCGCTTTTGTGATTTTCAAGTTTTGAGATAAGTCCCTCTACCTCGGCACTCATAGCACCGATTATACCGATAGGTCTGTTTTTATTTTCCATCATTTTCCCGTCCTGTACTTAAAATCCCATTCACGGCAGGTCAAGAGGTCTAAATAACGCTTACACTCTGCCTTTGCCGCATCAAGAGAAAGATTTTCATAATTTCCGCACTCGACTCTTGTATTGCCAAACATTTCACCCTCGTGATTTACCGTCTTACCGAGAGCGTCTGTAAGCGCAGAAAGCACATCTGGAGGCTCTTTTTCTCTTACAAGAAGATAAAATCCCGTCTGGCATCCCATAGGGCCGAAATATATTACGTTCTCACCGATAGCACCTGCTCTTATATAGGTTGCTATCATATGCTCAACCGAGTGCATTGTGAGGTTATCCATATAGTTGCCTGCATTCGGACGTCTTGTACGAAGGTCGTACGTTGTAATATCCCCATCAATTCTGGATATATAAATTCCCGGCTCTATATAATCGTGATCCACCGAGAAAGAGGCAATTCTTTTAGGCTCGCTCATTTTATAATTCGGTGCAAAAGTGCACTTTCTCCTTATTAATTCGGGTGCGTCGGTATAAATCGGCGCACCCGTGTCACTTTTTTCTCGTTTAAATCAGAATTTAAGTCTTTCGTTGATGTAAGACTTAACCTCTGCAACAGGAATTCTTACCTGCTCCATAGTATCTCTGTCACGAACGGTAACGCAACCGTCGTTCTCTGTATCAAAGTCGTAGGTGATGCAGAAGGGAGTTCCTATCTCGTCCTCACGGCGGTATCTCTTACCGATAGAGCCGGTTTCGTCAAACTCTACAGGGAATTCCTTTGCAAGCTCGTCATAAAGCTCAAGAGCCTTATCCGAGAGCTTCTTCGAAAGAGGAAGAACTGCCGCCTTAATGGGAGCAAGAGCAGGATGAAGATGAAGAACCGTACGAACATCACCCTCTCCAATCTCCTCCTCATCGTATGCATCGATAAGGAATGCAAGAGCAACTCTGTCTGCTCCGAGAGAGGGCTCGATAACGTAAGGAACGTAGTGCTCGTTAGTTTCGGGGTCAAAGTATGTCATATCCTTGCCCGAATGATTCTGATGCTGACCGAGGTCATAGTCGGTTCTGTCAGCAACGCCCCAAAGCTCGCCCCATCCGAATGGGAAGAGGAACTCAAAGTCGGTAGTTGCCTTGGAGTAGAAGCAAAGCTCATCGGGATCATGGTCACGAAGACGAAGGTTTTCATCCTTCATTCCGAGGTCGAGAAGCCACTTGTGGCAATAATCCTTCCAATACTTAAACCATTCAAGGTCGGTGCCGGGCTTGCAGAAGAATTCAAGCTCCATCTGCTCAAACTCTCTGATACGGAAAATAAAGTTTCCGGGTGTGATTTCATTTCTGAAGGATTTACCAACCTGGCAAACGCCGAAGGGAACCTTTTTGCGGGTTGTGCGTGCGATATTTGCAAAGTTTACGAAAATACCCTGAGCTGTTTCGGGGCGCAGATATACCTCGGTAGAGCTGTCTTCTGTTACGCCCTGATGGGTCTTGAACATCATATTGAACTTGCGGATTCCCGTAAATTCATTCTTTGAGCACTTAGGACAGGGGATTTTGTTGTCCTCAATATATGCAGTAAGTGCGTCGTTGTCCATTGCTTCGACGCAAACACCTTCAATATTATTTTCGGCGATATAGTCTTCAATAAGCTTATCTGCTCTGTATCTTGCCTTGCATGCCTTGCAGTCGATAAGAGGATCATTGAAGTTTGTAACGTGACCCGAAGCGACCCACGCCTGTGAATTCATAAGAATAGCGCTGTCAAGACCTACGTTATAGGGACATTCCTGTACAAATTTCTTCCACCATGCACGCTTGATGTTATTTTTCAGCTCAACGCC
>CAYRJG010000041.1:0-1620 GCA_964424525.1 uncultured Ruminococcus sp.
GACTCAGCACAGCCGCAAGCAAAAATCCATTCCTTTACAGAGGATATTATTACGATAGCGATATAAACCTCTATTACCTGAATTCCCGTTATTATGATTTTAAAACCGGAAGGTTTATAAGTTCTGAACCCAATATTGATCGTTGTAAATTCGATGAAGGCGCAGGCATATTAGGATTTAATCTTTATACGTATTGTGCTAACAATCCTGTAAATAATGTAGATTATACTGGTGAGTTGTTGATTTCGATTTTTGTTGGTTTGGGCGTAGGAGCGATTGTTGGTGGGCTTTTTGGTGCGTATAGAGCTAGACAAAATAATTATACTTGGAATGATGGTTGGCAATATTGGAAATATGTAGTCGGTTATGGGGTTGTTGGTGGTACAGTTGGAGCTCTTGTTGGTTGGGGAGCAAGTGTTCTAATTGCTAAATATAGTGTGAGTACGGCAGCAACATCTATAATCAAAGGCGGCGGTGCTAAATTTTCCACATTTGATGCTCTCAAAAAATCAATGGGGTCGCCTGGTGTAGGAAAAGAGTGGCATCACATTGTAGAACAATGCCAAATTCAAAAAAGTGGGTTCTCAAAATATTGGATTCAAAATTCCAATAATGTTATAAATATCAGCAAATCCGTTCACAGCCAAATTAGTGCATATTATAATAGCATCCAAAATTTCACAAATGGTATGACATTTAGAAATTGGCTTGCCGGACAGAGTTTTAAAACCCAATATGAATGGGGAATTAGGGTTTTAAGGATGTATGGAGTGAAAATATGATGACAAATTACAAAGAACAATATCTTCTGTGTTGTTCAAATTTGAATGATTGTAAAACCAAAAGTGATGTCAAGCGGCATAATTCAGCCATGAAACAACTCGGTAAATTGTTTTATCAAATTCAAAGCGAGCAAGATAAATCATT
Organism: uncultured Ruminococcus sp.; assembly: GCA_964424525.1. Taxonomy (GTDB): domain Bacteria; phylum Bacillota; class Clostridia; order Oscillospirales; family CAG-272; genus UBA1740. The sequence continues at coordinate 928 of CAYRJG010000041.1, forward strand.
TTTATTGGAATTATTACACACCGATAACGATCGAACGAAATCACTTGTTGCTGCACATTGTTTGGGATTAGAAATATATGTTTTTGAAGCTAAAAAAGTTTTGTTAACATTGGCAAAAAGCAAGGAAAATCCGATTTTAGCTTTTGAAGCACAAGCTACTTTGGATGTTTGGGAGAAACAGGGGTATTTAAAGTTTTAAATTTATAATTTGAATTTTTGTAAAGCTTGGGCATTATTTCGATAAAAGGAGGGCATAAATGAAATACGTTAAATGTACTTTGTTGCTACTCGTTATACTATTGCTTTCAAGTTGCGGCTCGGATGCTTCGAATTGTTTATCTCATACCGACACGGATAAAAGCCATAAATGCGACTACTGCGGAGCAGATTATACTGCTAATTGTACAGAGCACGTCGATACGGATAAAAATCACAAATGTGATTACTGCGAAGCGGATTATACTGCTCCTTGTACAGAGCATACCGACACGGATAAAAACCACAAGTGCGACTACTGCGAAGCAGATTATACCGCGCCTTGCGAAGAGCACACCGATACGGATAAAAACCACAAGTGCGACTACTGCGAAGCAGATTACACCGCGCCTTGCGAAGAGCACACCGATACGGACAAAAATCACAAATGTGATTACTGCGAAGCAGATTACACCGCGCCTTGCACAGAACATACCG
>CAYRJG010000041.1:1720-15350 GCA_964424525.1 uncultured Ruminococcus sp.
ATACGGATAAAAACCATAAATGCGACTACTGCGAAGCAGATTACACCGCGCCTTGCACAGAGCATACCGATACGGATAAAAACCATAAATGCGACTACTGCGAAGCAGATTACACCGCGCCTTGTACGGAGCATACCGATACGGATAAGAACCGTAAGTGCGACTACTGCGAAGCGGATTATACTGAACCTTGTGACGAGCATATCGATACAGACAAAAACCGTAAATGCGACTACTGCGAAGCGGATTGCACTGCGTCTTGCACAGAGCATACCGATACGGACAAAAATTACAAGTGCGATTTTTGCGGTGACACATATATAGTCAACAATTGCAAGCTTATCATTAACGGTAAAGATTTCAGCACCCAATATTATGCAGAAATATATGATGGCGGTAGTGCAATAGTTCCGGTTACTGCAATAGCGCGCGAATTCGGTGCGAACATTTACCGTGCGTGGAACGATTCGTTTACAATTATAGAGTACAACGGAAAATTCTTCCCACTAGAAAAGGAATATACGCTAATTTGGGCGGATAAAGCCGGAGAAAACGTGGTGAATGACTATGAACATTATATCAATGGCGAAGTTATGATACATGTTACCGATTTCAACCTATATTTTTATAAATTTATGGAGATATACGTAGATGTTGACGTTGAGCAAAAAATAATAGAGGCGCGTTATAGCCCCACTCCATGGGCAGTTGGTGCAGATTTCCGTGATGGATATGCAAACTGCGATGTAATTTTGAACGGGAGAAATATCAGTGATTCTTGCTATGCAAGAATAGATGCGAATCGCCCCGGATGGGTAGAAATCTCTATTGTTTCCGTTTTTCGTGAGCTTGGGGCAAGTCTTGAGTACGTTAACGATGGATATAACATAATATACGAAGGAAAGCAAGCTTTCATTACTTATGACTATCCATTGGATAAAGATGATCCAACAGGTTACAGAGGTTATGATACGTTATGCTTTGTTGATGAAACCGATTGTATAGTAAAGATTATTGGTTTCAAAAAAAATGCAGAAAAGTTGGGTGTAACTATAGAAGTTGACAAAGAAAATTTCGTTATTTACGTAAATTCTTGATAGCTTAAAGAGTATGCCACTATGAATTCACTCTAATATCATAGCAAGAGCCGTTCCCAAAAGGAACGGCTCTTGCTATGATATGCTAACATTTAATAAGTCGATATACTCGGTTTGACAAGCTTTTGCAAATTGGAGCCTTAATCCAATTTGCAAAAGCTTGAATGTCGCCCCTCGCTATGTTTCGCATTTATTCACGGGCGACTGGGGGCTTCTTGGATTCCAAAAGTACGCTCCGTTAGCATTTTAAATCCATTTCGCATTTTCTAATCGGGCTCCAAAAGTACATATCTCTATCTCTTCGCAGCTTGGGCTGAAAACACACAAGCTCTTTGCCTATCTCTTATACTCTCCTCTTGCGTCTTATAAGGGCAACTGCTACGAGGGCGGCAGCGATAGCAAAAGCGACCGCGAGGGCGATAATAACGAGAGTGAAATTCGTGTTTGCAATATTGGCAAAAATGAACTCACCGCTTTCGGGGTCCTGAAGGGTGGGGAAAACGTTTGCGATTATAACGATCAGTCCCGCGAGAACCGAAAGCCCGGCACCGATATAGAGGTATGCCTCGAACTTGTCAAAGCGAGTCGCAATACGCGTAGGCGTTTGGCGTGTGAAATCTATCACCGAGCCGATATAGAGCGTGCAAAGCACAAGCACTATTGTGTCGGGAAGCATATAGGTAGCATTATAGCTGAACGAGTAAATGAGAGCCGCCTCGCTGGGGATAGAAAGACCTGCCCAAACGGTAGCACCCGAAATAACGTGACACGCATAGCGCAAAACGCAGGCAAGAAGCGCACCGAGTGCCATAGATATCGCCTGATTTTTAATGCATTTTTTGAAGATTCCCGAGAGAGAGAAGACAACAAACGCGAGTATGTAATCGAATATTGCAAGCGCAATTATCGATTGCCAGGTCGTGAAATAAGAAAAATTATTGAGTCCGAGAAGCATCTGAATAAATGCATTCACGAGCGCACATCCAAAGCCCCAAACTCCACCGTGGCGATAAACCGCAATGACAATCGGAAGCATAGATGCAATTGTGATAGAACCGCCGTATGGCAGTTCTGCAAGCTTGATAAGACTAAGAACCGTAGAGAGAGCTATCATAATAGAGCACTCGGTCATAGCTCTTACGCTTTTGTTCATAATAAAACCTCCTAAAAAATTAAAATACCGCACAGAATATACATCCGTGCGGTAGAAATTTCTAGGACTAGTCAATAAAATCTTCCTACGACGGCATTATCCGTATCAGGTTAAAGGGTTCGACCGTATGGCGGTCATCTCAGCAAAAAGCACCCCTGATGTTATTCTGTTTTGCGGCGCGAAATTACGTAGCGCATTCATAAGATGCCTGCCGCGCGCTTGCAAGCCATCCTGTTCGCTTACGAGTAAGAGTATAGCACTGTTTTTTTCGTTTGTCAAGTCGTTTTTGGAATTTTTTTCAAAGTGCCGAAATTATCTTTCCACAACTACAAGTAGGCAACCCGTGTCAACTTTTATATGCGCGCGCGAGCCTATAAATCTATTGGATACCGCAAGAGGAAAGTCCGGAGTCAGTGAAATGTTTTCACATTCATACTCAAGACCGCGAATGCTTATCCCCTCTGCCTTGCCGAAAAGAGCGAAAGCGGAAAAATGCTTTCCCGACTCTGCCGAAAACTCTGCCGACTCATTTTTTATAACGGTAAATATGTTTTTTTCTCCGAATAATGTCGCACGCCCCCCGTGCTCGCGCACATAGAGAAGGAGTGAAATGTTTGCTATTGTGTGGTCTTCGCGTCCACCCGTGCCTCCGTATATCTGAAACTCGGTATATCCGCGTCGCGCGCCTTCAAGATAGCATAAATGCATATCCGTTTCGTCTTTTTTTATGGGAAAGCGCAGAATTTCAATTCCACTCGGCATATCCGAAATAGAATCAAAATCTCCCATAAGAAGATCACATCTTATTCTGTATTTTTTTAGAGCGTCATATCCGCCGTCAGCCGCAATAACGAAATCGTCCTCGCGCGGCAAAAACGGACGTGAAAATTCTCCTGCTCCGACTATATAGCATATTCCCATTATCCTGTATCCTCCTTTGTGTCGGCGTATTTTGGCAAAAATCCTCGTTTTTGACCACTCGACGTAGGTAACTACGCCTTCGGGTCAAAGAACAATGATTTTTTCACAAAATCCCCACGACATAACTGTGTATTTGAAATTCCTTTTAGGGATGAAGTCCCATTCGGGATGAAGTCCTTTACGGATGAAGTCCCATTCGGGATGAAGTCCTTTACGGATGAAGCCCCTTCTAGGGATGAAGTCCCTTGCGGGATGAAGTCCCTTGCGGGATGAAGTCCTTTGCGGGATGAAGTCCTTTACGGATGAAGCCCCTTCTAGGGATGAAGTCCCTTGCGGGATGAAGTCCTTTACGGATGAAGTCCCATTCGGGATGAAGTCCGACCTTAAGGTCGGATTTGTTTTCGTTATTTGAGCATCTCGTCAAGTGCCTTCATAACTCCGAGCTTGCCGTACTCATAAGTAAGACCGCCCTGCATATAAGCGGTATATGGCTCACAAAGCGGACCGTCGCAGGAAAGCTCGTTTGTCGCGCCCGTGACGAAGGTTCCCGCCGCCATTATTTCGGGGTGGGGGTAGCCGGGCATATCCGAAGGCTCGGGCGTGCAGTATGCTTCAACAGGTGAGCCCATCTGTATTCCGCGGCAAAATTTAATAAGATTGTCGGCAGAGTGCAGGTCTATTGTCTGTACTATATCGGTTCTTTCCTCGTCGTATCTCGGGTTAACGTCGGAAAATCCCGCAAGCTCAAGAAGACGCGCGGCAAAAACCATAGATTTAAGCGTAGCCGCAACTGCCGCAGGAGCCATAAAGAATCCCTTGTAGAAGGATGCAAGCTGATTGAAATTCGCACCGAGCGTCTTTCCTACGCAAGGGGCGGTGAATCTTTCGGCAATATCCTCAATGCACTCGCGAGTTCCAACGCAGTAAGCACCGCTTACCGCAAATCCCGCACCGAGATTCTTCATCATAGAGCCAACGAAAACGTCAGCTCCTACCTCGGTCGGCTCGCGTGATTCGGTAAACTCGCCATAGCAGTTGTCAACCATTACGATAGTTTCGGGTGAGATCTTCTTTATAAGCGCGATAGCCTCGCCTATTTTGTCAATAGTAAGACTCTTTCTCTTTGAATAGCCGCGGCTTCTCTGTATAGCCGCCACACGAACATGGCTCTCTTTGAGCCTTTTCTCAATCGCGGGAAGGTTAAAATCGTCACCGATAAGGTCTATTTCCTCGTATTTTACACCGCATTTTATAAGCGAATTGCGGCTCTCTCCCACCGTTCCGATAACGCTTTGCAAGGTGTCATAAGGCTTGCCCGAAACGTAGAGCAGGGTGTCACCGTGCTTGAGAAGACCTCCGAGGGTTACCGCCAAAGCGTGAGTTCCCGACATAAGCTGTGGGCGCACGAGTGCATCCTCCGCACCGAAAACCTTTGCGTATATCTCCTCTATCTTATCTCTGCCCGAGTCGGAATATCCGTATCCTGTCACTTCGAGAAAATCTGCCGTTGAAACGCGGCACTCCTGAAATGCATTCAGCACCTTTGCCGAGCAGAGAAGGGCATTCTCCTCGATTTTTTTGAACTGCTCGCGGCAGTCCTCCTCGGCACGGCGCGCAAGGCTTGAAATGTGGTCGCTTATATTGTATCCGTAGTACATAGCTTTTTCTTTTATTCCTTTGTGTATTGTGTATCTTTAAGTGTTTTTTGTCTGAAGTGCTACCCGTGTCGCGTTTTTCTTTCTGAATTTGAAAACTTTTTAGGTCATATTGACTCCAGAAGCGGGATAAGCTCGCAAAGCGCGCGTATCTCATAGTCCGGCTTTATTTCTTCGCTTACGGGAAGTCCCTTTGGGTTAAATCGGCAGGTTTTAATTCCTGCGCGAATTCCGCCGAGAATATCCGAGGATAGACTGTCACCGACAATGATGCACTCCTCACGTGAGAAATTTTCGATTCTCTCCTCACACGCACGGAAATATTCGATTGACGGCTTGTTCGCTCCGAGCCTCTCGGAAATAAATATATCCTTGAAATATTTTTCAATACCCGAGGCGGCAATTCTGCCGGTCTGTACCGAGTCCGTGCCGTTTGATGCAAGATAAAGGTCGTATTCTTTCGAAAGCTCTTCGAGTAATTCAATCGCACCGTCAATAAAGAAGAATGAGCGCGATAATTCCGATTCGTATGCCTCTCGCATCTTTTTCGGCTCGGCTGAAATGGAAAACTCCGAAAAAAGCTCAACAAACCTTTCGGTAAGTATCTCGTCTCGCGTTGCCTCGCCGCGCTCAAGCCTTTTCCATTGAGCATCGTTTATAGCCGAGTATCTGTCAAGCATTCCTGCCGTAGGCTCTGTTCCAAGCGACCTTAACGCCTTGATTAATGATTCCGCTTCGGATTTGTGAAAATCAAGTATAGTATCGTCTAAATCAAGTAAAACGTATTTTATCATTCAATTGCCCTCTTTATAGAACAAGCTCGTATAATTCGAGAAGCTCCTCCTCGCACTCGCTCTTCCTCTTGTCGATTTCCGCGGCTCTCACATAGTCGGATGCGGCAGAGCCGAAAAGCTCCTCGTCAAGCCGCGCAATCTCATCCTCAAGCTCGGCAATTTTTGCCTTTGCGCGCTCTATGCGCCTCTCGTCGGATCTCCTTTTCGCGTTCTCGCGCTTTTTCTGCTCGTAATCGGCTTTTGCATCGGTGTTTTTTGACACGGGTGCCGCATTTTGCAGGTCTGATAGCCGAATTTCGCGTAGCCGCATATACTCTGTGTAGGCATCGTCGTATTCTTCGAGCGAGTAGTCAAGCATTCCGCGCTCGCGTATGGGGTCAAGCTCGATTATGCGCGTTGCCACCGTGTTAATAAAATATCTGTCGTGCGATACCGCAATTATCGTTCCGTCAAATGCAAGAAGTGCTGATTCAAGTGCCTCGCATGAGCCTATATCAAGGTGGTTTGTCGGCTCGTCCATTATGAGAAGATTTACCTTTTTGAGAATGAGCTTTGCAAGGGTGAGTCGAGCGCGCTCACCACCCGAAAGAGTAGAGATAACTCTCTCCATATCCTCTGCTCCGAAAAGAAAAAGCGCGAGTGTTGACCGAAGCTCAAGGTCGGTTTTTTCGGGGTATTCGTCACGCATTTCGGAGAAAACCGTCTTCGTAAGCGTAAGTCCGCGGTTTTCCTGGTCGTAATATCCTATCTTTATATTGTAGCCGAAGGTTATTCTACCCGAAGTCGGGGTAATACGGGAGTTGAGAAGCTTCATAAGAGTGGATTTTCCCGAGCCGTTAGGACCGAGAAATAACACACGCTCCCCGCGTCTTATAAGAAATGAGAGATTTTTTATAAGAGTCTTGTCGGCATAAGAGAAGGCAAGCTCGCGCACCTCGCATACGTCACCCGCGCTCTCGGACTCGCTCGCAAATGACATTCGGATGTCCTTCGGTGCTTTTGGTGCAAGCTCGATTTTTTCCATTCTTTCAAGCTGCTTTTCCTTCGAGCGAATGGTAACGAAATTGTGCTCTCTGTTGCATCTGCGCTGAAATTCAATATTCGCGCGAATCTTCGCTATCTCTTTTTGCTGTTCCTTATATTTATGTTCGAGTATCTCCGCATCACGCGCCTGCTGCTCCTTTGCGGTAGAATATGAGCCGTTATAAAGACGGGCGCGCCCGTGTTCGATATTTAAGGTTTTTGTAGTCGTTCTGTCAAGAAAATATCTGTCGTGCGATATTATAATAACCGTCTTTTTGTAGCCTTGAAGAAAGGATTCAAGCCAACCGACCGCATCAATATCAAGGTGGTTTGTCGGCTCGTCAAGCATAAGCACGTCGGGCTCTGTTGCAAGAAGACGCGCGAGTGCGAGGCGGGTGTACTGTCCGCCCGAAAGAGTCTTTATCTTCTGCGTGAGTATCCCCTCGTCAAATCCGAGCCGCAAAAGCATTCCGCGGCAGCGTGAGCGAAATTCCAGTCCGCCCTCTCTTTCAAATTTCGAATTTCTCTCCGAAAGTCGGGAAGAAAGGGTGAGCATCTCGCCCTCATCCTTTGCTCTTGTAAGAGCCGCCTCAATTCCCGAAATCTCTTCTTCAAGAGCGAGAAGATGCGGAAATGCCGTATACATATACTCGGTAACGGTAACGTCACTTGGCAGGGCAGTGAGGTCGGGATTTTGTTCAAGAACTCCGATATTGTGCCCCTTCTGTATATAAACCGCACCCGAATCGGTCGAGTATTTTCCTTCAATTACGCGAAAAAGCGAGGTCTTGCCTGCGCCGTTTACTCCGATAACTCCAACTCTGTCACCGTCATTTACCGAGAAGGATATATCCTTTAATATAACGTCCGTGCCGAATGATAAACTCAGCTCCGAAACAGATAATGCTATCATTAAATTCTCCTTTTTAGGCAAAAGCCGAGAATAAAAAATGTTTTACGCTTTATTTTACCACATTTTTCAGAATAAATCAACTCCCGCCGCATATTTTAACACTGCATATTTATGCACATTTTGGCTGAAAATTCAAACTCATAACCGAAACCGATTAGTATATTGTAAATAAATAGGAGTAATAAATTGTTCTAAAAAAAATACAACAGGGAATCAATTTGCACAAAACACTCTGCATAAGCCGCAACTTTTACGAATAAAATTCACTGAATTTGAATTTATTTTCAATAAAGACTTGACAAAGCGAAAAAAGCGTTGTATAATAGTCACAACCCAAAAGAGGGGCGCACCCCTCAAAATAAAATTATAAGAAAGGCTTTTTGAAAAATGAAAAAGATTATTTCACTTATTCTCGCACTCACTCTTGCGTGCGGTGCTCTTTTCACTCTCGCATCCTGCGGAGCTGAAGAAGAAATCATTGTTCGCACCAATGCATATTTCGCTCCCTTCGAATACTATGACGGCACCGAGATCGTCGGCGTTGACGTAGATATTATGAATCTCGTTGGCGAAAAGCTCGATAAGAAAATCACTTGGTCTGACGGTGATTTCGGAACTATCATTGATAACGTTTCCGAGGGTAAAATCGCTGACTGCGGCGCGGCAGGTATCACTATTACCGATGCACGTAAGGAAAAGGTGGATTTCTCCAATCCCTACTACACCTCTATTCAGTACGTAGTAGTTCCCGAGGGCGTTACTGTTGAAACCAAGAAAGTTGCTGATAATGAATACGTCGTTTGGGAGGCGATGGCAGGTCTTAAGATCGCTACTCAGATAGACACTACCGGTTGGATCTACACCGACGGTGAGATCAATGCTACCGCTGACAATGACTACGGTTATGACGGTGTTCTTTACGGCACGAATACCACTCTCGTTGAAATGCCCGATGCTCAGGCAGCAGTTGACGCTCTCAATGTTACCGCTGACGTATTTGTAATCGACCAGCTTCCCGCAGAGTACCTTGTTGCAAACTCCTCTAAATCCCTTAAGTGCTATCCTCTTTATTACAGCGGCGCAGAGGGTGAGGAAGATGCTCCCGTTGAAGAGCAGTATGCAATCTGCGTAACCAAGGGTAATACAGAGCTCCTTACCGCTATTAACGAGGTTCTTGCAGAGCTTGGCACTGCGAAGATTCAGGAGATGGTTATGTCCCACATGGGTCTTAATGAATAATAAATAACTTTCGGAAAAAGAACCGTGCTGTTTTGCGGCACAGTTCTTTTTCCTCGTTTATAAAGGATTAGATAAAATGAGCTTTTTCGCTGAAATATGGGAGCTTATCAGCTCCTCCAAATATATGGGTATGCTCTTCACGGGTCTTGGAACAACCTTGATCGTGTCCTTTTTCGCTTCCATTTTGGGCTTGCTTATAGGAACGCTGGTTGCGCTGGTGGGAATATCTCCCAACTCGAAATTTATGAAGATACCCAAAATTATTTGTAAGGTCTACGTCACTATAATCAGAGGAACGCCTATGGCGCTTCAGCTTTTTATAATGATGTATGCCATCTTTGCAATACGCGGATTCCCCCAGGAGATAACCGCGATTCTTGCTTTTGGTATTAACTCGGGTGCCTACGTTTCGGAAAGCATTCGCGGCGGTATTCTCTCGGTAGATATCGGTCAAACGGAGGCAGGTCGCGCTCTTGGTCTTCCAAGTGGCGTCACCCTTATGAAGATAGTTATTCCCCAGGCGATAAAGAACGTTATTCCAGCTATAGGTAACGAGCTTATCGCACTTATTAAGGAAACCTCTATTGTTAGTATGATAGGTATGTATGACCTTACCCAAGCGGCAAAGGTTATCGGTGCAGGTAACAATATGGCAAGCTATATAGTTCCAATGTCTGTAGCAGCATGCTTCTACCTCGCGATAGTTTATGCTCTTACCTTCGTTATTAAACGCATAGAGAAGCGCCTGCGTGCAGGCGACAGAAATTAAGGAGGTGCCGTGATGGAAAGCATTAATAATTCATCGGTTGATGTTCTTTTCTCCATAAAGGATCTTGAAAAGAGCTTCGGTGACCATAAGGTTCTTTGCGGTATCAACCTTGATATTAGAAACGGTGAGCTTATATCTATAATCGGTCCTTCCGGTTGCGGTAAGTCAACCTTCCTTCGTTGCCTTAACTGTATGGAGGATCCGACAGGCGGTTCTATCTATTTTGACGGAGTCGATATTGCCGATCCTACAGTCAATATCAATACGCACCGCGAGCATATCGGTATGGTGTTTCAGCAGTTCAATCTTTTCAATAATAAAACGGTTATTGAGAATATTATGCTCGCGCCCGTATACGTTGCAAAAAGAAATCTCGCTAAAATAAAAAGCCAAAACCGTAAGATAAAATTCACAAACATTTTTAAGAAAAAGGAAAACAAAAAAGAGCTTATCCCCATCGATAAGACAAAGGCAGAGATTATAGCCGAAGCGCGTGAGCGCGCTATGGCACTCCTTCGCAGAATCGGTCTTGAGGAAAAGGCTGACGTTTATCCTTCAACCCTTTCGGGCGGTCAGAAGCAGAGAATCGCGATAGTTCGCGCACTTGCTATGAACCCTAAGGTTATCCTTTTCGATGAGCCGACCTCGGCTCTCGACCCCGAGATGGTCGGAGAGGTTCTTGACCTCATTCGCGAGCTCGCAAAAGAGGGTATGACTATGGTAATTGTCACCCACGAGATGGGCTTTGCCCGCGAGGTTTCCGACCGAGTTCTATTTATGAACGAGGGCGTTATCAAGGAGCAGGGCACTCCCGAAGAGATCTTCAAGAATCCGAAGGATGAGAGGCTGCGCGAATTCCTCGCAAAGGTGTTGTAAGAAGCAAACGCGAGGGGCGTTCTTTTGGAGTCCAAGAAGCCCCCAGTCGCCCGTGAATAAATGCGAAACATAGCGAGGGGCGACATTCAAGCTTTTGCAAATTGGATTAAGGCTCCAATTTGCAAAAGCTTGTCAAACCGAGTATATCGACTTATTAAATGTTAGCATATCATAGCAAGAGCCGTTCCTCGGAACGGCTCTGATTTTTTATTGGGGTTTGTTTATTCATATAACCTCATTTTCACTTTGCACGGCACTCGCCCCCTCGTGCCGAGGTTTTTTTACTTTGTCAAAAATAAACTGTGCCATAGGCACATCATAACTTGGCGTAGCCAATCATAACTCTAAACTTGCCGCAGGTGATCATAGTTGCGCGGTGACTTCTAGGGCACAGCACCTCTCGCCCCCTCGTGCCGATATGGCTTGCTTTATATATTTTCAAAGCCCAAAATCTCATCGCGACGCGGCGGAGCGATGCGCAGAGCCGAGAATAAGACTCTTTGAATATACTAATATATAAAAAACCAAGGCGCAACGAATGTTGCGCCTTTTGCTATGTCTTGACTTGGTTCTAATAAGTCGATGTGAATATGCTATTTAATACCTTTTTGGTGCTTTTTCGGGAAAAAGCACACTCCCGTGTCCTGTGTCCCGTGTCGCATTCGCTTTAATTAAAAGAATACGTCGCGAGCCTTTTCCTTGATTTCCTTCGAAGCGATGAAAGGAATTCTTGTGGTGTAGCCGGCTCTTGCGGCAACTATCTGCTTTGTGGGCCAAGCGAAGATATCTCTGTTCCAAGCGTTGATAGTGTCGTTGTAGAGCTCGCGCGCCGCGGTAATCTCGCGCTGAAGATACATATTCTGACGCATAGCGTCTTCGATCTCGCGGTGAGCCTTGAGGTCGGGATAGTTTTCGAAAGCGATGTTTACGTTTCTGGATACGGTGTCAAGAGTGCTTGAAAGCTCGTTTCTTGACTCATCGGTAGCCGCACCGCTGCGGTACTTTGCAATCTCGGTAAAGGTAGACTTGTCAAGGTCGATAGCCTTGTCGAGAAGTCTTGCGCAGTTCTGAAGAACCACAACTCTCTGTTCAAGATAGTTGTCTATCTGGGAAGCGTTGCGCTGAATCTTCTGCTCAAGCTGTTGGAAATAATTCTTCGCCTTTATCTTCATAAAGAGAAAAACTATACCGGGAATAATTCCGAGAACCCAAAGCATTATCTCAAAAATAGTTGAGCCGACTCCAACCGTAACGGGGAGCTTTTTCGCGATAACGTTTGTGTCAAGCCCCTCCTCGCGAATTTGGGGGTTAAGTTCGTCTAGCATATTAGCCATTTTTTTAATCTCCTTTATATTATATTTAGTTTTTAGTGTATCTCTTGAAAATATTCATCGACTCTGCAATCGTGATTTTCTCTCCGGGTGCGTAAGCAAGAAGACCGTCGCGAAGAGCAGAGTAGGGAATGCCACCGTCAGCGGCTATGTCGCGCTCGGATGCACCGACGGATGAAACCACCATATCGGTTGACCTTTTTATAGGTATGTATTCAAGCCACGGAACGGGTACTGCGTGAATTCGTCTGTCACCGCCAAGAGTCGGCACGAAATCGATTCTCGGCTCCGTGCGGTAGGAGTAAGCGTTTACTCTTACTCTGTCAACTCCGCCCGAATGCTCCAGCATATCGGTCTTTAAAATCGCACGGGTGGCACTTTGTTCGTGTGCAAAATGCTTGTCGCCTATTGCATTTGCAAGTATCTCGTGCTCGTATGCTGTGTAATAGCTCGGATAATCTCTGTTAAGCGAATCCATCGATTCCACAGGTCCCTCGTGATAAGCGGGCACGGCAATCAGCGGTGCAAAATCAAAGAATATAGATTTGTAATAATTCTCATTAAAGGCCAGATACGCCTCGCGCGAGAGGTCAACCGAGTGTGAACGGTATCTTTCGGGCGATAAATCCATCTCCCAGCTCTGCGCGTGCTTCGACTTTATAATATTGTATTTGCCCTGCTTTATAAAGTTGAAATCGTCACCGTATCCGTCCTTTTCGCGCAATAAATCAACCGTGTTGTTCTGCGCGAGAGGGGTAAACATAAGTCTGAACTGTACCTCGTGGTTTCGGTTTTTCGCACCGAAGAGAACCTCAAACTCGCTGTTCGCCATCTCTTGGAAATCGCGGCCTTCCTTCATAGCCTTTGCCGCTTGCTTTTGAAGCTTCTTTTCGCCCGCCTTGATTCGCTTTTCAAGAGCGCGCTCGGAAAGCTCGTCGGTGTCCGACTCGCGGCGCGAGAATGAAAGGTCGGGGGCAGCCTGTGAGCCGAATCCTAGATGAGTATGCTCGGTGTAGTAAGGCTTCGGCTTTATGACCGTTGCCGTAAGCACCTGCGTGCGCGTGCGCGTTCTCATTCTGCCATCGCTGTCGCGATAGGTTTCAGTCCAATGTATCGTCTTTGTTCCGGTGTAGGTTTGAGTTCCCATATCGTGAGAAACGTATCTCTCGAAAAGAAAGGGATTGTCAAATATTCTGCCGGAAAGAATACCTGTCACCGTCGTTTCATCGTCGGTAAGGTCAATGTAGTCAAAACGTTCGATAAGCTCGCGCTCACGCTCCCAGGAGTACCCCGTGTCAAATTTTATCTCGGGTGTTGTCTTTTCAATAAGTTTTAGAGTGTCAAGCCCGTCAAAAAGTGCGTTGAGAGGTGCCATCTGGGCGAGTGCCTCTGCCTTTATCTTGTTTGCCGCGTCAAGAAGCTTTTGCTTTTCTTTTTCAATGCTCTTTTTCTTTTTTCTTACAACGGTAAATGCAAGGATAAAGCCGAGAGCCGCCATAACCGCGCCTGCAATAAGTGCGCCCGTGCCGACCATCTCGGGGTCAACGAAGCTGAAAAGCAAAATGCAAACGCCTACTATTCCTATTATAATAAGGAAAACGTAGAGGAATTTATACCACCCAAGCCTTTTTGATACCTTCTTGACCTTCTCCATCTCGGCGTCGTAACGTTTGACCGTCTGTCGGTTCCGTTCAACGTCAATTCCGCTTGTTGCCACAAGCTCGTCAAAACGCGCGTTTATGTTGTCACGGTGTCGTGCCTTTGCGTCTGTTTTGTAATATTTTAAGGGTTCAAGTATTAAACTGTCCATAATTATACCTTGGAAATTGAAAATTGAAAATTGAAAATTGAAAGTTAAA